>DASREB010000175.1:0-2916 GCA_035652275.1 Burkholderiales bacterium
AGCTCAACCCGGCGCCTTTCTGCCTGCTCGATGAGGTCGATGCGCCGCTCGACGACTCGAACACCGTCCGGTTCTGCGATCTGGTGCGCAAGATGTCGGCGCAGACGCAATTCCTCTTCATCAGCCACAACAAGATCACGATGGAGCTCGCCGAGCAGCTGATCGGCGTCACCATGCCGGAATCGGGCGTCTCCCGCGTGGTGGCGGTCGACATCGACGAGGCGCTGCGCATCCGGGAGGAGCTGGCAGCCTGAAGTTGGACCGGCTCTTCGGTCTTCGATAGATCTCATGACCGAGCTGCAGATCGGTCTGGCCGTGATCGGGGCGCTCGCGGTTGTCGCCGTGCTGCTCTACAACCGCTGGCAGGAGCGCGCCGCGCGGCGCGACGCCGAGCGCGCGTTCGGCTCCGGACATGCCGATGTGCTGCTGCCGGAGCATCGCCGCGAACCGACGCTCGAGCCGCGCCGGCCGCCGCCGCCGCCGGGTGCGGCTCCGGCCGAGCGCGTCGACTACGTCATGGAACTTGCGCTGCCGCGCCCGGCGGCATGCGCGCTCGTGAATGAGGCGTGGGCACCGGTTGAACGCCGGTTCGCGCGGCGCGTTCTGCTGCTTGTGGAAGAGCGGCGCGTACGCGCGGCCTTCCAGCTCGTGAGCCGCAATGGCGTCGTCGCCGATGCCGAACTCCTTGAATTCCGCTCGCTCGTCGAGACCATGGCCGCACAGCTCGGCGCGCGCGTCAGTGCCCCGGAGATGCGCGCTGCCCTCGAGGCGGCGCGTGAGCTCGATCGTGCCTGCGCCGACGCCGACATCCAGGTCGCGCTGCACGTCGTCGGTATCGGCACTGCGCCGGCGCGTTTTGACGGCGCCGCATTCCAGGCCACGCCGCGTGAGGACGGCGTGACACTGACGCTCGACGTGGCGCGCACGCCCAACCCGGGCTCGAGCTACGAGGCAATGGCGCGCGCCGGGCGCGAGCTCGCGCGCGCGCGCGGCGGCCGCCTGATCGATGATGCCGGGCATGAGCTCGACGAGCGCGCACTCGCGGCGGTCGGGCGCGAGCTCGATGCGGTACGCGAGCGCCTCGCCGGCTGCGGCATCGAGCCCGGCAGTCCGCTCGCGCTGCGCGTCTTCTCATGACGAGCCCGCGCGAGCGGGTCGAGGCCCTGCGGGCCGAGATCGAGCGTCACAATCGGCTCTACTACGTCGAGGACGCGCCCGAGATCACCGACGCCGAGTACGATCGGCTGTTCCGTGAGCTCGAGCAGCTCGAACGCGAGCATCCGGAGCTCGCGACGCCCGATTCGCCCACGCGGCGCGTGGGCGGGGCGCCGGCCAAGGACCTGGCGCCGGTACGTCACGACCTGCCGATGCTCTCGATCCGCACCGAGACGGACACCGCAGACACCGGCGCCGCCAATTTCGATGCCCGCATCCGGCGCGAGCTTGGCCTCGATGCGGACGATCCGCCGGTGGAGTACGCGGCCGAGCTCAAGCTCGACGGCCTCGCCATCAGCCTGCGTTACGAGAACGGCATGCTGGCGCGCGCCGCGACGCGCGGGGACGGCGAGGTGGGCGAGGACGTGACCGCCAATGTCCGCACCATCCACAGCATCCCGCTGAAGCTGAAAGGCGGCGCGCCGGAAGTGCTCGAGGTGCGCGGCGAGATCTACATGACGCGCGCGGCGTTCGAGAAGATGAACCGCCGCCAGGCCGAGCTCGGCGAGAAGCTCTTCATCAATCCGCGCAACACCGCGGCCGGCGCGGTGCGCCAGCTCGATCCCAAAATCACGGCACAGCGGCCGCTCACCTTTGCCGCGTATGGATACGGTGTGATTCGTGGCATGCGGCTGCCGCGCCGGCATAGCGAGCTGCTCGATGCGATCGAAGCCTGCGGCGTGCCGGTCGACAAGCGTCGTGCACTGGTCCACGGTGCGGCCGGCCTGATCGAGTACCACGCGCGCATCCGCGCGCAGCGCGAGAAGCTGCCCTTCGATATCGACGGCGTGGTCTACAAGGTGAACGACCTCGCTTGGCAACGCGAGCTCGGCAACGTCGCGCGCGAGCCGCGCTGGGCGGTGGCGCACAAATATCCACCGCAGGAAGAGGTGACGGAAGCCCAGGCGATCGAGGTGCAGGTCGGCCGTACGGGCACGCTGACGCCGGTGGCGAAGCTGAAGCCCGTGTTCGTCGGCGGCGTCACGGTGAGCAGCGCCACGTTGCACAACGAGGATGAGCTGCGCCGCAAGGATGTCTGGGTCGGCGACACCGTGGTGATACGGCGCGCCGGCGACGTCATTCCGGAGGTCGTCAGCGTGCGCACGCCGGGGCCGCGCCGCGCCGAGGACCGGTTCGTGATGCCGACCCGCTGTCCGGTATGTGGCTCGCCCACGGTGCGCGTCGCCGGGGAGGCAGCGACGCGCTGCACCGGCGGCCTGTATTGCAAGGCCCAGCGCACGCAGGCGCTGCTGCACTTCGCGAGCCGGCGGGCCATGGATATCGAGGGGTTGGGCGATAAGCTGGTCGAGCAGCTGGTGGAGCGTGAGCTGGTGCGCAACCCGGCTGATCTCTACGCGCTGGACGCGGCGACGCTTGCCGGTCTCGAGCGCATGGGGAAGAAGTCGGCGGCCAACGTGCTGGCGAGCATCGAGCGCTCGCGACGGGTCGAGCTGCCGCGCTTCATTTATGCGCTCGGCATGCCCGGCGTCGGCGAGGAGGTCGCGAAGCTCCTCGCGCGCCACTTCAGCACCCTGCCCGCGTTCCGCGCGGCCGACTGGTCGGACCTGATGGCTGACAAAGAGGCCGTGCGCAAGGACAATGCACAGCGCCGCAAGCGCGGCGAGCCGCCGCGCGAAGTGCCGCTCGAAGGCATCGGCCCCGAGCTCGCGGACGCGATCGACAAGTTCATGCACGAACCAC
>DASREB010000176.1:0-8879 GCA_035652275.1 Burkholderiales bacterium
CACGCGCGATCGAGTTCGTCGACACGCTGCCGCGCACCGAGACCGGGAAGCTGCAGCGCTTCAAGCTGAGACCGACAGGGAAATGAGCGCCATGATGCAGATCCTGCAACCGCCCGGCTGGGCGCGCCCGAAAGGCTTTTCGAACGGCATCGCCGCAAAGGGCAGGCTCGTGTTCATCGCCGGCCAGGTCGGCTGGACGCCGCAGGGCGAATGGCAAGCGCGCGACTTCGCCGGCCAGTTCCGCCAGGCGCTCGCCAATATCCTCGAAGTGCTCGCCGAGGCGGGCGGTGAGCCACATCATCTCGTGCGCCTGACCTGGTACGTCATCGACAAGCAGGAATACCTCGGCGCGCTCGTCGGCGTCGGCAGAGCCTATCGCGAACTCATGGGCCGTCACTTCCCCACCATGGCGGTGCTACAGGTCGGCGGCCTGGTCGAGCCCGAGGCGCGGCTCGAGATCGAGGCGACTGCGGTAATTCCGGAGGCGCCATGAAAGTGACCGTCATTGGCGGCGGGCCGGGAGGCCTTTACTTCGCGCTGCTGGCGAAGAAGGCGTGGCCGCGCTGGGACATCAGCGTCTATGAGCGCAACCGCCCGGACGACACGTTCGGCTTCGGCGTGGTGTTCTCGGACCAGACGCTCGACTCGTTCAAAACCTATGACCTGGTGACCTACGAGCGCATCCGGCGACGCTTCGCTTATTGGGGTGACGTCGACGTCGTCTACAAGGGCCAGACGCTGCGCTCCGGCGGCAACGGTTTCTGCGGCTGTTCGCGCGTCGCGCTGCTCAACATCCTGCAGGACCGTGGTCGCGAACTCGGTGTGCACATGCGTTTCCAGCGCGAGGTGGAAAGCCTGGAGGAGTTTCCCGATTCCGACCTGATCGTGGTCGCCGACGGCATCAATTCGCGCATTCGCGAGAAGTACAAGGAGCACTTCCAGCCGAGCGTCGATCTGCGGCCGAACAAGTTCACCTGGCTCGGCTCGACGCGGCCGCTCGATGCCTTCAAGTACTTCTTCCGCGAGACGCCGCAGGGCATCGTGCTCGCGCACTGCTACCAGTACGAGGCGAACCGCTCGACCTGGGTGATCGAGATGAACCACGAGACCTGGTCGAACTTCGGCCTCGACAAGCTCGACGAGCAGCAGATGCTGCCGGTGCTGGAGCAGGTGTTTGCCGAGGAGCTCGACGGCCATCCGCTGATCGCCAACCGGTCGCTGTGGCGCAACTTCCCCAACATCACCAACCGCACCTGGGTGAAGGGCAATGCGGTGCTGGTCGGCGACGCCAAGGCCACCGCGCATTTCTCCATCGGCTCGGGCACCAAGCTCGCGATGGAGGACGCCATCGCGCTGTATGAAGCGTTCCGGCGCCACCAGGACGTGAAGCAGGCGCTCGCGGTCTACGACACCGCGCGGCGCGAGGAAGTGGAGAAGACGCAGCACGCGGCGAACGTGTCACTCGCCTGGTTCGAGCACATGAAGCGCTACTGGGGCATGGAGCCGGAGCAGTTTGCCTTCGGCGTCATGTCGCGCTCCAAGCAGATCACCTGGGAGAACCTCGAGCTGCGCGACGAAGCGTTCGTGCGCCGGGTGCATCGCTGGTTCGCGCACCGGGTAAGGAAGCAGGGCTTCGACATCGACCTCGAGAATCCGCCGGTGCCGATGTTCACGCCGTTCCGGCTGCGCGACATGGTCGTCGAAAACCGGGTGGTGGTGTCGCCAATGGATCAGTACTCGGCGCTCGACGGCGTGCCCGGGGACTGGCATTTCGTGCATCTGGGCAGCCGCGCCATCGGCGGCGCCGGCCTGCTTTACGTGGAGATGACCTGCCCATCACCCGAGGCGCGCATCTCACCCGCGGATACCGGGCTGTGGAACGAGGCGCAGCGTGACGCGTTCAAGCGCATCGTCGAGTTCTGCCATGCGAACTCGAAAGCGAAGATTTGCATGCAGCTCGGCCACTCGGGGCGCAAGGGCTCGACGCAGCTCGGCTGGGAGCGCATGGACTATCCGCTCGAGCGCGGCAACTGGCCGGTGCTGTCGGCCTCGCCGATTGCCTATTACGACGGCGTGTCGCAGGTGCCGAAGGAAATGACACGCGCCGATATGGACAAGGTGGTGGCCGACTTCGTGCGCTCCACCCAATACGCCGAGCAAGCGGGGTTCGACATGCTCGAGCTGCACATGGCGCACGGCTACCTCCTCGCGAGCTTCATCTCCCCGCTGACCAATCAGCGGCGCGACCAGTACGGCGGGCCGATCGAGCAGCGCATGCGCTTTCCACTCGAGGTATTCCGCGCCTGTCGCGCTGCCTGGCCGGAGCGCAAGCCGATGTCGGTGCGCGTCTCGGCGACCGACTGGGCGCCGGGCGGTCTGTCGGGAGCGGACCTGGTGGTGTTTACGCGCGCCTTGAAAGATGCGGGCTGCGATCTGATCGACGTCTCGACCGGGCAGACGGTGCCGCATCAGCGGCCGGTTTACGGCCGCATGTACCAGGCGCCGTACGCCGACTGGGTGCGTAACGAAGTCGGCATCGCCACCATGACAGTAGGTGCGGTGACGACGCCGGATCAGGTCAATACGCTGCTCGCGGCAGGCAAATGCGATCTGGTGGCGCTGGCGCGGCCGCATCTCGCGAATCCGTACTTCACCCTGCAGGCGTCGGCCTGGTACCAGCACCTGGGCCAATACTGGCCGGCGCAATATCTCCCCGGACGCGACCAGGCGTTCCGCAACGCGCTGCGCGAGCGCGCCGAGATGAAGGACCTGCGCATCAAGGCGCGGCCGGCGAGCCACGAGGTGTCGGACGTCGGCGTGAAGAAGGCGGCGTGATCGAGCTCTGGGAGCTTGGCGGCAAGAGCGAGCGCCGCTATAGCCTGTTCTCCTGGCGCACACGGATGGCGCTGCGCCACAAGGGTTTGCAGTTTCGCAGCAACCCCGTGGCGATGAGCGACAAGGCAGCGATCGCCTTTTCCGGCGGCAAGACCGTGCCGGTGATCAAGGATGCTGAGAGCGTGGTGCGCGATTCGTGGCGCATCGCCGAATACCTGGAAGACAAGTACCCGGAGCGCGCGACGCTTTTCGGTGGCCCGATCGGCCGCGGCGTGACGCAGACGTTCAATACCTGGATCGATCGCGCCGTGGTGCCGGCGATGATGCCGGTGATCGTTGCCGACGTGCACGAGCGTGTCGATCCGGCCGATGAGCAATATTTCCGGCAGCAGTTCGAAGGCTTCCTCAAATGCACGCTCGAGCAGGCGCGCGACGGCGCGCCGCAGGCCGAGGAGCGGCTGAAGCGCGTGCTCTCGCCGCTCGAGGCGGCGCTCAAGCGCCAGCCGTATGTGTGCGGTAGCGCGCCCGCCTATGCCGACTACATACTGTTCTCGGTAGTGCAGTGGGCGCGCATCATGAGCCCGCGGGTGATTTTTGCCACTACCGACGCGCTCTTCGGCTGGCGCGAGCGAATCCTCGACCTGTACGATGGCTTCGCCAGAAAAACAATTACAGCGTGACAAATGCTCCAGCGGGTCGGCAAGTACGAGGTGAAGCAGCTGCTCGGCAAAGGCGCGAGCGGCTCCGTGTATCTCGCCACCGACCCGTTCGGCCAGCGCGACGTCGCCGTCAAGGTGCTGGAGAATCTCTCCGGCGATCCTGAGCAGGCAAGGCGGCAGCTGCGCCTTTTCCAGAACGAGGCGGCGCTTGCCGGCAAGCTCAGGCACCCGCATATCGTCAGTATTCTCGACGCCGGCCTCGAGGACGTGACCGGCGGCGAGCCGCTGCGCTACCTGGTGATGGAGGTGGTGGACGGTCCGGCGCTCACGCGCTATTGCGAACCGGCGGAGCTGCTACAGCCGAGGAAGGCGGTCGAGATCGCCTACAAGTGCTGCAAGGCGCTTGAATTCGCCAATACGATTGGTGTGGTTCACCGCGACATCAAGCCGGCGAACATCCTCACCGCCGGGATAAAACCGGCCCAGCTCGACATCAAGGTCTCCGACTTCGGCGCGGCGCAGCTCACGGGCAGCGAAGTGACGCAGGTGTCGGGTGTCGGCTCGCCCGCCTATATGTCGCCCGAGCAGGTGCGCGGCGAGGAGGTGGACTTCCGCACCGACATGTTTTCGCTCGGCGGCGTGCTCTATCACCTGCTCACTGGCCGGCGGCCGTTCGAAGGCAGCGGCACGTACGAGCTGGTGAACGGCATCCTCAACCTGACGCCGGCCGCGCCGTCGAGCCTGCGCCACGACGTGCCGTCCGAGCTCGACAAGGTGGTGGCGCGGGCGCTCGGCAAGACGCGCGATGAGCGCTACTCGAGCTGGGACGGCTTCGCCGAGGCGCTGGCGCGCCTGCTTGGCCAGCAGCGCAGCTCGACCGATCTCTCGGATGCGGAGAAATTCAGCGCCGCACGGCGTCTCGCGTTTTTCGACCGTTTCAGCGAAGTGGAGCTATGGGAAGCGGTGCGCGCGTCGCACTGGTCGCTGCATCCCGCGGGCGAAGTCCTGATCAAGGAGGGCACGGCGGACGAGCACTTCTACATCGTCGCCTCGGGGCTGCTGAAAGTGACGAAGCGCGGCAAGCTGCTGAACGCGGTGAGCCCCGGCGAATGCGTCGGCGAAATGGCCTATGCGCGCCGCGACGCCCAGCCGCGCACCGCGACCGTGACAGCGGTCGAGCCGAGCTGGGCGATGCGCATGCGCGTCGGCGCGGTCGACGCGCTTTCCGATTCCACGCGCGGGCGCTTCACCGAGGCGTTCCTCGCTATCATGGCGGCGCGCCTCACCATGCTCGGCGGACGGCTCACTGCGACGTGAACGATAAATGGGGTCTGACCCCATTTATGCTTGCGCTGGTTGCAAGCGCGGCGAGCGCTGCGTATGACGTGAACGAGGTGAAGCTCGGCGCGAGCGAGCCCGACATCAAGCAACGCTTCCCGAACGCGCATTGCCGCGCGCTCGAGTGGCCGAGCCGCGCGGCGGATCGCCGCTGCGACGATTCGCGCATCACGTTCGGCGGCATTGATGCGAGCGTCACGTTTTATCTGAAGGGCGATTCGGTCGAGGGCTTCGACGTGCGCTTCGATCAGCGCGACACGCCGGCCATACTGAAGTATCTGCAGACGCGCTACGGCAAGCCGCTCAGGGAGCCGCCGGCGCCGACGCCGCGGGTGCCGCCCACGCCCGTCACGGTCGACTGGAAAAGCGCGGACGAGCGCGCCCGGCTCACCTCCGAGCCGGGCCGGCGCCGCGCCTCGCTGCTCGTGTGGCGCGGCGCGTTCGAGGAAGAGATCTACAAGGTTCGCTAGGGAAAGCGCAGAAACCGTCGCCCCCGCGAAAGCGCGTAACCGTGGGTTCGCGCTTGCCCGGGAACGACGCTTGGTCGCTTCTCTACAGCTTGCGCAACGCCTTCAGCGCCTTCGCCGCATCGTCCGGCGTGTCGCACATGACGAAGCTCAAGAAATTCTTTCCCACCGCCATGCCGTTGAGGCCGCGCAGGCTGACGCCGCTCTCCGCGACGGTGCGCGCGATTTTCGCGCCGAGTCCCGGCTTGTCGCTGCCCTCGATGCGGATGCCGTGGATGTTTTCGGAGCGCTTGAAGCCCGCTTCCTGCGCTGCGCGCGTCACTTTCGCGCCCTCGATCGGGCCGGCGAACAGAATTCCCTGGCCCGGCTGCTCCGGGGTACGGCGCGCGAACACCACCTCGAGATCCGCGCCCGCTTTCGCCAGCGCCTCGAGCTTCTCCGCCGCGCCCCCCGCACGATCGTCGATGATGGTCATCCATACGTCGATGCGGCTCGCCTTGATCGCCATGGTTGCCTCCTCCTGGGAAGTGGACTGGGGAGGCATAATCTACTCCCATGGATGAGCGTGCGATAGCCCGAAAACGAGAGATCGCTGCCGCCGTCGCCGATGTCCGCGCGATCGAGCGCAGCGATGGTGTCACCCGCATGAGCCTCGAGAAGATCAAGCAGCGGCTGATGCGCCTTGCAGCGCGGCAAGACTTGTTCATCGCGTCCGATTTCGCGCCGCCGGCGCCTGGCGGCAAGCGCAATTCCTGTCTTTACCGGGTATCCGAGGACGCCGATCACCGCTTCGCGCTGTACGTGAATTCCTCCTTCGGCAACTACGGCACTCCGGCGCATAACCACACTACCTGGGCGGTGATCGTCGGTGTGAGCGGCGAAGAGCTGAACCGCTTCTACGAACGCGCGGAGGACGGCGTTCGCCAGACCGGCAGCGCGGTGGTGAAGCAGGGAACCGGCGTCGCCTTCATGCCCGAAGACCTGCACTCGATCCATATCTCCGCGCCGCTCGTCAACTTCCACATGTACGGCCTCGCGCTCGAACAGCTCGACCACCGCGAGTACTACAAGGCCGAAGAGCGCGCCTGGAAGGTGTTCCCGCCGCACTCCGACATCCGCGAAGCGCGGTAGAAATCGGGGTCAGGCACCGATTTCGCAGGCTCCCGGTGATATGAGCAAGCAAATCGGAAATCGGTGCCTGACACCGATTTCTGCTGCAGAGCTGCGCCGCCGGCTCGCCGGCCACGGCGAGCTCGCGCTCCTCGATGTGCGCGAGCAGGGCGTGCACTACCGCGGCCATCCGTTCTACGCCAGCTCGGCGCCGCTTTCCCGGCTGGAAATGCTGATCGCCGACCTCGTGCCACGGCATAGCGCCCCGATCGTCGTGTTCGATGGCGGTGAAGGGCTAGCGGCCAAGGCGGCTGTGCGCCTCGGCGAGCTCGGCTACAGCGACGTGACCGAGCTCGACGGCGGCTACGCCGCCTGGCAGGCCGCAGGCGGCGAGCTTTTCAGCGGCATCAACGTGCCGTCGAAGGCCTTCGGTGAATTCGTCGAGCACCGTTACGAAACACCGCGGGTCAGCGCGGCCGAGCTGCGCGAGCTGCAAGCCTCCAAGGCCGATATGGTGGTGCTCGATTCGCGGCCGTTCGAGGAGTACCAGCGTATGTGCATTCCCGGCGGTGTCGACGTGCCGGGCGCCGAGCTCGCCTATCGCGTGCACGACCTCGCGCCGGATCCGGGCACGCTGGTTGTCGTGAATTGCGCCGGCCGCACGCGCAGCATCATCGGCTGCCAGTCGCTGCGCAATGCCGGCATCGCGAATCGCGTGGTGGCGCTGAAGGACGGCACCATGGGCTGGGAACTCGCGGGCTACGGCTGCGAGCGCGGTGCATCGCGGCGCGCCGACGATCCATCACCCGCAGGCCGCGCGAGAGCGCTCGCGGCTGCTGAGCAGGTTGCGCAGCGCTACGGCGTGAAGTTCACCGATGTCGGCGCCGTGCAGCGTTGGCTGCGCGATGAGCGGCGCACCACTTATCTGCTCGACGTGCGCACGCGCGAAGAATTCGAGACTGCGCACATCGCCGGCTCACGCCATGCGGCCGGCGGGCAGCTGGTGCAGGCCACCGACGAGTACATGGCGGTGCGCCACGCGCGCGTCGTTCTCATCGATCCGCAGCGCGTGCGTGCCGTGATGACCGCCTCATGGCTCAACCAAATGGGCTGGCACGACGTCTATGTGCTCGCCGACGCCGCCGGCCTGCCAGGCGAGAGCGGACCGCGCAAGCCGGCGGTGCGCTACAAGCCCTGGGCGATCACCAGCCAGGCGGGCGGCACGCTGCTCGATTTCTCGACCAGCCTGCGCTTTCACCACCGCCATATCCCCGGCGCGTGGTGGGTGGTGCGCTCACGGCTCGCCGAAGCGCACGCCACGATCGGCGGCGAGCCGCGGGTGCTGATCCTCACCTCGGAGGATGGCGTGCTCGCGCATCTCGCGGCGCCCGAAGTCGCAGCGCTCTGGCCGAAGGCGCAGGTGCGGGTGCTCGATGGCGGCAACGCCGCCTGGGCGGGCCCCTGGGAATCCGGCAGCGAGCGCGCCACGACGGCGCGCGATGACGTCTGGTACAAGCCCTATGACCATGAGGCGAGCTTCGAGCAGCACGCACGCGACTACCTCGCCTGGGAAGTCGCCCTCATCGAGCAGATCAAGCGCGACCCGTCGATCCGTTTTTTCTAATTCTGTACGTTGTACGGCATCTGCCTGAATGGTCGTCCATCTCATCGACGGGACCTACGAGCTTTTCCGCCACTTCTACGGCCTGCGCCGCTTCCGCAAGCAGGATCCGCCATTGGGCGCCGTCGGCGGCGTGCTGCACACCGTCCTGCAGCTGATCGAGAAGGGCGCGTCGCATCTCGGCGTGGCCACCGACCACGTGATCGAATCGTTCCGCAATCAGCTGTGGCCGGGCTACAAGACGAGCGCCGGCATGGAGCCGGCGCTGCTTGCGCAGTTCCATCCGCTCGAACAGGCGCTCGCCGCCATGGGCGTCGCGGTCTGGCCGATGATCGAGCTCGAAGCGGACGACGGGCTTGCCTCTGCCGCCCATCTCGCCGCGGCGGACGAGCGCGTGGCCAAGGTCTGCATCTGGACGCCGGACAAGGATCTCGCGCAATGCGTGCGCGGTGAGCGCGTGGTGCAGATGGACCGCAAGGCGAACAAGATGCGCGATGCGGCCGCGGTGCGCGAGAAGTTCGGCGTCGACCCCGAGCGCATACCGGACCTGCTGGCGCTGGTCGGCGATACGGCGGACGGCTATCCCGGCCTCTCCGGCATCGGCGAGGTCACCGCCGTGCGGCTCATCAACCGCCATGGCCCCATCGAAGATTTCCCGTCCGAAGTGCTGGCCGGCGAGCGCCGCGATCAGGCGCTGCTCTTCAAGCGCCTCGCCACGCTGCGAACCGATGCGCCGCTTTTTGCGGATGTGGACTCGCTGCGCTGGCGCGGGCCGACCGACGGCTTCGCTGCCTGGGCAGAGCGCATCGGTGATGCCCGGCTTGTGGCGCGCAGCCAGAAAGCGAATTC
>DASREB010000177.1:0-23896 GCA_035652275.1 Burkholderiales bacterium
GCGGCAGTGCAGCCCACCGGTCCTGCGCCGCGGACTAGGACATCAAGGGGCTGAACGCCCATCGCGCATCAGCGCTTCGACGTCGTCGATCCGCTTGGGCGCCTCAGACGTGATCACTTCGCATTCACCATCGGTGACGACGACGTCGTCTTCGATGCGCACGCCGATGTCGCGCAGGCGCTCGGGCACGTCATCGGCCGCGCGGATGTAGAGCCCGGGCTCCACGGTCAACGCCATGCCGGCTTCGAGGCGACGCCAGTTGCCCTGGCGCTTGTATTCGCCCGCATCGTGCACGTCGAGGCCGAGCCAGTGCCCGGTGCGGTGCATATAGAAGCGCTTGTAGGTCTCCTTCTCCAGCACTTCATCGAGCGAGCCGGAAAGGAGCTTGAGGTCCAGCATGCCCTGCGCCAGCACGCGCACCGCGGCGTCGTGCGGCTCGTTCCAGGCGTTGCCGCTCTTGACTTTGTCCATCGCTGCGCGCTGCGCGGCGAGCACCAGCTCGTAGACATCGCGCTGCGCACCGCTGAAGCGGCCGCTCACCGGGAAGGTGCGCGTAATGTCGGAGGCGTAGCCATCGAGCTCGCAGCCGGCGTCGATCAGCAGGAGATCGCCGTCGCGCAGGCGCTCGTCGTTGGCGACGTAATGCAGGATGCAGGAATGCGCGCCGCCGGCGACGATCGGCGAATAGGCTGGAAATTGCGCGCCATTGCGGCGAAATTCGTGCAGCAGCTCGGCCTCGATCTCGTATTCCATGCGCCCCGGCCGCGCGGCCTGCATGGCGCGCCGGTGGGCAGCCGCGGCGATGCGCGCGGCGCGGCGCATGGTGCCGAGCTCCTGCTCGTCCTTGACGAGACGCATGTCGTCGAGGAGCGCCCGCACGTCGTGCAGCCGATCGGGCGCGGCGACGCCGGCGCGGCTCCGCGCGCGCACGATGTTGAGCCAGCGCATCACGCGTGCGTCCCAATCGGCCTCGGCGCCGACCGGGTAATAAAGCACCGGCTGGTCTTCGAGCAGCTTCGGCAGTACCTCGTCCAGCTCGCCGATCGAATGCGCTTCATCGAAGGCGAAGCGCTCGCGCGCCGCGTCGGGCCCGTAGCGAAAGCCGTCCCAGGTTTCGCGCTCAGGGTCTCGATTGCGACAGAAGAGAATCGACTTCGGCGCCTTGCCGGCGATCACCACGAGCACCGCTTCGGGCTCGATGAAGCCGGTGAGGTAATAAAAGTAGCTATCAAAGCGATACGGGTAGTGGCTGTCGCGATTGCGCACGCGCTCGGGCGCCGTGGCGACGAGCGCCACGCCTTCCTGCATCAGCGCGGCGAGCCGCTGCCTGCGGGTTGCATGGAGAGCGAGATGGTCGGCGGGTTTCATGGTCGCGATGCAAGTTGTGCTGCGAGCTCGGCGAGGCGCTCGGCGGTGCCCACGTCCTGCCACAGTCCGGTGAAGAGTTCGCCCGAGAGCCGCTCTTCACCTACGGCGTCGTATAGCAGCGGCGCAAGCGGCGCCTTCTTGCCGCGTTCCACCGGGGCCACCAGTTGCGGCGACATCACCGCAACGCCCGCGTAAGTGTAGCGCGGCGAGGCGGCGTTGCCGATGCGCCGGCCGGCCAGCGAAAAATCGCCCTTCGCGCGGTGCGCCGGATTCGGCACCAGCACGAGGTGGGCGAGCATGCGGCCGAGCTCGTGACCGAGCAGCGGCCGGAACGGCACTTCGCAATAGATGTCGGCGTTCACCAGCAGAAAGGGCGCCTCGCCAAGGAGCGGCAGCGCAGTCGCGATGCCGCCTGCGGTTTCGAGCGGCTCCGCTTCGCGCGAATAGCGCACGCTCAGGCCGTAGCGCCGACCGTCGGCGACATGGTCGATGATTTGCTGCGCCAGGTGCGAGACGTTGATCACAGCCTCGCGGCAGCCGGCGGCCGCGAGCCGCTCGAGATGCCAGCCGATGAGCGGCTTGCCGCCGACCGCGACCAGCGCTTTCGGCGTGTGCTCGGTCAGCGGCCGAAGCCGCTCGCCGCGTCCGGCCGCTAGCAGCATGGCCCTCATGCCTGCACCTGGTCGAGCAGACGGGCGAGCGGCGCGAGCTCGCGATAACGCTCCGCCACGGCGCGCGCATAGCGCAGGAAGCGCGGCGTGTCCTCGAGATACTTCGGCTTGCCGTCGCGGTAATTGATGCGCGCGAAGATGCCGAGCACCTTCAGGTGCCGCTGCAGGCCCATCCACTCGAACGCGCGCCAGAACTCGGCGAACTCGCTCGGTACCGGCAGTCGCGCTTCACGCGCCTTCTCCCAGTAGCGCACGCTCCAATCGAGCACGCGCTCCTCTTCCCAGCTGATGAAGGCGTCGCGTACCAGCGAGACCATGTCGTAGCTGATCGGCCCGATCACCGCGTCCTGGAAGTCGAGCACGCCCGGATTGGGCGCGCTCACCATGAGATTGCGCGGCATATAGTCGCGATGCACATACACGGCGCTCTGCGCAAGCGCGCTCTTCACCAGCGTGGCAAAGATGCCTTCCAGCACTTGCGCCTGCGCGGGGTTCAACGTCAGGCCGCGGTGGCGCCCGACGTACCACTCCGGAAAGAGGTTCATCTCGCGCCGCAGGAGCGCCTCATCGTACGGCGGCAACTCATGCGGCCGCGTGGCGAGCTGCCAGCGCACCAGCGCCTCGATCGCATCGCGCATCAGTGCGTCGGCGTTGCCCGCATTGAGCTCGGCGAGATAGGTGCGTGTGCCGAGATCGGAGAGCAGCAGAAACCCGGCCGCAAGGTCTGCCGCATGCACTTCGGGAGCGTGCACCCCGGCGCCGTGCAGCAGCCGTGCGACGTGCACGAACGGCCGGCAGTCCTCCTTCTCCGGAGGCGCATCCATGATGACGAAGCTCGCGCCGTCGTCGAGCGTGGCGCGGAAGTAGCGGCGAAAGCTCGCGTCCTCGGATGCCGGCGTCAGCGCGAAGGGCGCGCCGCGCAGCACCTCGTGTAGCCAGCGCTCCAGGCGCGAGCGGCGATCATCGGCGTGTATGATTGAAAATTCTAACATCCGACTAAAAGCGCTCCGGCCGCCGATGTCATCTCGCCTCGCGACGCTGGCCATTGCGCTCGCCGCCGCGGGAAGCGCGCTCGGCCAGCAGTCGGAGCAGCCGGAACCGACCACCATCGATGCGCAGAAGATCGAGGGCGTGAGCGACCTCGAGGTGAGCGCGCGCGGCGCGGCCGAGATCCGGCGCGGCGACGTGAGCGTGTTCGGCCAGTTCCTGCGCTACAACCGCGAGTTCGGCGAGCTCGAGGGCACCGGCGGCGTGCGGCTGCAAAGCG
Source organism: Burkholderiales bacterium (assembly GCA_035652275.1). Taxonomy (GTDB): domain Bacteria; phylum Pseudomonadota; class Gammaproteobacteria; order Burkholderiales; family SG8-39; genus SCGC-AG-212-J23. The sequence continues at coordinate 3,307 of DASREB010000177.1, forward strand.
GCGTCGATCGTTTCTTCGGGCCGACCCTCGAGTACAACACGCTCGAGGACACGGGAACCTTTGACAACCCGGGCTTCCTCCTGCAACGCGAGCGGCCGGCGCGCGGCAATGCGGACCGCATGGAGTTCCTCGGCCCGAGCCATTACCGGTTGTTCAACGCGCGCTTCACCACCTGCCAGCCTGGCCAGGACGACTGGTTTCTCGAGGCGACGCAGCTCGACCTCGACTACAACGCCGACGAGGGCAAGGCCAACCAGCCGCGCCTGCGCTTCTTCGATCACACGATCCTCGCATTTCCCTACGCCAGCTTTCCGCTCGAGAACCGGCGCCGCAGCGGCTTTCTCACGCCGTACTACTCGCAGACCACCACGCGCGGACTGGAATTCGGCATTCCGTACTACTGGAACATCGCGCCCGAGCGCGACGCCACGTTCACGCCGGTGTGGATGGCGCGGCGCGGCTTCCAGCTGAAGAGCGATTTGCGCTACCTCGAACGCCCGTACGCGGGCGAATTTCGCTACGAATATCTGCCGCACGATCCGGTGTTCAACGCCAATCGCACCGGCCTCTCATGGCAGCACGCGCAGACTTTCCGCCCGGGTCTCACCGGCAACGTCGATTACAACAAGGTCTCGGATGACCGCTATTTCGTCGATCTCGCGAGCCAGGTGAAGCAGGTCTCGGTCGGCAACCTGCCGCAGGACGCCTATCTCACCAAGACGGGCGGCTTGCCGGCGGCCGGCAGCTACAGCGCGCAGGTGCGCGTGCAGAAGTTCCAGACGCTGCAGGATCCGCTCGCGCCGATCGTGCCGCCGTACCACCGCGTGCCGCAGCTGAGCGCCGCCGCCACCTTCAACGACCTCGCCGGGCGCTTCGATACCAACCTGCCGGCCGAATACGTGCGCTTTGTGCACCCGACCATGGTGGAGGGTTCGCGCACCAGCGTGAATCCCGTGCTCAGCATGCCGCGCATCGCGCCCGGCTGGTTCGTCACGCCGAAGGCCGGCCTGCGCTATGCGGGCTATCAGCTCGACCAGTCGACCCCGGACGCGGCGACCGCGCCGTCCATGACCGTGCCCTGGGCGAGCCTCGACAGCGGACTCGTGTTCGAGCGGCCGACCCGCTTCGGCGGCCGCTCGCTTACGCAGACGTTCGAGCCGCGGCTCTTCTACGTTTACGCGCCTTACCACAATCAGAATCAGATCCCGATCTTCGATACGGCGCTTGCCGACTTCAACTATCCGCAGCTCTTCACCGAGAACCGCTTCGTCGGCGGTGATCGCTTCGGCGATGCCAACCAGGTGACCCTTGCCGCCACCACGCGTTTCCTGCAGGCGGACGGCCAGGAGCTCCTGCGGGGCACGCTCGGCCAACGCTTCTACTTCCGCAACGAGCGCGTGGCGCTGACGCCGGATGCCACCTTAAGGACTTCGCGCGAATCGGACATTCTTGCCTCGCTCGGTGGCCGGCCGCGGCAGAACCTCTCGTTCGACGCCACGACCGAATACAATCCTTACGATCATCGCGTCGAGCGCTACAGCATCGGCATGCGCTACGCGCCGGAAGTCGCCAAGCTCTTCAATGCCAGCTACCGCTTTCAGCGCGATCTCCTGCGCCAGATCGATATCTCCGGACAGTGGCCGGTGGCCGCGGGCTGGTACGCGGTGGGCCGCTACAATTACTCGTTCTTCGACAAGCGGCTGCTCGAAGGCTTGGCGGGTGCCGAGTACAACGCGGGCTGCTGGGTGTTTCGCTTCGTCGTGCAGCGCCTGCAGGCGGCGGCCGAGGTCACCTCGACGACGTTCATCTTCCAGCTCGAGTTCACCGGCGTCGGGCAGATCGGCACGGCCGAGGCCTTGCAGCTATTGAGAAGGGATATACCGGGTTATTCCGTGATCAACCGTACCGATCCCGCGCTGGCGCCGCCAAATGCCCGGTCGCGGTTGCCGTTTGAACAGGTGTTCTAGATGCGAAAGGTCATCATCCTCCTCGCCGCGCTGGCCGTCGTTGGCAGCGCGCACGCCGTCACGCTCGTCGACCGCATCGTCGCGGTGGTGAACAAGGACGTCGTCACTTATTCGGAGCTGAACGAGGCAGTCGGCATGGCGGAGCGGCAGCTGCGCCGCCAGGGCACGCCCGCCCCGGAGCGCCCGGTGCTCGAGCGGCAGATGCTCGAGCGCCTGATCCTCGACAAGGCGCAATTGCAGCTCGCTCGCGAGACCGGCATCCGCATCGACGAGCTGCAGCTCGACCGCGCGGTGGAGCGGATCGCGCAGTCGAACAACATGACGCTCGCCGACTTTCGCAAGGCGCTGGAATCCGACGGCGTCGTCTTCGACGCGTGGCGCAGCGACGTCCGCAGCCAGATGATCATGGCGCGCCTGCGCGAGCGCGAAGTCGAGAACAAGGTCCAGGTGAGCGATACTGAGGTGGATCTCTTCCTCGAGCAGGCGAAAAATCGCCCGGACGAGCGCAGCGAATACAACCTCGCGCATATCCTGGTGCGCGTGCCCGAAGGTGCAAGCCCGGAGCGCATCCGCGAGGCGCGCAGCCGCGCCGAGCAGGCGGCGGCCGAAGTGAAGGGCGGCTCGCCTTTCGCCCGCGTCGCCGCGGCGTACTCCGATGCGCCGGACGCGCTGCAGGGCGGCGCCCTCGGCTGGCGCAGCCATCAGCGGCTGCCCGAAATCTTCGCCGATGCACTCGCCAAGATGAATCCGGGCGAGATCACCCCGCCGTTGCGCAGTCCGGCCGGCTTTCATATTGTGCAGCTCATCGACCGCCGCGGCGCCGGTGCCGAGGCGCCGGTGCTGCAGACCCGCCTGCGCCACATCCTGATCCGCACCAACGAGGCAGTGTCCGAGGCGGAAGCACGTCGCAAGCTCCTCGATCTGCGCGAGCGCATCGTCACCGGTGGCGCCGATTTTGCCGAGCTTGCGCGCGCCAATTCCGACGACGGCACCGCGGCTCGCGGCGGCGAGCTGGACTGGATTTACCCGGGCGACACGGTGCCGGAGTTCGAGCGCGCCTATCAGGAGCTGAAAGTGGGCGAGATCAGCCAGCCGGTACGCACGCCCTTCGGCTATCACCTGATCCAGGTGCTCGAGCGCCGCTCGAGCGACCTCTCGCCGGAGCGCAAGCGCCTGCAGGCGCGCCAGGCGCTGCGCGAGCGCAAGGCCGACGAGGCCTACCAGGAATGGCTGCGGCAGCTGCGCGACCAGACCTACGTCGAGCTGCGGCTTGAGGAGCGCTAAGCCGCGCATCGCCCTCACTTCCGGCGAGCCTGCCGGCGTCGGCCCGGAGCTCTGCGTGCGCGTGGCGCGCGAAGCGCGCAATGCCGAGCTCGTCGTCATCGGCGACCGCACGCTGCTCGCGGGTGCGCCGCGCGTCGAGCACGTGCCGCTCGCGCGGCCGGCGACGCCGGGCAGGCTCGATGCCGCCAATGCGCGCTATGTGCTCGCCGTGCTCGACCGCGCGATCAGCGGTTGCCTGCAAGGTGAGTTCGCTGCGATGGTCACCGCGCCGGTGCAGAAGAGCGTGATCAACGATGCCGGTATCGCCTTCACCGGCCACACCGAATACCTCGCCGAGCGCGCGGCCACCGAGCACGTGGTAATGATGCTGGTCGGTGGAGGCTTGCGCGTGGCGCTCGCCACCACGCATCTCCCTCTTAGCGACGTGCCGCGCGCCATTACCGCCGATTCGCTGTTGAAAACGCTGCGCGTTCTCGATCGCGACCTGCGCCAGCGCTTTCGCCTGCCGCAGCCTCGCATCCTGGTCGCCGGCCTCAATCCGCACAGCGGCGAGTCCGGTCACCTGGGGCGCGAGGACATCGAGGTGGTCCGGCCGGCCATCGCAGCGGCGCGCACCGCGGGCATCGACGCGAGCGGGCCGATTCCGGCCGATACGCTGTTCGTGCCCGAGCGGCTGAAAAACGCCGACGCGGTGCTGGCGATGTACCACGACCAGGGCCTGCCGGTGCTCAAGTACGCCTCGTTCGGTCGCGGCGTCAACGTGACGCTCGGGCTGCCGTTCGTGCGCACCTCGGTCGATCACGGCACGGCGCTCGATCTCGCCGGCAGCGGCCGCGCCGACCCCGGCAGCCTGCGCGAGGCGCTCGAGCTTGCGATCGAGCTCGCATCGACCGCGTAAGAGGTTCGGGCAGCACTTTCTGCACGACCCGCGGGTCCTTGCGCGCATCGTCGATGCGATCGCGCCGCAGCCGGGCGATGTCCTGGTCGAGATCGGCCCCGGCGAAGGCGCGCTGACGCGGCCGCTGCTCGAGCGGGCGCAAGCGCTCCATGCCATCGAAGTCGACCGCGATCTCGCCGCGCGGCTGCGCGAGCTACCGGGGCTTACGCTGCACGAAGGCGACGCGCTCGCGTTTGACTTCGCCCGTCTGCCGGCCGGCATGCGCCTCGTCGGCAATCTGCCGTACAACATTTCCACACCGCTGCTGTTTCAACTCGCCCGCTATGCCGACCGGGTGCGCGACATGCATTTCATGCTGCAGCTCGAGGTCGTCGAGCGCATGGTGGCCGCGCCATCGACGTCCGACTACGGCCGCCTGTCGGTGGCGCTGCAGGCGCGCTTCGCCATGGAAAAGCTTTTCACCGTCTCGAGGGGCGCATTCCGCCCGCCGCCCAAGGTGGAATCGGCGGTGGTGCGGCTGACGCCGCTGCGGGCGATGCTGGCGATCGACGAGGACCTGCTGCGCCGCGCGTTCTCCGCTCGGCGCAAGCAGTTGCGCAACGCCCTGCCGGATATCGACTTGGCAGCCGCAGGCATCGACGCGAGGCTGCGGCCGGAGAACCTGAGCCCGGCCGACTATGCGCGCCTCAGCGCGCTTATCGCGTCTCGATGAACTCGATCTTGTAGCCGTCCGGATCCTCGACGAAGGCGATCACCGAGGTGCCGCCTTTGACGGGGCCCGGCTCGCGCGTCACTTTGCCGCCGCCCTTGCGCACGCGCTCGCAGGCGCCGGCGACGTCCGGCACGCCGATCGCGACATGGCCGAAGGCGCCTCCGAGCTCGTAGCGCTCGACGCCATAGTTGTAGGTGAGCTCGAGCACCGCCGAGCGCTTTTCGTCGTCGTAACCAACGAACGCCAGCGAATACTTCTGCTCGGGCCGGTCGGTAGTGCGCAAGAGCTTCATGCCGAGCACCTCGGTGTAGAACTTGACCGAGCGCTCCATGTTTCCGACGCGCAGCATGGTGTGCAGGATTCTCATCGGGTGCCTTTCAGGACGGGAAGGGTGGCAGCGGCGAGCTCGAGGCGCTCGCGCGCTTCGCGCCAGCCGGGATAGAGGCGTGTGAGCAGGCTCCAGAAGCGGCGCGAATGGTTCATCTCGACGAGGTGCGCGACTTCGTGCGCCACCACGTAATCGGCAAGCCGCGGCTCGACGTGCACCAGGCGCCACGAGAGCCGGATGGCGCCGCCCTCGGTGCACACACCCCATTGCGTGCGCGCGTTCGAGAGCGCGACGCGGGGCGCCGGCAGGCCGAGCACGGCGGCGTAGTGGCCGGTGCGCGGCGCCAGCGCATCGAGCGCCCGGTGCTTGAGCCAAGCGACCAGCACATCGAGCGGACGCGTGCGCGCGTGCACGATGAGCTGGCTGCCTTGCTCGACGACCCGGCGCCGGCCGGGGCGCACTTCCAGCGTGGTGGGTGCGCCGAAGAGCGGCAGGGTCTCGCCGCTCACGCCGTGCAGCACGGGTGAACGCGGCACGCGCGACCAGGCATCGAGCTTGGCGAGAATCCAGCGCTGCTTGTCGCGCAGGAAGGCCTCGATCTCGCGCCACGGCGCGCGCAGCGGCGCGCACACCCGCAGGCCGGTCGCATCCACGGTGATCGCCAGCGTGCGGCGCCGGCGGCGTGCGAAGTGGTATTCGATGAGCCGGCCGCCCAGCTCGATCAGCAAAGCGCCTTCTGCTGTTCCTCGATCCATTCCTCTGCCAGTTGGTTCACCGTCTTGGGGTCACGATGGGCCGCCTCGATGGCGGGGCCGATGCGCACGGTGACGGTGCCCGGGCGCTTGCGAAAAGCGTTGCGCGGCCAGAAGAGGCCGGCGTTATGCGCGACCGGCACGATCGGCACGCCGGCGGCGGTGGCGAGCCAGGCGCCGCCGAGCTGATAGGCGCGGCGCTCACCCGGCTGCACGCGCGTTCCCTCGGGAAAGATCACCACCCAGAACCCCTGCGCCAGGCGCTCCCGCCCGCGTCGTGCAATCGCGCGCAACGCCGCCACGCCGCGCGCGCGGTCGATCGCGATCGGGCTCATCAGCGCGAGCCCCCAGCCGAAAAAGGGAATCCAGAGGAGCTCGCGCTTCAGCACATGTACCTGCGGCGGAAAGATCAGCTGGAAGGCCATGGTCTCCCATGCGGATTGGTGCTTGGCGAGGATAACCGCCGGACGATCCGGCAGATGCTCGCGGCCCTCCACCCGCCAGTCGATGCCGAGCAACGCGCGCGCGAGCCAGACATTGAGCCGCGACCAGCCCGAGATGATGCGATAGCGCCACAGGCGCGGCAGCGGAAACGTGGCGAGCGCAAGCAGCGCATACGGCGGTGTGACGATGAGCTGCGCGAGCGCAAAGAGGCCCGAGCGCAGCCACGTCATGGGGCCAGGTGTTCGGCAAACGCGGCGAGGTCCGGAAATACCTGCGTGCCGGGCGGCAGATTGCCCTCGGCCTGCGTTTTCTGTCCTTTGCCCGTCAGCACCAGCACCGGGCGCGCACCGGCGGCGGCGGCGGCCTGCACATCGCGCAGGCCGTCGCCCACCATGTAGGTGTCCTTGAGCGCGATGTTGAAGCGCCGCGCTACCTCAAGCAGCATGCCCGGTTGGGGCTTCCTGCACTGGCAGGCGGCGTCGGCCGCGTGCGGGCAGAAGAAGAAGGCATCGACGCGTCCGCCCGCCTGCACGGCCGCGCGCTGCAGCGCTTCGTGGATATCGAAGAGCGTTCGCGTGGTGAAAAGTCCGCGCGCGATGCCGGACTGGTTGGTGGCGACGACGATGCGGTAGCCCGCCTGCGTCAGGCGCGCGATCGCTTCCAGGCTGCCCTTGATCGGGCGCCATTCGTCCAGCGACTTGATGTGGTGCTCGCTGTCGTAATTGATCGTGCCGTCGCGGTCCAGGATGACGAGCTTCATGCCGCGAGCTTCGAGAGATCGGCGATTCGATTCATCGTGCCGTGCAGCTTACCGAGAAAGCCGATGCGGTTGGCGCGCACGCGCGGATCCTTGTCCATCACCATCACCTTGTCGAAGAATGCATCCACCGGCGCCTTCAGCGTCGCCAGCGCCTTCAGCGCGCCGGTGTAATCGAGCGCGCCGAAGGCCTTCTCGACGTCGGGCTGCAGGCGACCGAACGTCGTCGCGAGACTCTTCTCCTCGGGCAACAGCATCAGGCCGAGATCGTATTCAGCGGGCACCGTACCAGCCTGCTTGAGGATATTGCCGATGCGCTTGTTCGCAGCGGCGAGGCTTTCCGCTTCCGGCAGCGCGGCAAAGGCGCGCACGGCTTGGAGCTGCTTCGGGATGAGATCGAGCTGCATCGGACTGAGACTGAACACCGCTTCGACTTCATTGGCCGAGTAACCCTGTTCGCGGAAGTAACCCCGCGCCCGGTCATATATGAAACTCTGAAGCTCGGTGTGTGCCTTGCCGAGTTGCGGTCTTCCCTCGAATGCGCCCTTGATCAGGTCAGACAGGCGAAGCGCGAGCTGCCGCTCCACCAGGATGCGGGTGACACCCAGGGCCGCTCGGCGAAGACCGAAGGGGTCCTTCTCGCCGGTGGGCGCTTGCCCGATTCCGAAGAGGCCCGCCAGTGTATCGAGCTTGTCCGCGAGCGCTACTGAGCAGGCGATCAAGCTCTCCGGCAGGGCGTCGCCGGCGAAGCGCGGCCGATAGTGCTGCTCGATAGCATTGGCGACCTCCTGCGGCTCGCCGTCGTGCAGCGCGTAATAGCGGCCCATTACGCCCTGCAGCTCGGGAAACTCACCCACCATGCCAGTCGACAGATCTGCCTTCGACAACCACGCTGCTCGCTCTGCGAGTGCCGCGTCGGTCTTGAGCGCACGGCTGATCCTGCCGGCGAGTAGCTGAATGCGCTCGACGCGCTCGAGCTGCGAACCAAGCTTGCCGTGGTACACGACCTTGGCGAGCTGCGGCACGCGCGCTTCCAGCCGCAGCTTGCGGTCCTGGTTATAGAAGAAACGTGCGTCCTCCAGGCGCGGTCGCACCACGCGTTCGTTACCGGCGATGATGTGGCGCGGATCCGCGGCGCGCATGTTCGAGACCATCAGGAACCGCGGCCGCAGCTTGCCTGCATCGTCAAAGAGCGGGAAATACTTCTGGTTCTGCCGCATCGTCAGGATCAGGCATTCCGGCGGCACTTCGAGGAACGCCGCGTCATAGCCGCCGGCATAGACTTGCGGATATTCAACCAGCGCCGTCACCTCATCGAGCAGGTCGGCGTAACCGCCGAGGGCCGCGCGCTCGCGGATGGCCGCTTCCTTAAGTTGCCGGTCGATTTCGGCGCGCCGCGCGGCGAAGCTCGCGATCACGCTTCCTTCCTTCTCCAGCTGCGATGGGTACTCGTCCGCGCTCTTCAGCTCGATCGCTCGCTTGCCGAGAAAGCGATGCCCGGCGGTGCTTCGACCGGCCGCCACACCGAGCACCGTGGCGGGCACCACCCGGCTGCCGTGTAGCGCGACGAGCCCGTGCACCGGGCGCACGAACTGGGCCTCGCCGCCTCCCCAGCGCATGACCTTCGGGATCGGCAAGCCCTTGAGCGCCCCCTCCAGCAACGGCGCGAGCGCCTCGTCCAGCACCGCGCCTTTCACCTGCACGCGTGCGAGCACGACTGTGCCCTTAGGCGTCTCGCGCCGCTCGAGCTGCTCAGGCTTCAGACCGTGCTTGCGCGCGAAGCCTTCCACCGCCGCGGCGGGCGCCTTGTCCGCGGGACCGGTGACTTCCATCTCGTGTCCCGGCGCCTTGTCGGCGACAGCCGCGATGGTGAAAGCGAGCCGGCGCGGCGTGGCGTAGACCGCAAGCGGCGCTTTCGGCTCCGCCAGCCCGGCCTTCGCCAGCGCGTCGAGCGCGCGCTCGGCAAAGGCCTCCGAAAGGACGCGCAGCGACTTCGGCGGTAGCTCCTCGGTCAGGAGCTCAACGAGCAGTGTGTTAGGCACCGGCGAGCGGGAAACCCAAATCTTTACGCGAGTCGTAATAGCCCTGCGCGACCCTGCTCGCGAGGTCGCGCACGCGAGCGATATAAGCCTGCCGCTCCGTCACCGAGATCGCGCCGCGCGCGTCGAGCAGGTTGAAGGTATGGGAGCAGCGCAGCACCATCTCGTAGCCTGGCAGCACGCATTGCACGGCGATCAGGCGTTTTGCCTCGGCCTCGTAATCACCGAACTGGCGAAACAGCATTTCCGTATTCGCCAGCTCGAAGTTGTAGCGCGACTGCTCGACCTCGTTCTGGTGGTACACGTCGCCATAGCGCACGCCGTCGACCCAAACAAGGTCATAGACGCTTTCTTTTCCCTGGAGATACATCGCCAAGCGCTCAAGGCCATAGGTAATCTCGCCCAGCACCGGCTTGCAATCGAGGCCGCCCACCTGCTGGAAGTAGGTGAATTGCGTGATCTCCATGCCGTCGAGCCACACTTCCCAGCCGAGACCCCAGGCGCCGAGCGTGGGCGATTCCCAGTCGTCCTCGACGAAGCGGATGTCGTGCTCCTTGGGATTGACGCCGAGCGCGACGAGCGACTGAAGATAGCGTTCCTGAATGTCGTCGGGCGAGGGCTTCAGCACCACTTGGTATTGGTAGTAGTGCTGCAGGCGGTTAGGGTTGTCGCCGTAGCGGCCATCCTTCGGGCGGCGCGACGGCTGCACGTAGGCCGCCTTCCACGGCTCCGGACCGATCGCGCGCAGAAAGGTTGCCGTGTGAAACGTGCCGGCGCCCATTTCCATGTCGTAGGGCTGCAACAGCACGCAGCCTTGGCGATCCCAGTAATCGTTGAGCCGCAGGATGAGTTGTTGAAAGCTCAGCATGAAGCGCGCCGATTCTACCGGCTGCGTCTGCGCCGGGCGACGAGCGCGGCGGCGCCGAGCACGCCGAGCGAAATGACGACGACGGGCCAGTCGCGCCACCAGACATACGGCGTGCTGCCCGCGTAGCCCTGCGCGATCGCTTCCAGCCGGCCCTCCTCGAATTGCGGCAGTCGCGCGCGCACGGTGCCGTCGCGATCGATCACCGCGGTGATGCCGGTGTTCGCGGCAGTGAGATGCATGCGTGCTGTCTCGATGGCGCGGGCACGCGCGATCTGCAGATGCTGCGCGGGCGCAAGCGAGTCGCCGAACCAGGCGACGTTCGAGACGTTGACGAGCATCGTCGCGTCCGGCAGCTGCGCGGCGATCTCGTCGCCGAACGCGTCCTCGTAGCAGATATTGACGGCGATGCGCTGGCCGGCAGCCGCAAGCAGGCGCTGTCCGGGCGCGCCGCGCGAAAAGTCCGACATCGGAATGTGCATCACCCGCAGCGTCCAGGCGAAGCCCGGCGGCACGAATTCGCCGAAGGCGACGAGGTGCACCTTGTGATACACCTGGATCGGCGACACGCCGAGGGTGATCACGCTGTTGAAGTACTCGTCCCTGCCCCTGCGGGTCGGTACGCCGAGCAGGAGATCGCCGCCATTACGCTGCGCCACCGCGTCGAGGCGCCGCAGGTAGTGGCGATCCACCTGGTCGAGGAAACGCGGCACCGCCGTCTCGGGGAAGATGACCAGGCGCGCCTGCGAGGCTTCAGCGAGGTGCGCGTACGTCTCGAGCGTGCTCGCGTAGCGCGCCGGGTCGAATTTGAGCGACTGCTCGATATTCCCCTGCAGCAGCGCCACGCTCAGCGGCGCGCCGGCCGGCGTGCTCCATTGGACATAGCGCAACGCTTCGCCGCCCAGGACGATCGCCACCGCAAGCGCGACCCAATAGCGCGCGCCGGCGTGGCGGATGGCCAGCAGCCAGACGAGGCCCGCGAGTGCCACGCTAATGAAGGACAGCGCGAAGACGCCGCCGAGCGGCGCGTATCCCTGCAGCGGCCAGCCGATCGCGGCGTAGCCGAGCGAGAGCCACGGAAAGCCCGTCAACACCCAGGAGCGCAGCCACTCGGCGAGCGTCCAGGCGGCTGGAATGAGCAGGCATGCCCGCAGCGCCGCGCCGGCGGGAATGCGGGCCTGCAGCCAGCCGGCGGCGGCGGGGAAAAGGGCGAGGAAGGCGCACAAGACGAGCGTGGCAAAGGCCGCGAGCAGCGCCGGCACGTCGCCGAACTCGTGCAGGCTGACATAGATCCACGAGACGCCCGAAAGGAAAAGGCCGAGGCCGAACGCGAAGCCGGACCAGAAACACTGCCTTGGCGGCGCATCGCGCCAGGCGTGCGCCAGCCCTGCGAGTGTGAGGAGCGCGAGCGGGTAGAAACCGAGGGGCGCGAACGCGGCGACCGTGAGGCCGCCGGCGATAAATAGGGACAGTCCCCATTTAGCCTTCGCTTGGCTACGGTAAATAGGGACAGTCCCTATTTATCGCCCCGTCACGATTTGGGCTTGTCGACGAGCAGTGTGTAGACGCGCCGGCTGTCGGCGCGCAGCACCTGGAAGCGCAGGCCCTCGATGTTGAGGGTCTCGCCGCGCTTCGGAAGGCGGCCGAGGTGCGCGATGACGAGCCCGCCCACCGTGTCGGCGGTCTCGTCCGAAAAGCGCGTGCCGAAGGCGCCATTGAAGTCCGCGATCTGCGTGAGCGCCTTGACGCGAAAGCGCCCGCCCGGCTCGGGAATGATGTTGTCGGAGGCCTCGTCGAAATCGTATTCGTCCTCGATCTCGCCGACGATCTGCTCGAGCACGTCCTCGATCGTCACAAGCCCGGCGGCGCCGCCATACTCGTCCACGACGATCGCCATGTGGTTGCGGCTCGCGCGGAATTCGCGCAACAGCACGTTGAGGCGCTTCGCTTCCGGTACGAACACTGCCGGGCGCAGCATCTCGCGCACATTGAATTCCTCGCCGGCGTAGTGTCGCAGCAGATCCTTGGCGAGGAGGATGCCGATCACATCGTCGCGGTTCTGGCCGATTACCGGGAAACGCGAGTGCGCGGTGGCGATGATGCGCGGGATGAAGCTTTCCACCGGCTCGTTGATGTCGATGAAGTCGACCTGCGCGCGCGGAATCATGATGTCGCGCACTTGCATCTCCGAGACGGTGAGCGCGCCCTCGATGATGGAAAGCGCGTCCGCATCCAGCAGGTTGCGCGAGTAGGCCGAGCGCAGGAGGTCGACGAGCTGATCGCGGTCGCTCGGCTCGCGCATGAGGAGCGCCGACAGGCGCTCGAGCAGGCTGGGACGCGCAGGATCGTTCATGCCGGCCGCGGTCATTCTACCGTGTAGGGATCGGCAAAACCGAGCCGCCGCAGGATGCGGATTTCTCGTGCCTCCATGCGACGCGCGCTTGCTTTGTCATCGTGCAAATAGCCGCGCAGGTGCAGCACGCCGTGCACCACGAGATGCGCGTAGTGCGCGCGCACGCTTTTGCCTTGCGCGTGCGCTTCGCGCGCTACCACCGGGTGGCAAAGCACGATGTCGCCGGCGCCGCCGTAGGCAAAGCTCAGCACATTGGTTGGACGATCACGCCGTCGAAAGCGTCGATTCAGCGCGCGGCCTTCGCGCGCGCCGACGACGCGCAGCGTGAGCGCACGCGCCGGCGCCGCGGCTCTCGCCCAGCGCGCGAGCGCCGCCGCCGCGGGGACGCCGCGACGCGGCACGGCATATTGGACGCTGACGCTATTCCTCGGTCTTCGACGCGTCGTAGGCATCGATGATCCGCGCCACCAGCGGATGGCGCACCACGTCCTGCGCCGTGAACTCGGTGAACGCGATGCCGCGCACGTCGGCGAGGATGCGGCGCGCCTCGATGAGACCGCTCTTCTGCCCGCGGGCGAGGTCGATCTGCGTGATATCGCCGTTCACCACCGCCTTCGCGCCGAAGCCGATGCGCGTGAGGAACATCTTCATCTGCTCGGGGGTCGTGTTCTGCGCCTCGTCGAGGATGATGAAGGCGTGGTTCAGCGTGCGGCCGCGCATGTAGGCGAGCGGTGCGAGCTCGATCGTGCCGCGCTCCAGCAGCTTGCCGGTCTTGTCGAACCCCATGAGATCAAACAGCGCGTCGTAGAGCGGCCGCAGGTAGGGATCGACTTTCTGCGCCAGATCGCCGGGCAGAAAGCCCAGCCGCTCGCCCGCTTCCACCGCGGGGCGCGCCAGCACAATGCGCTTTACCTTGTCGCGCTCGAGCGCATCGACCGCGCACGCGACTGCGAGATAGGTCTTTCCCGTGCCGGCCGGGCCGATGCCGAACGTGAGGTCGTGCGCCAGGATGTTCTCGATGTATTGCACCTGGTGCGGCGTGCGGCCGTGCAGATCCGGTCGGCGCGTGAGGAGCTGCGGCCCGTCCTCCTTCGGCGCGACGTTCTTCGTGATCTCTGCGAGGCCGAGCTGCACGTCATCGAGCGTCAGCTCGTCAGAGGCGCGCTCGTAGAAGCGCTCGAGCGCCTGCGCCGCCTGCTCGGCCTGCTCGCCGCGCACCGTGAACTTGGCGCCGCGCCGCGCGATCCTCACATCGAGCGCGGATTCGATCTGCCGCAGGTTTTCGTCGAGCGCGCCGCAAAGGCGCGCGAGCCGCTGGTTGTCCACCGGGTCGAGGCGCACCTCGACGGGCTTGGTCCTCATTCCACCCGTTCGCCGCGCAAGGAATGTGCCGCGCGGCTGGTGATGCGCACGTCGACGTAGCGATCGATGAGCTCGTCGCCGCCGGCGAAATTCACCACGCGATTGTTGCCGGTGCGCCCGGCGAGCTGCTCGCTTCGCCTGCGCGAGGCGCCTTCGACCAGCACGCGTTGCACGCTGCCCACCATGCGCTCGGCGATCGCATCGGCCTGCGTCTGGATCTGCGCCTGCAGGCGCTGCAGGCGCGCGAGCTTCTCGCCCGGCGCCAGCGCATCCGGCAGCTCGGCGGCCGGCGTGCCGGGGCGAGCGCTGTAGACGAAGCAATACGAATCGTCCAGCTCGAGCTCGTGTGCAAGCTTGAGGGTGGCCTCGAAATCGGTCTCGGTTTCACCCGGGAAACCGACGATGAAATCAGACGTCACGCTGACATCGGGGCGAGCGCGCCGCAGGCGGCGGATGATCGACCGGTATTCGAGCGCAGTGTAGCCGCGCTTCATTGCCGCGAGCACGCGATCGGATCCGGACTGCACCGGCAGATGCACGTGCGGCGCGAGCTTGGGCAGCGCGGCGTGCGCATCGATGAGACGCTGCGTGAATTCACGCGGATGCGAGGTGGTGTAGCGCACGCGCTCGAGGCCGGGAATCTCGCAGACGAACGCGAGCAGCTCGGCGAAGTCCGCCGTGGCCCGGTCGATCTGGCCGCGCCACGCATTGACGTTCTGGCCGAGCAGCGTCACTTCACTCACACCTTGCCCGGCCAGCGCCGCAATTTCACCGATCACGTCGGCGAAGGGACGCGAGACTTCCTCGCCGCGGGTGTACGGCACGACGCAGAAGCTGCAGTACTTGCTGCACCCCTCCATGATCGACACATAGGCGCGCGCACCCGCGGTGCGCGGCGCCGGCAGGCTGTCGAACTTCTCGATCATCGGGAAGCTGATGTCGACCTGCGGTGCGCCGGTGATGCGGCGCTGCTCGAGGAGCTGTGGCAGCCGGTGCAGCGTCTGCGGGCCGAACACGACGTCGACGAACGGCGCGCGCTTGACGATCGCCGCGCCCTCCTGACTCGCGACGCAGCCGCCGACCGCGATCATCAGGCCGGGCTTGGCGCGTTTCAGGTGTCGCACGCGGCCGAGATCGGCGAACACCTTCTCCTGCGCCTTCTCGCGCACCGAGCAGGTGTTGAAGACGATGAGATCGGCGTCCTCCGGCCGCTCCGTCGGCTCGGCCCCATGCGCTGCACGCAGCACGTCGGCGATCTTCTCCGAGTCGTACTCGTTCATCTGGCAGCCGAACGTGCGCAGGTAAAGCTTGGTCATTCTCCGATTATCGTCAATGCCTGCGGCATGAGGCCCGAAGCCCCCGCCTGATGGCTCATTCTAGAACGCCGATGCCTTAGTGAATCGCGCACCAACGTTGCCACATGATGCGGTATGCGGCTTCAAGGTGACGCGTAAAGCCGACCGCATCGGTGAGGGGAGACGCGCGCATTCGTTCCCGAAGGGTGCTGCGTAGCGAGGTGAGCACATCTGACTCCCCGGCAAGCCGCGCGGCGATGGACACGTACTGTTCCGCTGTTTCGGCGATCAATTCAGGAACCCCTACGTTCTGCAACAAGCTTGCCCCGCCCCGCGATGTGGCGGTAGTGCCGACGAGGGATACGACAGGCGTGCTCATCCACAGGGCATGGCACGTCGTCGTACCGCCCGTGTAGGGAAACGTATCCAGGACGACATCTGCTGAGGCGTGCAGACGAAGATAATCATCAAAGCCTCTCGCCGGAAGGATCTCGAGCCGGTTGTCTTTGATGCCACCGTGCCGAAAGCGCTGTCGCAACTGATCCGGAATTTCCTTCAAGCTACTGGTTGCGACCATAAGCCGCGACCCTGGCACCGCCTGCAGCACGCGGCCCCACAGCTTGATGACCTCATCATTGATTTTCGCCGGCGTCGAAAAAGCGGCAAATGTGCAAAAGCCGTTGGCAAGGCTCGGCGGCGGTGACACCTCAGGGTATTGAGCGGGTGGCTGATAGCACCACTGGCTAGCCAGCCGAAACAGTCGCTCGCTGTGCAGCTTATCGAGCAATCCTTCCGGACTCGCGTGAACGTCGGTAATGCGCCAATCCATCGCGTCCAGGCCGGTCGTGTTCAGATAGCCAAGCCACGTGGCCTGAACCGGCGCCGGCTTGTGCGCGAATGCCACCAGCCGATTGTTGGCGGTATGGCCGCTCAGGTCGACCAGGACGTCGATTTCATCATCACGAATAAGCTGCGCCAGACTCTCATCGGTCAAGCTGAAAACGTCGCGCCAACGATGCGCATAAGCTTTCAAGCGCTGCGTCGTCGCATCGGCTTGGGCGTTGTTGTAATAGCAGGTTATTTCAAAGCCCCGGGCATCATGCCTCGCGAGTACCGGCTCGATAAACGACGCTACAGAATGCTGCTTCAGGTCTCCCGAAACGTAGCCAATCCGCAGCCGCTGCTGTGGATCATGACTGTTGCGAAAGACGACGTCGGCACCGGCGCAAGCAAAACGTCGGCCGAACTCGCGATGCTCGGCATAGATTTGCTCCGCTGTTTTTTCGGGCAGATGATTCAGCAGAAACAGCAGACTGCTGTGTGCGCTGGCGAAACTTGGACTTAGCTCGATCGTTCTGCGGTAGCTAGATTCCGCGTCCGCCAGGCGGCCGAGGCCCATCAGCACGTGGCCGAAGCCAGCATGGAGGCCAGGCGCGGACGGCGCGAGCTCGAGAGCGCGCCGATAGCCTTGCTCCGCTTCCGCCGGCTTGCCGAGCTGGAAAAGTACCAGGCCGAGATTGCCATGCGCCTGCGCTAGGTCTGGATCAATCTGCAGCGCACGGCGGCAAGCTTCTTCAGCTTCGGCTAGCTGGCCGACCTGACGCAGCACGCTCCCAAGACCCAGATACGCGAGGGCCGAGCCGGGGTGGATGACGAGCCCCTGGCGGTAGCTCTGCTCGGCTTCCAGCAGTCGCCCGAGCGTGAGCAACGCATTTCCCAAGTCGATATAGATGGCGGCAACACCCGGGGCGAGCGCCAAGGCCTGTCGCAATGTCCGTTCGGCTTCCTGCGGCCTGCCCGCATCGAGCAGCGCCACACCGAGGTTGTAGTGCGCCTGCGCTAGACGCGGCTCAATGCTTAGCGCGGAGCGGAAGGCGGCCATGCCGGCCTCCCGCTGGCCAAGGTCGCTCAGCACCATTCCCAGATAGTTGTGCGCATAAGCATGGCGCGGGTCGATGCTTAACGCGGTGCGCAGACATTGTTCTGCCTCGGGGAATCGGCCCAAGCCATGCAGCAGGCTGCCAAGACTGCAATGAGGCTCAGCAAAGTCGGCGCGCTGTGCAATCGCCTGCCGGTAGCTTGCTTCGGCCTCCTTCAGCCGTCCCGCGTCCTTCAGCGCATTGCCGAGGTTATTGCGCAACACCGGGTCCGACGGCCGGCATTGCATGGCTCTTTGCATCGTCGCCACTGCTGCATCGAAGCGGCCTGTTTGACACAACAGTGCGCCCAAGAGATGCAGTGCGTCGACGTCGTTTGGATCAGCTTGTAGGGCGCGCCGGTAGGCCTCTTCCGCATCCTGCAACCTGCCAGCTTCGTGAAGTCGCCGCGCCGATTGGAGCGCGCTCGTGTTCACCACTATTTCTTCGCTTCGTCCGCCGTCAGTATCCAGACTTCGTGTAGCGCGCCGTTGGCGTCGCGGCGATATTTGACGACCGAGTTATTCGGCAGCGCGCTCGGCACGATGATGCGGTTGCCGGCATCGCGGATGCGCGCGCCGGGCGCGAGCATTTCGCGTTTGCCGTCGAGCTCGACAATGCGCTCCTGCACGTGGCTCATTTTGGCGCGCTTCGCGTCCTTCGGAATGGTGCGCACCTGGGCGAGCGCGGCGGCGGCAAACAAGGCGGCGGCAATGAGCGCTATGGCTCTCATGTCACGTGCGGTGAGGGAAGTGGTGGCGAATCAGGGACTCGAACCCCGGACACACGGATTATGATTCCGCTGCTCTAACCAGCTGAGCTAATTCGCCACTTTGAGTAAAAACCTCCAGGGCGATTATAGCGCCTCGCGTCCTCTGAGAGCGGTTTCCCCAACCGAAGCGCCGAGGTGCAACGCCGCTAGACCATACGCGCTTCGACGTCGCGGCGGATGATCTCGAATATCTGCAAGTAGGCCGGATGCCGGCTTTCGAGATGGCAGTACTTCATCGCATCCATGACGACCAGTTCGGTGAAAAACTGATGAGAGAACGCCTGGTCGCTGACGCGATGGACCAGGGGAAACGCTTTGATTGCCGAGAGCTCGTATCGCGCCAGCACATAGGACACTATCCGCTCGACAATGAAGACCTTGTATTGCGCGTCGACCTCACGATAGGGGGCCGTGGCGTTCAACCTGCCGTAAAGCGGGTCGTTGGTGTCCTCGGCCATGCGGAACAGTTTTTCCGCGATCGCGAACCACGATCTCCAGAAGGACGGGCGCGCCACGATGTAATTGGAAAAGACGGCATTTCTCGAGCAGGAAATCATTCCGGACAAATCCGCCTCCAGGCCCGAACGCCTGAGGAACTCTGCGGTGATTTGCGTGAGCCCCGGATGGTTTGCTTCCGCCTGTTCGAAAACGTTGCGAAAGAAGGCCAGCTGCTCAAAGTAAGGGGAAAATAGAAATATGTCCCGGCCCCTGTGGTTGCCTTGGATGAACTCAAATACTGTGTGCGATGCCACTCCCGTCTTGCGTCCAAACTTGGGCGACAGGAAGCCGTAGAACGCCCCCTCATCGAGCTCGTGCGACTTCAAGTAATTGCGGATCGGCCAGTACTCGCGCCAGTCGGGCCTTTCGTTGCTCAAGTTGTCGAGCTGCTGAAATCCTGGGTCGCAACTCTCCTTGGATGCCGCTGAGTAGACGATTTGATAGATGTGGACATCCATTCTCGAATTATCTCCCCAACGCGAATCGCCATTGAAATGGGGAACACTCGTGTGAGCAGCGACATCGTGGTCATCGGCGGCGGCCCGGTGGGCGCAAGCCTCGCGCGCGCGCTGCGCGCAACGGTGACGCTCGTCGCCGCGGCACCGCAGCTCGCCGCGCTCGAGGGCTTCGATCCAAGGGTGTACGCGTTGAGTCCGGGCAATGTGGAGTTCCTGCGCGCGCTGGGCGTATGGGGCGCGTTGCCGGCCGAGCGCCTGACGCCGGTGCATGCGATGCGCATCTACGGCGACGACGCACGCGCCGAGCTGGTCTTCGATGCCTATGAGGCCGGCGTGGCCGAGCTCGCCTGGATCGTCGAGGACAGCGCGCTGCAGCGCGCGCTGTGGGCGGGGCTCGCGAGTACGCCGTCCCGGTGCGAACGGCTCGAGGTCGCCGCCCAGACCGCCGTGCTGTCCTTCGCCGATGCCGAGCCGCTCGCGGCGAAGCTGGTGGTTGGTGCAGACGGCGCGAATTCATTTGTGCGCAACGCCGCCGGCATCGCGGCGACGGAGCGCGATTACGCGCAGTCGGCGCTCATCGCCAACTTCGGTTGCGAGCGGCCGCACGCGAATGCCGCCTTTCAATGGTTCCAATGCGGCGGAGCGGTGCTCGCCCTGCTGCCCTTGCCGGGCGAGCAGGTATCGATGGTCTGGTCGCTACCTCAGGACGCGGCCGGGCGCCTCGCGGCATTGCCGGCCGCCGAGCTGGCCGGCGAAGTTGGCCGAGCGTCGCACGGGACGCTGGGCGCATTGCAGCTCGCCTCCCCGGTGCGCAGCTTCCCGCTGCGGCGGCTGGCGGCGCGACGCCTCGTCGCGCCGCGCGTCGCCCTGGTCGGGGATGCGGGGCACGTGATTCATCCGCTGGCGGGCCAGGGCTTGAACCTCGGCCTGCAGGATGCGAGAGTGCTTGCACAGGTCCTTAACGAGCGCGAGCCCGGCCGCGACGCCGGCGACTACCGGCTCCTCAGGCGCTACGAACGGCGTCGCGCGGAGCCCATTGCGGCGATGGATGCGGTAGTCTCCGGCCTCTTCGCGCTCTATGGTGCGAAAAGCCACCTCGTGGGGCGGGTGCGCAATGCGGGGTTGAACCTCACGGACCGGCTGCCGGTCCTAAAGAACATCCTGATACGACAGGCGATGAGCTGACATGCTGCGAGCGATGATGATGGTGGCGGTCCTTTGCTTCACGGCGAGCGCGGTGGCCGATGAGGCGCAGATCCGCCGCGTTATCGAGGAGAAGCTCGGCGGCGTGAAAGTGGAGGGCATCCAGCCCGGACCGCTCGGGCTCTACGAAGTACGTTTCCGCTCCTCGGGCGGCACGCGCATCGTCTACACCGATGCCACTGCGACGCACATCTTCCTCGGCAAGATCTACGAGACGGCGAGCGACCGCGACATCACGGAAGAGCGGTTGCGCAAGCTCAATGCCATCAAGTTCGATGCGCTGCCGCTCGAGCAGGCGGTGAAGATCCAGCGCGGCAACGGCAAGCGCGTGATGGCGATGTTCTCGGACCCGTACTGCCCGGCCTGCCGCCAGTTCGAGCAGACGCTGCAGCAGGTCGACGACATCACGATCTACGTCTTCATGTTCCCGGTGATTCGCCCCGAGCTCGCCGAGCAGTCGAAGCAGGTGTGGTGCTCGCCGGACCGCGCGAAAGCGTGGCTCGACGTCGCGCTGCGCGGCAAGCCGCCGACGGCGAAATCGGACTGCGCCAATCCGCTCGCCAAGAACCTCGAGCTCGGGCGCAGCCTGGGCGTGAACAGCACGCCGACGCTGGTGCTCGCCAACGGCGAGCGCGTGACCGGCGGCTTGAGCCGCACCGATCTCGTCGACGTCCTCGACGCGAAGCG
>DASREB010000178.1:0-3687 GCA_035652275.1 Burkholderiales bacterium
GTCGTCACCGATGGTGAATGCGAAGTGATCACGTCTGAGGCGCCCAAGCGGATCGACGACGTCGAAGCGCTGATGCGCGATGGGCGTTCAGCCCCTTGATGTCCTAGTCCGCGGCGCAGGACCGGTGGGCTGCACTGCCGCCCTCGCCATGCGCCGCGCCGGCCTGCGCGTCGCCCTCTTCGACCCACGCCCTTCGGCACCCGCGTTTCGGCCGCTCGCGCTTTCCCATGCGAGCCGGCTGATCCTCGAGCGGCTCGGCATCTGGCAGCGCCTCGCCGTCACGCCGATCGAGCAAATCGTCGTTTCGCGCGCGGGCAACTTCGGCCGCACGCGGCTCGATGCTGCCGACGCGGGCGTCCCGGCGCTTGGCTACCAGACCGAATATGCGGCGCTCGCTGGCGCGTTGCGTGCGGCGCTCGCTGACGCCATCACGCCCGAGACGCCGGCCGCCAAGTGCATCGTGCATGCCGAAGGCACGCCGGGCGATGAACCCGGCAAGCGCTATCGCCACGATGTGCTGGTTGCGCTCCTCGACACCGACCCGCCGGCGCTCGACACTGCCTATGAGCGCTTCACGGCGGCGGGGCCGCTTGCCCTCCTGCCGCTTGCCGGGCGCTACGCCCTCATATGGAGCCTTGAGCCCACGCGCGCCGAGCGCCTCGTCAGGGCGCCCGAGCCCGAGTTCATCGCCGAATTCGCAGGCGTCGCGCCATCGAGCGCCGGGCGCGTCACGGGCGTCGAGTTCCGCAGCGTGCAAGTGCCCACGCTGAAGGTGCGCCGCGTGCGTGCGAGCGGCAACGAGGTGTACATCGGCAACGCCGCGCAGACGCTGCATCCGGTCGCCGGCCAGGGGCTGAACCTGGGCCTGCGCGACGCGTGGGACCTTGCACGGAGCTTGGCGGCGGATCCCGGCGACGCCGCGCTGCTCGCGCGCTTCGCGGCATCGCGGCGCCTCGATGCGCGCGCGGCGATCGGCGTCACGGATTTTCTGGCCGGCGGCTTCGCCGCTTCGAGTGCGCTGATGAGCGGCGCATTGATGACGCTCGATCTTTTTCCGCCGGCGCGGCGCTTCTTCGCGCGCCGCATGATTTTCGGCGCGTCCGCGCTTCCCTGAAAAAAGATTTGCGGTAAAATCCGCTTCCCTTCGCAAGACACGGCCCTCGGCAATGAAAATCGGCGCGCACGCGCTGCCTTCCGCAGTGTTTGTCGCACCGATGGCCGGGATCACCGATCGCCCTTTCCGTCGCCTCGCCAGGCGCTACAGCGCCGGGCTCGCGGTTTCCGAAATGGTGTCCGCAAGACCGGAGCTCCGCGCGACGCGCAAGTCCTTGCTGCGCCTTGACCATGCCGGCGAGCCGGGGCCCGTCTCGGTGCAGATCGCCGGCGCCGACCCACTGATGCTCGCCGACGCCGCGCGCTACAACGTCGAGCGCGGGGCGCAGATCATCGATATCAACATGGGCTGCCCGGCGAAGAAAGTCTGCAACGTCGCCGCCGGCTCCGCCCTCCTGTCCGACGAATCGCTGGTCGGCCGCATCGTCGAAGCGGTGGTAGCAGCCGTGCCGGTACCCGTGACGGTGAAGATCCGCACCGGCCCAAGTCCCGCGCAGCGTAACGCCGTGCGCATCGCGCGCCTCGTCGAGGCGGCCGGCGCGCAAATGCTGGCCATCCACGGCCGCACGCGCGCCTGCATGTTCGAGGGACAGGCGGAGTACGACACCATCGCCGAGGTGAAGTCGCGCATCCGCATTCCGGTGATCGCCAACGGCGACGTCACCACGCCGGCGGAGGCGAAGCGCGTGCTCGCGCTTACCGGCGCCGACGGCATCATGATCGGCCGCGCGGCGCAGGGGCGGCCGTGGCTTTTCCGCGAGATCACGCATTACCTCGCGACCGGCGAGATGCTGCCCGCGCCGCGGCCGCGCGAAATCGGCGCGGTGCTGGTCGAGCATCTGGATGGTCTCTACGATTTGTACGGCGACGAGCAGGGCACGCGCGTCGCCCGCAAGCACATTGGCTGGACGGTAAGGGAGCTGCCGGGAGGAGAGGGCCTGCGGGCCGCCGTCAACGGCATGACGGTGGCGCATTCGCAGCGCGCTGCAGTGAACGACTATTTCGAGAGACTTGCCGCATGAACCGCAGCGGAAACGAGCTGCATGAAGCCGTGAAGCGCTCCCTCGAGCGCTACTTCAAGGACATGGACGGGGAGAAGCCAACCGCGATCTATGACATGGTGCTGAAGAACATCGAGAAGCCGATGATCGAGACGGTGCTCGGCCACGCCGAGGGCAACCAGTCGCGCGCAGCGGAGATGCTCGGCATCAACCGCAACACGCTGCGCAAGAAAATGCAGCAGCTGCGGATCAAAGGATAGTGCAGCGCATCCGCCGGGCGCTGGTCAGCGTCTCGGATAAGGCAGGCGTCGTCGAATTCGCGCGCGGACTCGCCGCGTGCGGCTTCAGCATTCTCTCCACCGGTGGCACCGCCGCGCTGCTTGCGCGGGAGGGCATCTCGGTCACCGAAGTGTCCGCCTATACCGGCTTCCCGGAGATGCTCGATGGTCGCGTGAAGACGCTGCATCCGCGCATTCATGCCGGCCTGCTCGCCCGGCGCGACGACCCGAAGCACGCCGCCGCGCTCGAAAAGGCGGGCATCGAGCCGATCGAGCTGCTGGTCGTCAACTTGTACCCGTTCCAGGCCACCATCGCCCGCGACGATTGCACCCTGGAGGAAGCAGTCGAAAATATCGACATCGGCGGGCCGACGATGCTGCGCGCCGCGGCCAAGAACTACGGCTCGGTGGCGGCGATCGTCGATCCGGCGGACTATCCGCGCGTGCTCGAAGAATTGCGCGCCAAGGGGGCGGTGTCGGCCGAGCTGCGCTTCGCGCTCGCCCGCAAGGCGTTCGCGCATACCGCCGCTTACGATGGCGCGGTCGCCAACTATCTCACCGCGCCCGATGGCGCGCAGTACCCGGCGGTGCTGACGCTGCAATTCCACAAGCGCCAGGATCTGCGCTACGGCGAGAACCCGCACCAGAGCGCGGCTTTCTATCGCGATGCGCGACCGGTGGCCGGCGCGCTCGCCAATTACAAGCAGGTGCAGGGCAAGGAGCTCTCGTACAACAACATCGCCGATGCTGACGCCGCCTGGGAATGCGTCAAGCAGTACGAAGAGCCGGCGTGCGTCATCGTGAAGCACGCGAACCCTTGCGGCGTCGCGGTCGCCGCCACGCTGCAAGCGGCCTACGAGCGCGCGTTCGCCACCGACCCGGTGTCGGCGTTCGGCGGCATCATCGGCTTCAACCGCGCGCTCGATGCCGGCGCGGCGCAGGCGCTCGCCCAGCAATTCGCGGAGGTGATCATCGCCCCGCGCGTGGCGCCCGACGCGTTGCAGGTGTTGGCGGGCAAGGCGAACCTGCGCATCCTCGAGGTGCCGCTCGCGCGCGAGCACCAGGCGCACGACTACAAACGCATCAGCGGCGGGCTGCTGGTGCAGAGCGCGGACAGCCGCATGGTCGAGCGCCGCGAGCTCCGCGTCGTGACGCGCAAACAGCCGAGCGAGGCGCAATGGGCCGATCTTGCGTTCGCCTGGCGTGTGGCCAAGTTCGTCAAGTCCAACGCCATCGTTTTTGCCGCGAATCGCGCCACGCTCGGGATCGGCGCCGGCCAGATGAGCCGCGTCGAC
>DASREB010000179.1:0-53579 GCA_035652275.1 Burkholderiales bacterium
GCGCCGAGAACGCCTACATGTCGTTCGCGCTGTGGGCCGATGCGGTCGAGAACGCCGGCACGTTCTATCCGCCGGACGTCATCAAGTCGTTCGAGGCCGGACGCAAGCTCCAGTCCTTCGTCGGCGAGGTGTACTTCCGCAAGGAAGACCACCAGCTGGTACGCCCCGTGGTGATCGTGCGCGGCAAGGCGCCGAAGCAGATGCGCAACAAAGAGGACTTCTGGGAGGTGACCGAGATCGTGCCCGGTGCGCCGCTCATGCAGAAGCCCGACGCATTCGGTTGCAAGCTCGGCGACTACACGTGAAGTTGATGTCGTTCCCGCGAAAGCGGGAGCCACAGCAGCGACGTGATCAGCTGGGCTAATTTCGGCTCGCAACTCTTCAACGGACTGGCGCTGGGCGCGCTGCTTGCGCTCATCGCCTCCGGCCTGACGATCATCTACGGCACGCTCGGCGTGCTGAACCTCGCGCACGGCGCGATGTTCATGATGGGCGGCTACGCCGGCTACCTCACCTGGCAGGCGAGCGGCTCGTTCGCCGCCGGCGTGGTTGTCGGCACGCTCGCGCTCGGCGTGCTGGGCATCGTCATGGAGCGGGTGATCATCCGCTACTTCTACGCGCGGCCGCACGAAGACCAGCTGCTCGTCACCTTCGGCCTGGCCATCGTGTTCGTCGAGGCGGTGCGCTGGTACTTCTCGAGCGACTCGAAGACGGTGCAGGCGCCGGCGATCCTCCAGGGCATCACCAATCTCGGCTTCATGTTCTATCCGACCTACCGCCTGGCGGTCGTGGGCATCTGCGCGATCGCGCTGCTCGCCCTGTTCCTCGTCTTGTACCGCACGCGCCTGGGCATGATCGTGCGCGCCGGCATCGAGGACTCGGTGATGGTCGATTCGCTCGGCATCAACGTCGACCGCGTCTTCATGGTGGTGTTCGGCATCGGCGCCATGGCCGCCGGCTTCGCCGGCTTCATCAACGCGCCGATCGTCTCGCTCACGCCCGAGGTCGGCGAGCAGATCCTGGTGCAGACGTTCGTCGTGGTGGTGATCGGCGGCGTCGGCTCGTTTCCCGGTGCGGTGCTCGGCGGGCTGGTCGCGGGCGAAATCATCAGCCTGACGTCGATGGTCAATCCCGGGTACGCCTACGTGATGCTGTTCGCCGCCATGACGCTTGTGCTGATGCTTCGGCCGCGCGGCTTGCTCGGCAAGGTCGGACGCGAATGAACGCCGACAGGATCTACACGCCGCGGCGGCCGCTGCTGGTCGAGACGCTGACCGCGGCGGCGCTCATCGCCGCGCCGTTCATCCTGCCTTTCTTCGACGCCGCGCCCAATACCGTCAACCGCATCCTGGTCTGGGGGCTCTTCGGCATCGGCTTCGACATCCTGTTCGGCTACACCGGCCTGCTTTCGTTCGGCCAGTCGGCGCTCTACGGCACCGGCGGCTTCGTCGCCGCGTATCTGCTGACGCGCGCGGGCTTCCCCCACGTCATCAGCGCGCTGGTGATCGGCATGATAGCGGCCGCCGTGGTGGGCTACCTCGTCGGCCTCGTCGCGCTGAGCCGCACCGGCATCTACTTCGCGATGATCAGCATCGCCATCGCGGAAGTGTTCTTTTTCGTCGAGTTCAATCCACTCTCGGAATGGACCGGCGGGGAGAACGGGCTGCCCGGCGTGCCGACGCCGAGCCTCGAGCTCGGCTTCGTGAACCTGCACTTCACGACCGGCTGGGGACTCTACCCGTTCCTCGCCTTCTGCTATTTCGTCGGCATCCTGATCGCGCTACGCATCGTGCGCTCGCCGGTGGGCGCCGTGCTGCGCGCGATCCGCGAGAACCCGCTGCGCGCCGCCGCCGTCGGGCACAACATCCACGGCTACAAGCTCACCGCTTTCGTCATCGCGGCGGCCTACGCCGGCTTCGCCGGCGGCCTGCTCGGCGTGATGCAGGCATTCATGCCGCCGGATGCCTTCATGTTCGAGACCTCGGGCCAGCTCGTCATGCAGACTGCGATCGGCGGCCGCGGCACGCTCTTCGGGCCGCTGGTAGGCGCGGGCGTATGGCTCTTCCTGCAGGACTTTCTGCAGTCGACGCTCAACCTCGGCGCGACCTGGAAGCTGGTCCTCGGTCTGATATTCGTGATCCTCGTCTGCTTCCTGCGCCAGGGCATCATCGGCGGGCTGCGCGATCTCTACCGCTTCATTGCCGGCAAACGCTCCACCGGGCCGAGCGCCACGGCGGCGGCGCCGCGTGCCGTCGCAAGCCCGATGCCCGCCGCACACCCGCTGCCCAACGGTCACAGCGGGCTGGTGTTGCAGGCGCAGAACCTGACGAAGCATTACGGCGGTCTCGCGGCCAACCAGGACATCAGCTTCAGCGTCAACGCCGGCGAGGTGCGCGGCATCATCGGTCCGAACGGCGCCGGCAAGACCACCTTCTTCAAGATGCTCACCTGCGAAGTGCCGCCGAGCGCCGGCAAGATCGTTTTCAAAGGCCGCGACATCACCGGCATGAGCATCACCGAGGTGTGCCAGCTCGGCCTGACGAAGAGCTACCAGGTGAACCAGCTCTTCAATCGACTGACCGTGCGCGAGAACCTCACCATCGCGGCGCTCGCTGCGCTGCGTGGCAGGTTCCGCCTTGACCTAGTGAAGAGCCTTCGCCGCGTGCGCGGGCTCGACGAGCAGGTCGAGCACACGCTGGCGCTGGTGAATCTCAGCTCGCGGCGCGACACTCCGGTGGCCGAGCTCGCGTATGGCGAAAAGCGCCGGCTCGAGATCGGCCTCGCGCTCGCATCGTCGCCGAGCCTGCTGCTGCTCGATGAGCCGCTTGCCGGCATGAGCCCGCGGGAGCGCGTGGAGACGGTCGAGCTCCTCAAATCGATCGGCAAGGGCCGCACCATGATCGTCATCGACCACGACATCGACTCGCTCTTCGAGCTGGTCGAGCGAGTCACGGTGCTGCAGGAAGGCCGTGTGCTGGTCGAGGGAACGCCCGACGAGATCAAGCGCAATGCGGTAGTGCAGGAAGCGTATCTCGGCGGCGTCAACCAGCCGGCGGTGCACTGACATGCCGCTCCTCGAAGCACGCGGCCTGAACAGCCATTATGGCGACTCGCACATCCTCTTCGACGTCTCGTTGCGGGTGGAGAAGAGCGAGGTGGTGGCGCTCCTTGGCAGGAACGGTGCCGGCAAAAGCACCACGCTGAAGAGCCTGATGGGTGTGCTCACGCCGAGCACCGGCTCGGTGAAGCTCGACGGCGCCGAGATTGCCGGCCGGAAAAGCCACGCTATCGCGCGTGCCGGCATGCAGCTGGTGCACGAGGAGCGGCGCATTTTCGGAGCGCTCGACGTCGAGGAGAACCTGGTGCTCGCCGGGCTTACCGCGCCGAACAAGTGGCCGCTCGAGCGCATCTACGGCATCTTTCCGCGCCTCAAGCAGCGGCGCAAGAGCCGCGGCACGGATCTCTCCGGCGGCGAGCAGCAGATGCTCGCCATCGCGCGCGCGCTGGTGCGCGACCCGAAGATCATCCTGCTCGACGAGCCCTTCGAGGGGCTCGCGCCATTGATCGTGCGCGAGCTGGTGCGCATCTGCGGCGAGCTGGCGGCCGCCGGGCAGACCATCCTGCTGGTGGAGCAGAACCTCGCCGCGACCCTCGCCCTCGCGAGTCGCGTCTACATCCTCAATAACGGCCACATCGCGCACGAGGGGCCGGCACAGGAAATCCGCGCGCAGCCTGAACTGCTGCAGCGCTATCTGGGCGTCTGAACCGTGCGAGAACCTGATGCCGAAGCGCTGGCGAGCGCCGCCTCGCGCGAGCGCCTGCCCTTCGGGCGGCTGCTGCGTCTCTATCTCGATCCGTTCCCGCTCTTGAAGGACGTGACGCGCCACCCCGAGGCGCTGCAATACAACCGGCGCCGGCGGCGCATCCTGCTGCCTTACGCGCGCCGCTGGGGCGTGATCGCCATCGCCTGCATCGCTGCCATTGCGCGCACTGCCGCCCTCGCCGGGGGCCATCCGCTTCTCTGGATACCGCTCGCCGCGCTCGAGCTCGGCTTCTCCGCGGGCCTGTGCATGTCGTTCCTCTCGATCGCGGCGTATTTCGTCCTCGGCCTAGAGCGGCTTTAGTTCGCCGAGCAGGGTCGGGATCAGCTCGGTGACGGTGGGATGGATATGCACCGCGCGCTGAATCGTGGTGTAGGGCCGCTTCGCGTACATCATGTCGAGGAGCGAGTGCACGATCTCGTCGCCGTTCAGGCCGAGGATCGCCGCGCCGAGCAGCTCCTGCGATTTGGCATCGACCAGCACTTTCATGAAGCCCTGCGTCTCGCCCGCTTCGCGCGCGCGCCCGACATGCTTCATCGCCTTTTTGCCGACCAGCACGCTGCGGCCGCTTTTCTTCGCCTCGGCTTCGGTCATGCCGGCGCGGCCGAGCGGCGGGTCGATGAATAGCGCGTAGGCCTGGATGCGATCCGAGATGCGGCGGGGGTCGGCATCGAACAGGTTGGCGGCGACGATCTCGTAGTCGTTGTACGCGGTGTGCGTAAAGGCGCCTTTGCCGTTGCACTCGCCCATTGCCCATACGCCAGCCGCCGATGTCCGGCACTCGTCGTCCACCTTGATGTAGCCGCGCTCGTCGGCCTCGATACCCGCCTCGCGCAGCCCAAGGTCGCTCGTGTTCGGCGTGCGTCCGACGGCAAGCAGTACATGGCTGCCCTCGGCCACCGGCTTGCCGCCTTTGCAATGCAGGCCGACGACGATCCGCTGGCCCTTCCTTTTCAGCTCCATGCATTCGGCATCGGTGCGGATCTTCACTCCCTGCCGCTCGACAATGGCACGGACTTCCGCGGCGACGTCGTCGTCTTCGCGCGGCAAGAGCTTGGGCGCGCGCTCCACCACGGTGACCTCGGAGCCGAAGCGCCGGTACATCTGCGCGAACTCGAGCCCGATGTAGCTGCCGCCCACGATGACGAGGTGCGGCGGCCGGAAGTCCACCTTCATCATGCTGCTGTTCGTGAGGAACGGTACCTCCTTAACACCCGGCATGTCCGGCACGGCCGCGCGCGCGCCGACGTTGATGAAGATGCGCTCGGCCTCGAGCTCGCGCCCCTTCACCGCGATGCGATGCGGCCCGCTGAACCTCGCTTGCCCGTGAATCAGCGTGACGTGCTTCATCCCGCCGATCCATTTCTTCAGCCCGTCGCTCGAGTGCCGCACGACTTGGTCCTTGCGCCGCTTGACCGCCTTCATATCGACGCGTACGCGGCCGGCACCGAAACCATAATCAGCGCCGCGCGCCGCGAGGTGCGCCGCGTGCGCACTTGCGATGAGCGTCTTCGTCGGAATGCAGCCGTTGTTGACGCAGGTGCCGCCAAGGAGCTTGCGTTCGATCAGCGCGCTCTTCAGTCCTTCCTTGTCGAGCCGCGCGCACAGCGCCGGCCCGGCCTGGCCGGCGCCGATGACGATGGCGTCGTAACGTTCCGGCATCCTCGCCTCCTCTCTTAGCGGCTGACTGAGTCGCGCATCGCCCGGCCCGCCTTACAAAACACGAGTAGCCGGTTATTCGCCGGCAGCGCATTGTCCTCGACGAGCGCGAGGCGATGCTTAGCCGCCAGCTCGCAGATCTTCTCGAAATCGCGCACGCCGCTTGCCGGATCGCGGCCGCGCAGCCAGGCATCGAACTGCGCATTGCTCGGCGAAGTGGGCTTGCCGTCGTAGTGAAACGGCCCGTAGAGCGCGAACACGCCGCCCGCAGGCAGCACCGCGGCCACGCCGGCGAACAGGCGCTCAACCTGCGGCCAGGACATGATGTGACAGGTGTTCGCCGAGAACACGGCGTCCGCGTCCAGCAGCGGAAACGGGCGGTCGACGTCGAGCTCGAGCGGCTCGCAAAGTCGCGGCGTCTGCGCCTCCTCGCGCCACAGGCGGATGCTCGGCAGATTTTCGGCGACGTCGCTCGGCTGCCAGGCTAAATGCGGCAACGCTGGCGCAAAGTAGGCGGCGTGCTGGCCCGTGCCCGAGCCGATTTCCAGCACATGCCGCCGATCGGCGAACACGCGCCGCAGCACGGCGAGGATCGGCTCGCGGTTGCGCTCGCAGGCGTCAGAGTGCCGTTTCATAGCGAAGCTGCACGATGCCGCTCGGATAGCTGCGGGAGCTTTTCAGCCGCAAGTCATCGCGCGGACCCCGCCCATGGTAGAGCGGGATGCCGGCGCCGAGCAGCACCGGGATGATGGACACAATGTGCTCGGTGATGAGCCGCTCGGCACGAAAGGCCGCAGCCAGCTTGCCGCCGCCGACGAGCCAGGCGCGCCGCAGGCCGCGCGCCTTCATCTCGGCGGCCACCGATGCGGGCGTATTGCCGTTGGCGCGGGAAAACACCCAGTACGGCTTGCCGGCATACGGCCATTCCCGGAACTCCAGGCACTTCTCGTAGGTCGCGCGGCCGAGGAGCACGGCTTCGATCGAGGCGTAGAACTCGCCGTAGCCATAGTCTTCGACGCCTCCTTCGTACGGCTTTAACCAGTCGATGCCACCATCGGGCGTGGCTATAAAGCCGTCGAGGCTTGCGGCGACGTAGTAGATGATTTCCATGTGCGGTGCAGGCGCCAGGTGGCGAGCGGTCCGAACAGCGCACCCAGTCCAAGCGTAGACCAGGCGATGCCCCAGGCGAAAGCGTCGGTGCCGGTGCGCGCGCCGCCGGCGAGGTCGAGCGCCCAGCCGAAAACCACCGGGCTGACGACGCCGGCGCCGAAGCCGACGAGCGAGCGCACCGCGTACGCGACACCGATGTAATGCGGCGGCACGCCTTCGGCGAGCACGGTGGAATGAGTCGATGAATCCGCGATCGCCGCAAAGTTGTACAAGCAGGCGAACGCGACCAGCAGCGCGTTCGGCATGCCGATCAGCCAGCCGATGCTGAACGAAGCCGCGGTGCTGATGCACGACCAGGTGAGAAGCGTCGGGATGCGACCCCAGCGGTCGGCCATCGTGCCGCCGACGATCGAGCCGGCGATGTTGGCCATATAGGTCAGCGCGGCAAAGAGCAAGGCCGGCTCGCCCTCCCTGCCGTGCGCGAGCAGCGCCGCGGTCAGAAACGCCGGCAGCCACGCCCACAGTCCGAGCAGCTCCCAGTTGTGGAATGTATAGCTCCAGATCGACAGCATGCCGCGGCGATTACGCAGCACGGCGGGCAGCGCGGCGAGCAGCGGCTCGCCACCCGGCCGGGGATGCACGACGTTCGGCGTGCCGCGCAGCACCCAGGCGGCGAGCAGCCAGGAAAGGACCGGCATGACGGCGATCGCCGCGAGCGCGCCGCGCCAGTCGGTGAAGCGCAGCGTAAATCCCGCAACGCCGAGCGCGATGGCATACCCGGCGCTCGAGCCGGCGATGAGATAGCCCATGGCGCGGCCGCGCCGCTCGCGCTCGACGTGCTCGTTGATCAGCGCGAGCGACGGCGTGTAGGTGCCGCCCTGGCAGAGTCCAGTGAACGCGTGCAGCCAGAATGCGGAGGTAAAGCCGTGCGCGAAAAAGACGAAGCTCCATGGGCTGAGGCAGGCGGCGATGCCGGTCGCAATGTAGGCGCGCTTCGCGCCGTAGTGATCGGCGATGAAGCCGACGATGAAGAGCGAGCTGAGATACCCAAGGTGAAACGCGGCCTGGATCATGCCCGCCTCGCGGGCGCTCAAGCCCCAGGTCTGCTGCGTCTGCGGCAGCACCGCTGAGTAGGCGACGAACCAGGTCGCCGCGAGGACCCGGCTCGTGCACAGTGCGGCGAGCCAAGTTGCCGAGCCCGGGATCATCGATGCGCGCGCCTAAAGGCCGGCGCGCAAATCAAGCGGCCAGACGGACGGGAATGCGCCGCGGCCCGAACGGCCGCTCGAACTTGCCGAAACGCCCGTTGATCTTCGCGCCGCAGAACTCGCAGGTGCCGTCGGGCCGCACGTGGTACGCGTCGATGCGATACCAGTCGCGCTCGATCAATGCCTGGTCGCACGACGGGCAGTAGGTCGAGCCGCCCGCGCTGTCGTGCACGTTGCCCGTGTAGACGTAGCTCAGTCCGGCAAGCTGGCCGATCTCGCGCGCCCGCGTCAGGGTCGCTGCCGGCGTCGGCGGCACATCGGTCATCTTCCAGTCCGGATGGAACGCGGTGAAGTGCAGCGGCACGTCGGGGCCGAGGTTCTGACGGATCCATTTGCACTCGGCACGAAGCTCTTCATCGGAGTCGTTCTTGCCGGGGATGAGGAGCGTGGTGATCTCGGTCCAGACGTTGGTTTCCTTGACGAGATAGACCAGCGTATCGAGCACCGGCTGCAGCCGCCCGCCGCAAATCTTGTAATAGAAGTCGTCGGTGAAGCCTTTGAGGTCGACGTTGGCCGCGTCCATCTTGGCGTAAAACTCGCGCCGCGCCTGCTCGTGGATATAGCCGGCAGTGACGGCAACGGCCTGGACGCCCTTTGCATGGCAGGCGTCGGCGATATCCATCGCGTATTCGGCGAAGATCACCGGATCGTTGTACGTAAAGGCGACCGACTTGCAGCCGAGCCTGACTGCGGCATGGGCGATCGCCTCGGGGCTCGCTTCGTCCTGCAGGCGGTCCATTTCCCGCGACTTCGAGATGTCCCAGTTCTGGCAAAACTTGCACGCCAGATTGCAGCCGGCGGTGCCGAACGAGAGGATCGAGCTGCCGGGGTAAAAGTGGTTGAGCGGTTTCTTTTCGACCGGGTCGATGCAGAACCCCGAGGAGCGGCCGTAGGTGGTAAGCACCATGCGGCCGCCTTCCATCTTGCGTACGAAGCAAAGGCCGCGCTGCCCTTCATGCAGACGGCAGTCGCGCGGGCAGAGATCGCACTGCACGCGCCCGTCGGGCAGCGTGTGCCACCACCTGCCCGGATAGGTCGTCACTCCGTCCATTTGCTGACCCGGTAGCGCGAGAGCTTGCAGCGGGCGAGGCGCACGGTGTCGGGCAGCCCCGCCTTGCGGGCGAGCTCGCGCAGGAACTGGCGCTTGTCGCCAATGCTCTGCCACACCTGCGGCAGGTATGTTGCCCGCCGGCCGTCGCACTCGAGAATGACGCCGTCTTCGCCCGGGCGCAGCTGTGCGAGCAGGTCTTGCTCGTCGGCGAAACGCAGCGGCTTCGCCGCCGAGAGCAGTGACACTTCGACGCGCACGCCGGGCCACTCGGCGCTGGTCAGCGGCGCAAAGCGCGGGTCGCGAAACGCGGCGGCGATCGCGTTCTCGGCGACATCCGCACCGAGCGGCCGCTCGGCGTGCAGGCTGCCGATGCAGCCGCGTAAGGCACCGTCTTTCGTCAGTGTCACGAAGGTGGCGCCGGCCTGGCGCAGCCATGGCGCCTCGACCGTGCCCGCGCTGCCGAAAAGCCGCGCCTCGATCGCCGAGCGCGCGATCGCAAGCAGCGTCTTGCCCGCCTGGTCGAGCGATACCGCGCTGCCCGGCTCGTAGAGCGCGAACGAGGAGTAGCCGACCACCTGGCCCTTGCCGCCGGCCGTGTCGCCGGAGTTGCAGGCAGCGAGCAGCTTGATCGATAGCCCGCGCGCACTCGCGCTCGCGAGGAAGCCGTTGAGCGGTGTCGCGCCACACGCTTCGTGATGGTCGAGATCGGTGGCGAAGCTCGCGATGCGTGACAGCGTCGCGCGATCGATCTCGCAGGCGCGCGCATACGGGTGGTAGTGCGAAAGATCGGTCGAGATGACGATCAGCGTCTCCGGCCCGCCCCACAGGCGTTCGAGCACCTGCGCCACCTCGGCGATCGTGGCGTCGCCGACCGCGAACGGCGCGAGCGTGAACTCGCCGAGCTGGCGCTGCAGGAACGGCAGCTGCACTTCGAGCGCATGCTCCTGCAGGTGGGCGAGATCGCTCGCCATCACTTGCGGCAGCTCGCGCGCCGAAGCGAGTGCCGCGCGATCAAGCGCGATGTTGCCGAGCGGCGTGGCGAACGCTTCGGCGGTCGGGATGGCGAGGCCGCGCACCGGCACGCGATGCACCGGACCCAACAGCACCACCCGCCGCACAATGCCGCGCGCCGCGGCGAGCTCGTCGTACGCGTGCGCCGCCACCGGCCCCGAGTAGATATAGCCGGCGTGCGGCACGACCAGCGCCTTGGGGAAGGCGAGGCGCGGCAGCGGCGCCTCGACCCCGCC
Organism: Burkholderiales bacterium; assembly: GCA_035652275.1. Lineage (GTDB taxonomy): Bacteria > Pseudomonadota > Gammaproteobacteria > Burkholderiales > SG8-39 > SCGC-AG-212-J23. Next base: position 10,157 of record DASREB010000179.1, read on the forward strand.
GAGGAGCTCGTCGAGCTCGGCGTTGAGACCGCGCGGGTCCGCGGGATAGAACATCCCGGCGACCGCCGCGGCGCGAATGGAAGCCATGCCTTTATTTAGGCCCGCCGCGGCGCCGCGTCAAGAAGCTCGAGCACCCCGGCGAGAGCGCGCTCGACCGACTGGCGGCGCACCGCCTCGCGGTCGCCGCTGAAGCGGCGCGTCTCGCTGCGCGCTGCAGCTCCCTTCAAGGCCCAGGCGAAGCATACGGTGCCCACGGGCTTCTCGCGCGTACCGCCGCCAGGGCCGGCGATACCGGTGACGGCGAGCGCGACGCTCGCGCCGCTGTGCGCGATGGCGCCGAGCGCCATTTCACGCGCCGTCTCTTCGCTCACCGCGCCGTGGCGCGCCAGCGTTTCGGCACGCACGCCGAGCATCTCCTGCTTCGCGCCGTTCGAGTAGGTGACGAAGCCCCGCTCGAACCAGTTTGAAGAACCGGCAAGAGCGGTGAGCACCTGCGCCGCCCAGCCGCCGGTGCAGGACTCCGCCGTAGCGAGCATCGCGCCGTGAGCCGCAAGCCTCGCGGCGATCGCTTGCACCAGCTCGTTCATGCGAGCAGCCGATTCACCGTGGCGAGCACCAGCAGCGTGTAGCCGGCGGCGAGCAGGTCGTCGACCATGACCCCGAAGCCGCCATGGTAGCGACGCTCGAGCGCGCGGATCGGCGGCGGCTTGGCGATATCAAAAAAGCGGAACAGCACGAATGCGGCAGCCTGCCAGCCGAGCGTGCGCGGCACGAACGCCAGCACCAGCAGGAACGCCACGATCTCGTCCCAGACCATCGCGCGATGGTCGGCGACGCCGAGGTGGCGGCCGGTGACGCTGCAGGCCCAGATGCCGAGAGCAAAGAGTGGTGCGATGGCGCCGACGAGGACGATGGGCGGGAGGTACCAGCCAAGCGGCCAGGCGACCAGCGTGCCGATCGTGCCCGGCGCGAACGGCGAGAGGCCGGCGCCGAAGCCGAGCGCGAAGGCATGCGCCGGGTGCGAAAAGGCGAACCCGGGCGAAGGCCGCGCGAGGCTCACGCGTCCGCGCTGAAGTGGTCGAAGCCGCGCCGATACGCCATCGGCGCACCGCGCGCGTCTCGCACCACGAGCTGCGGCGCGCCGGCCTCGATGCCGCCGATGCGCGCGAGGCGCAGGCCGAGCTCGCGGCCAAGCGCTTCGAGGGCGCTGCGCCGGTCGGCGGCCGCGGTGAAGACGAGCTCGTAATCATCGCCGCCCGAAAGCACGCAATCGCGTTCGAGCTCGGCGTCGCGCAGCGCCGCAAAGGCGCCAAGGCGTGGAATGCGCCCGTAATCGACCACCGCGCGAACGCGCGAGCGCTCGAGGATGTGCGCGAGATCGCCAACCAGGCCGTCGGAGACGTCGATCGCCGCATGGGCAATGCCGCGCAGGCGCTCGCCGAGCTCGACGCGCGGCTCGGGCTGCTGCAGACGATGCACGGCCTCGGCAACATCGGGCCGGCGCAGCGCCAGCGCCGCGCCGCCGAGCTCGCCGGACACCCAGATGTCGTCGTCGGCGCGCGCGCCGCTGCGGTAGAGCGCGAGGCCGGCAGGCACTTCGCCGACCGCGACGATGTTGATGGTGCGTACCGGCGAGCGCGTGGTATCGCCGCCGATCAGTTCGACGCCGACGCGCTCGGCGAGGGCGAACAGCCCGGCGGAGAATTCGGCCAGCCAGCCCTCCTCCGCCGCGGGCAGGCCAAGCGAGAGCAGCGCCCAGCGCGGTCGCGCTCCCATGGCGGCGAGGTCGGAAAGATTCACTGCCAGGGCCTTGTGGCCGAGCGGGCGCGGCGCGGCGTCGGCGGCGAAATGGCGGCCTTCGACCAGCATGTCGGTAGTGAGGGCGAGGTCCAGCCCGGCGTTCGGGCGCAGCAGGGCGCAGTCGTCGCCGATGCCGAGCAGCGCGCCGCGGTTCGTACTGCGGGGGGCGCGCGCGAAATAGCGCGCGATGAGCTCGAACTCGGTCAGGCGGGATTGCGCGCGCGCGCCACTTCGTCCGGACGCAGGCGGGCCGCGATCTTTTCGAGCACGCCGTTCACGAAGCGGTGGCCTTCGGCTGCGCCGTAGCTCTTGCCGAGCTCGATCGCCTCGTTCACCACCACCTTGAAGGGCGTTTCCGGATGCGCCATCAGCTCGAGCGTGCCGATGTAGAGAATGGAACGCTCCACCGGCGAGAGCCTGGCGAAATCGCGATCGAGGTGCGGAACGATGTGGCGCTGTAGCTCCGCCACCCGGTCGCGCACGCCGCGCACCAGCGTCTCGGCGAACGTGCGGTCGGCCCGGTCTTCGGCCTCGAGCGTGCGCACCTCATCCAGCGGGTCGCAGCCCGAGAGCTGCCAGGCGTAGAGCGCCTGCAGCGCGATCTCGCGGGCCTGGCGCCTAGCGCTCTTCATGCATTTCCTTCCTCAGCCTCGCCATTTCCACCGCCACGCGCACCGCTTCGGCGCCCTTGTCGAGCCGTGCCTCGGCTTGCGCCTCATCCTCGGTCGTGAGGATGCCGTTCGCAACCGGAAGGCCCGAGCCGAGCGCGACTTGCATGACGCCGCGCGCCGATTCGTTCGCCACGACTTCGAAATGGTAGGTCTCGCCGCGGATCACCGAGCCGATCGCGACCAGCGCATCGTAGTCGCCGCTCTGCGCCAGCCATTGCAACGCTACCGGGATCTCCAGCGCCCCCGGCACGGACACGACGCGCGTCTGCGCGCCGAGCTTGCGCGCCTCCTGCTCGGCGCGCTCGAGCAGCCTCGCGGCGAGTGCCTCGTTGAACCGGCTCGCGACGATGCCAAGGCGCATGGCGCTAGCGGGCGCGCCCCGGACGGTTGAGGTAGCCGGTCACTTCGAGGCCGAAGCCCGCCATGCTCGGCATCTTGCGCGGCGCCGCCATCAGCCGCATGCGACCGATGCCGAGGTCGCGCAGGATCTGCGCGCCGATGCCGTAGACGCGCAGATCGACCGAGCGGCCGGGCGGCGGACGCAGCTCCCCCAGGCGTGCCTGCAGCGCGTCGGTGCTTTGCGTGCAATTGAGGAGCACCATCGCGCCCTCGCCCGCCTCGCGGATCGCGGCGAGTGCTTCGCCCACGCCCCACGAGTGCGTGCCGGGACCGGCGTCCAGCAGATCGACGATCGACAGCGGCTCATGCACGCGGACCAGCGTCTCGCGATCCTTCGCCGGCGTGCCGAGAAGAAGCGCCATGTGGATCGAGCCGAGCGTCAGATCGCGGTAGGCGATGAGGTGGAAACGGCCCCAGGCGGTGTCGAGGTCGCGCTCGAGCGTGCGGCTGACCAGCGACTCGTTGCGGCTGCGGTACTCGATCAGATCGGCGATGGTGCCGATCTTGAGCCCGTGCTCGCCGGCGAATTGCAGCAGATCGGGCAGCCGCGCCATGGCGCCGTCCTCCCGCATGATCTCGCACAGCACGGCGGCGGGCGTCAGGCCGGCGAGGCGCGCGAGGTCGCAGCACGCTTCGGTGTGACCCGCGCGCACCAGAACCCCGCCGCGCTGCGCGACCAGCGGGAACACGTGGCCGGGCTGCACGATGTCTTCGGGCCGCGCATCGGGGGCCGCGGCGACCTTGATGGTGAGCGCGCGATCATGCGCCGAGATGCCGGTGGCGATGCCCTCGGCCGCCTCGATGGAAACGGTGAAGTTGGTGCCGTGGCGCGAGCGGTTCTGCGCGACCATCGGCCGCAAGGCGAGGCGCGCGGCGTGCTCCTCGGTGATCGGCATGCAGACCAGGCCGCGGCCGTGGCGCGCGAGGAAGTTGATCTTGTCCGCCGTGACGAAGTCGGCGGCGAACACCAGGTCGCCTTCGTTCTCGCGGTCCTCGTCGTCGACCAGGATGACGATGCGGCCGGCGCGGATCTCCGCGACGATCTCGGTGATCGGGCTGATGGCAGTGGCGTCCCTGCGCATAGCCCGATTTTACGCTTCTACTCCTGCGACTCGCCTTCGCCGCCGCCGGTTCTCTCGCGGATGCGGGCCGACTTGCCAGAGCGCGCGCGCAGGTAGTAGAGCTTGGCGCGCCGAACGTCGCCTTTGCGCTTCACCTCGATGGACGCGATGAGCGGCGAGTAGGTCTGGAAGGTGCGCTCGACGCCCTCGCCGGAAGAGATCTTGCGCACGATGAACGACGAGTTGAGGCCGCGGTTGCGCTTCGCGATCACCATGCCCTCGAACGCCTGCAGCCGCTTGCGCTCGCCTTCGACCACGTTCACGTTGACGAGCACCGTGTCGCCGGGTGAAAAATCGGGAACCTGCTTGCCGAGGCGCTTGATTTCTTCCTGTTCGATCGTCTTGATCAGATCCATGTTCAACTCCTGTACTCTTTTTGAAACTCGGCGAGCAGCGCCTGTTCCGCTGTGCTCATGCCCCGCGCCTGCAACAGGTCGGGCCGCCGCAACCACGTCCGCCCCAGCGCCTGCTTCAGGCGCCAGCGCTTAATGTTCTCATGATGCCCGGAGAGCAGCACCTCCGGCACCCGCTCGCCCTGGTAGCTCTCGGGCCGCGTGTACTGCGGGCAATCGAGCAGTCCGGCGGCGAACGACTCCTCGATCGCCGATTGCTCGTCGCCGAGCGCTCCGGGCAGCTGCCGCACGCAGGCGTCGATCAAGGCCATCGCCGCGAGCTCGCCTCCCGAGAGGACGAAGTCGCCGAGCGATAGCTCCTCGTCCACCCGGCGTCGCAGCAGTCGCTCATCGACGCCCTCGTAGCGCCCGCACAGCAACGTGATGGCATTCTCCTGCGAGAGCGCCATCACCTTGCGGTGATCGAGCTTCAATCCCTGCGGCGAGAGGTAAACCACCCGCCCGCCGCCCGCCGCACGCACCGCATCGAGCGCGCGCTCGAGCGGCTCGGCGAGCATCACCATCCCCGGGCCGCCGCCGTAAGGCCGGTCGTCCACCGTACGGTAGTTGTCGGTCGTGAAGTCGCGCGGGTTCCACGTCCGCAACTCCCACCGCCGTGCCTGCAGCGCGCGGCTGGTAATGCCATGCTCGCTAAGCGCCGCGAACATCGCCGGGAAGAGCGTCACCACATCGAAGCGCATCACCACTCCCCGCTCCAATCGACCACGATGCGCTTCGCCTCGAGATCGACCTGTTTCACGATCGCGCCCACCCAGGGGATGAGGCGCGCTCGGCTGCTGCCCGCCAGTTCCATCAGGTCCTGCGCTCCGTTCGACAGCCACCGGCTCACGGTGCCGAGGACCTCGCCTTGTTCGTTGCGCACTTCCAGGCCAATCAGGTCGGCGAGGTAGTAACGCCCTTGGCCCGGATCGGCCAGCGCGGCGCGCTCTAATGAGACGCGCGCGCCTTTCAATCGCATCGCCTGCTCGCGCGTCTCGATGCCGCCCAGCTTGGCGAGCACCGTAGCGCCGTGCACTTTCGCTTCGGCAACGCCGTAGGCCTGCTCGCCAAGCCACCACTCGCTTGCCGCAGCGAGCGCCTGCGCTACACCGGCGCCAGGCACCACCTTGATCCAGCCGCGCACGCCATACGATCCGGCGACGCGGCCCATATCGATCAACCGATCAGGCGGCCTTCTTGGCAAACTGCTTTACGAGCCGCTCGGCGGTGGGCGAGAGCTGCGCGCCTCGCCCCTGCCAGTGCTTCACGCGCTCGACGTTGACGCGCAGCGCCTCGCGGCCCTGCGGCGCCTTGGGATCGTAAAAGCCGACGCGCTCGAGAAACTTGCCCGACGCCGCCCGGCGCGAGTCCGCCACCACCAAGTGGAAGAACGGGCGCTTGTTGGCGCCGCCGCGCTGCAACCGGATCACTACCATTCAGAATGCTCCGCGAACTGCGAAAAGGCGCGGATTATACGGGAAAAGTACGCCTTTTAGGGCCGGCTCCGGCCCCCCGGTGGTGCGACAATGCCGGCCGGGAGGAAGGGGATGTTCCAGCCGCTGCGCGAGATCGAGGGCGGGATCCAGCTGTCGCTCAACGTCGCCGCGCGCGCGCCGCGCCTGCGCGTCGCGCCGATCTTCGAATCGTTCCTGCGCCAGGTGTATTTCACCGGCGTCACTGCCGCGACCGGCGTCGTGCTGCGCGCCTGTGGCCTGGGCGTCATCATCATCGCGGTGATGATCGACATGCTCGACGCGGATGTCGATCTCGCGGTGAAGATCCTGCTGCTCCTCGTGTTCCGGGAGATCGGGCCGCTGGTCGCGGCGGTCGTGGTCATCCTGCGCACCGGCACCGCCGTCTCGGCCGAGCTGGCGATGATGCGCGTGTCGGGCCAGACGCGCGCGCTGCGTTACCTCGGCATCGACCTTTACGACTACCTGGTGCTGCCGCGCGTCGCCGGCATCATGCTCGCCACCGCTGCGCTCACGCTGTATGTGCAGTTCCTCGCCGTGCTCGGCGGGCTGGTGCTGAGCCCGTTTCTCATCGAGGCGTCGTTCACCGAGCTCACCGATCGGCTGTTCGACCTGTTTGCGCCGCTCGATTTCTATTACTCGGTGGTGAAAAGCCTGCTGTTCGGCTTCGTCATCGCCGTCTGCTGCTGCTGGCACGGGCTGAATCCTGCGGATCTGACGCAGAACGCCGTGCCGAAGGCCGTGACGCGCGCCGTGACCCAGAGCGCGCTGCTGGTGCTTTTGATCAACGCGGTATTCGCCTACCTGGTGTTCGGCATCCTGTTCTTCGGCCTGGTGAAGGCGAACGTATGAGCGCGCATGTGTCGGAGCTCGCGCTTCGCTACCGGCGCAAGACCGCGCGCCACGAGGTCAAGGCCGCAGTTCCCAAAGGCGCCGTGACCCGCGTGCACGTGCCCGATGACGACGCCAAAGCGCATCTCGTGACCGCGGTACTGAAGGCGCGCGGCGAGCCGGGAGAGGAGCTCGAGCTGTTCGGCGAAAGTGCTGCCGCCCTGGCGCGGCCGCGGCGCGAGCAGCTGCGTGCCCGCGTCGGCGCCGTGTCGCCGATCGTCGGACTCATCACCAACCTGAACGCCTGGGAGAACATTGCGCTGCCCGCGGCTTACCACGGCGCGCCATCGCTCGAGCAGGTCGCGGCGCTGGCGCACGAGGTGCTCGCCGCCTTCGGCGCCGAGCCGCGGCGCTTCCTCGCCCGCATTCCGGACGAGCTCGGCATGCTGGAACGCAAGATGGCGTCGTTCGTGCGCTCGCTGGTCGCAGCGCCCGAGCTGATGGTGTTCGATGCGCTCGAGGACGGCCTGTCCTATGCCGAATGCCGCCACGCCGCGCGTTTCGAGACCGAGTACCGCGCGCGCCAGCCGCAGGGCACGGTGCTCTACGTCGACACGAAGGAGGATTCATGAGCGTTGCGCTGCCGCCTGGCCGCTTTACCCGCCTGGTGCTCAAGGTGAACGTGTTCCTGCTGATCGCGCTCGCGCTCGGCGCCGCCTTCATGGGACTGGTTGCCTACAAGCAGGGCTGGTTCGTGCGGCAGTCGCCGCTGCATTTCGTCACGCTCAATGCACTCGGTATCACGAAGGGCATGCCGGTCAAGCTGCATGGCTTCACCATCGGCCAGGTGAGCGAGCTCAAGCTCGCAGAAGCGGGCGTCGATGTGCAGCTTTCGATCGTCAGCCAGTACCTGCGGCGCATCCCGCAGGGCTCGTACGCGCGGCACGCGCGCGAGGCGGGCGTCATCGGCACCGCGGTGATCGATATCGTGCCGGGCCAGGGCACGATGCCGCTCGCCGAAGGCTCGGTCATTCGCTTCGAGCCGGCGCGCGGCATCGCCGAGATCATCGACGAGTTCCGCCGCCAGGCGGTGCCGGCGTTCAACGAGGTGAAGCAGGCGATGTCGCAGGTCGGCCGCTCGGGCGAGGACCTCACCGCGATCCTTGCTGCGCTGCGCGCCGAGGTGGAGCAGCTGCCCGCCACCCACCGCGCGGTGCGCAAGCTCGTCGAGGAGGCGACCAAGACGACGACCGAGCTCAACCAGCAGGCCGGCGCGACGCTTGCCGCCACCGAGCGCGTGGCGCATGGTGTCGAGCGCGCGCTGCCCGCGCTCTCGGAAAAGCTGACCAACAGCATCGATTCGATCGATGCGGCGGCGCTACAGCTGAAAAGGACCGGCGAGGAGGCGCAGGCGACGCTGCGCAGCGCGCGGCCGCTCCTCGATCACGGCGAGGTCGCAGCCCGTGAGGCGGGTGATGTGCTTTCTGCAGCGAAGCGCGTCTGGCCGTTGAGCGACACGTTCAAGGAGACGACCGACGGCATGCTGCCGATCGACAGTTTCGAGGCGCAGGGCAAAGGGCGCCCGCGGTGAGCCGATGGCTTGCGGCCTGCGTTGTCACGCTGGTCTGCGGCTGCGCGGCACCCGCGGTTGAGCGCGGCTCGCCGGCGCAGGCGCGCCTCGCCGAGGCCGAGGCGCGCGCCGTAGCGCTGGCGCGTTCCGGCGACTACGCCGGTGCCGCGCGCTTTTATGGCGAGGCGCTGCGCATCGCCACCTCGCTCGAGAATGCCGACGCCATCGCGGCGAATGCCGTCAACCTCTCGATCGTCGAGCAGTGGCTGGGCCGCGACGCGCAGGCGCGCGCGGCGCTCGCCGCGGTGCTGGATGAGCCGCGCGCCGCGTTTTCCGAGCGGCGCAAGACCCAGGCCGAGCTCCGCCGGGCGATCCTCGAAGCAGCGCTCGGCAACCTCGGCGCAGCCGAAGTCTGGGCCGGGGAGGCCGAGCGCCGCTGCGCAGCGAGCTGCGAATACGCGGCAGCGATTTTCAACGTGCGCGCGCAGCTCGCGCTCGACTCAGGCCGCTCCGCCGAGGCGGCACGCCTCGCGGGCGCGGCGCTCGAGCGCGCGCGCGGCGATGCCGGCCGCCCGGAGGCCGCCAACGCGCTGCGCACGCTCGGACGCGCGCGCACCGCGGCCGGCGACCCCAGCCGTGCGCTGGAGCCGCTGCGACAGGCGCTCGAGATCGATCGCGCGCTCGGCGATCCGCGCAAGATCCTCGCCGACCTCACCGAGCTCGCGCGCGCCGCCGACAGCGCCGGCGATGCCCAGGCGGCACGCGGCTACAAGGAGCGCGGGCTCGCCGTCAGCCGGGCGATCAACGACGGCCGCAGCGCGGCCGAGACGGAGGTATTGCTGCGCCGTTAGGCCGGGTCGTCGCAGACCGCCGTCCACAGGCCGTCGACCAGCTCGATCTCGCCGTCCAGACGGGCGCCGAAGCCGAGCAGCTCCTTCAGCTTCACCTCGACCGCCTCGCGGCTCGCGGCCGTGATGATGCTTTTCATGCCGAGCTTTGCGACGTTCACGCGCATCGCCGCGCGCCGGTTCTCGCAGGTTGCCATCCATTTCGCGCCGACCAGCGCCGGCGCAGCGAGCACCTTGACACCCTCCTCACCCAGGCGCGCGAGCTCCGCCTCGACGCTCTCGCGGCTCGGCCCCGAGATGATGAAATGCGTGCCGGCATCCGAGATGGTCGCCGGCCCGTGGGCGCTCGGCGCCGCGGCAGGTCGGCGCAGCGCGCGCATGCGCTGGGTCTCGGCGACGCGGCGGGCGACGCGCACCGCCGGATTGACCGCGAACACTTCGTGCGTGCGCGCGTGCTTGTCGGTGCGCCCGCCGACCGGTTGAAACATGGTGGCGTACTCTCCGGAGAGCAGCTGCACCACGTCATAGAAGGTCCGCGACACAAACAGCTGCCCGGCGGCGGCAAACGACATGATGCGCTGCGCGACGTTGATGCCGTCGCCGATCACGTTCTCCTGGCCGTTGATGTCGCGGCTGACGTGCACCGGCCCCATGTTGATGCCCATGCGCACCGGCAGCTCGCCGACGTTGTCGTATACGGCGAGCCCCGCGAACAGCGCCCGCTCCGGGTTGCCGAGAAATGCCACCGCCGCGCCATCGCCGGTATCGATCACCACGCGCTCGCGCGACTCGGTGTCCTCGAGCGCGGCGGACAGCACCTCGTTGAAGTTCTGCTTCAGGCGGATCTGTTCGGTGACGCCGAAGCGCGAGTAGCCGGCGATGTCGAGAAACAGCACGCTCGCGATGAGCGTGCGATTCTCGCTTGGCGGCGTCTCGACCGGTTCGGTGCTCATCGCGGCGTGATGTTAGCCGCGAGCGCTAGCGCATGCCAGGAAGCACGCCCTTCAGATTGCGCATCATGCGCTGCAGATTGCCGCCCTTCATCATTTTCATCATTTTCTGCATCTGCTCGAACTGGTTGAGCAGCTGGTTCACCGCCTGCACCGGCACGCCGGCGCCGGCGGCAATGCGGCGTTTTCGGGAGGCCTTGATCAGCTCGGGCTTGGCGCGCTCCTCGCGCGTCATGGAATTGATGATGCCTTCGATGCGCTTGAGCTGCTTGTCGTCGGCGAGCTTCGCCGGATCGACCTGGCCGGCGAGCTGCGCCGGCAGCTTGTCGATGAGCGAGGCGACGCCACCCATCTTCTTCATCTGCGCCACCTGCTCGCGGAAGTCCTCGAGGTCGAAGCCCTTGCCTTTCTTCACCTTCTCGGCGACGCGCTTGGCGCTCTCGAGGTCGATCTTGGCGTGCGCCTCCTCGACGAGCGACAGGATGTCGCCCATGCCGAGGATGCGCGCGGCCATGCGCTCGGGATGGAATGGCTCGAGTCCCGCCAGCTTTTCGCCGACGCCGGCGAACTTGATCGGCTTGCCGGTGACATGGCGCACCGACAGCGCGGCGCCACCGCGCGCATCGCCGTCGAGCTTGGTGAGTATCACGCCCGTGAGCGGCAGGCGTTCATTGAATGCGCGCGCCACATTGACCGCGTCCTGGCCCTGCATCGCGTCGACGATGAAGAGCGTCTCGATCGGCTTCAGCTCGGTGTGCAGCTCGGCGATCTCGCGCATCATTTCCTCGTCGATCGCGAGGCGCCCGGCGGTATCGACGATCAGCACATCGATGTAATGCGTGCGCGCGTAGTCGAGCGCGCGGCGGGCGATGTCGACCGGCTTCTCGCCGCTCGCCGACGGGATGAATTGCGCGCCGGCCTGCCCGGCCACGGTCTTCAACTGCTCGATGGCGGCAGGGCGGTAGACGTCGGCCGAGACGAGCGCCACTTTTTTCTTCTGTGCCGCGAGCTGGCGAGCGAGCTTGCCGCTCGTGGTGGTCTTGCCGGAGCCCTGCAGGCCGGCCATCAGGATCACCGCCGGCGGCTGCGTCGCGAGATCGAGCGGCGCGTTCGCTTCGCCCATCAGCGCGCTCAGTTCGCGATGCACCACGCCGACCAATGCCTGACCGGGCGTCAGGCTGCCGATCACTTCCGCGCCGAGCGCTTTGGAACGCACCGCGTCGATGAAATGCTTCACCACCGGCAGCGCAACGTCGGCTTCGAGGAGCGCGATGCGCACTTCGCGCAGCGCCTCCTGGATGTTCGCTTCGGTGAGCCGCGCTTCGCCGCGAATGTGCTTGACGATGCCGGCGAGGCGCGCGGTCAGATTCTCGAGCATGGGATGCTAAACTGAAAAGGTGCCCGACATTGTAATTCACGGGATCGCAGGCGCTGCGTACCTCGTATTGGCGTGGCACTTCTGGAACACGCGCTGGCGCACCGGCGCGCCCGCGCCACAGCTGCGCGCGTGGGAGCGCGCGGCGATCCTCGTGCCGCTCGCCGCGCACGCGCTGGCGCTTTATCCGGACCTCTTCGCTGCGCGGGAGCTGCGCTTCGGCTTCGCGCAGGCGCTCTCCGTGATGATGTTTCTCGCCGTGCTGATGTGCTGGATCGAGGGCTTCTTTTTCCCGGTCGACGCGCTCTACTTCATCCTGCTCCTCGCCGCCGCGGGCTGCGCGCCGCTGCCCGCCTTCTTCCCCGGACGCATCAGCCCCGATGCGGTGTCGTTCGAGTTCCGGCTGCATCTGGTGGCCGGCATGCTGGCCTACAGTCTCTTCACGGTGGCGATGCTGCACGCGCTGCTCATCGCCCGCGTGGAGCGCCGCCTGCATGATGCCGCCACGCGCCTCGACGGTCCGCTCGCTCGCCTGCCCGCGCTGCTCTCGCTCGAGCGGCTGGTGTTCGCACTGATCGGCGCGGCGTTCGCCGTGCTGACCGTGACCCTCGCGCTCGGCATCGCCTACTCCGAATCGTTCATCGGGCGGCCGATGCGCGTCGAGCACAAGACCGTGTTCGCCGTGCTGTCGTGGCTCATCTTCGGGCTGCTGCTCGTCGGGCGCTGGCGCTACGGCTGGCGCGGGCGCACGGCGCTGCGCTGGACGGTGAGCGGCTTCGTTGCGCTGATGCTCGCCTATCCGGGCAGCCGCTTCGTGCTCGAAGTGCTCCTGCACCGCGTCTGATGCCGCAGATCCCGCTCAGCTGGATGTTTGGCGCGCTCGGCGTGCTGCTGGTGCTCTCGGCGTTCTTCTCGATCGCCGAGACGGCGATGATGGCGTTCAACCGCTATCGGCTGCGCCACCTGGTGGCCCAGGGACACGTCGGCGCTCTGATGGTGGCCGACCTCCTGAAGCGCACCGACCGGTTGCTCGGCGGCATCCTCATCGGTAATACGCTGGTGGTCGCCGCGTCGAGCACGCTTTCGAGCCTGGTCGCCGTGCGGCTGCTTGGCGACGACAAGCTCGCCTACGCGATCGGCACGCTGGTCATCTCTTTCCTGATCATCGTGTTTTCCGAGATCACGCCGAAGGTGATCGGCGCCACCTATCCCGAGCGCACGGCGCTCCTGCTCGTCTACGTGCTGAAGCCGTTCATGTGGCTGCTGAACCCGGTGACCTGGTTCGTCAACCTGTTCGCGCGGCCGCTGCTGCTCATCCTGGCCATCCGTCCGGGCCGGCCAAGCGACGAGCCCAAGCTTTCGCCCGAGGAGATCCGCACGCTGGTGCTCGAGTCTTCGAGCTTCATGCCGAAGAAGCACCTTTCGATCCTGGTCAACCTGTTCGATGTCGGCGCCATCACGGTGCAGGACCTGATGGTGCCGCGCGCGCGCATCGAGTCGGTGTGCCTCGAGGATGGCATGCAGACCGTTTCGCGCCAGCTCGCCACGACCTATCACCGGCGATTGCCCGTGTTCCGCAACCATGAGGGCGACATCGCCGGCATCCTGCATGTGCGCAGGATTCTCGGCGCGCTGCATGCCGGGTCGCTCGATGAGCAGGCGCTCAGCGCGGTGCTCGACGAGCCGTACTACGTGCCGGCAAGCACTTCGGCGCTCGCACAGCTGCAGTACTTCCAGGAGAACCGCGAGCGGCTGGCGCTGGTCGTGGACGAATACGGCGAGCTGATGGGCCTCGTAACCCTCGAGGACATCATCGAGGAGATCATCGGAAAATTCACCACCACGCTGCCGAGCGCCCTGCCGCTCGCCTGGGACGAGAACGGCACCGCCACCGCGGAGGGCGCGATGCCGGTGCGGGAAGTAAACCGCGCGCTCGGACTGTCGCTTCCGACCGACGGTCCGAAGACGCTGAACGGCTTGATCGTTGAACATTTGCAGGAAATTCCCGAGGCCGACGTCGCCATCAAGATCGGCAACGTGCCCATGGAGATCGTCCACGCGCAGGGCCGGACGATCAAAACCGTGCGGATTTTCCGCCCGCTCGCCGATGTAGAAAGTACCGAACCCTCAGTGGCTTAGAGCAGGAACTTCAGGCTTTACAAAGAGTCTTGCCGCGGGCATCATGGCTGCGGGCTAGGGAGGGATTTTCAACATGGCAACCGCAGTCGCCGCAGCAAAAGGGCCGAAGGACTTCGTCTATAGCTGGGAGGGCCGCGACAAGGCCGGCAAGACGGTCCGCGGCGAGCTTCGTGCCGTCAGCGAGACGGCGGTCAACGCGACGCTTCGCCGCCAGGGCATCATGGTGCAGAAGGTCAAGAAGCAGAAGCGCGGCTCGCGCGGCAAGGTTACGGAGAAAGACATCTCGCTCTTTACGCGGCAGCTCGCGACGATGATGAAGGCCGGCGTGCCGCTGCTTCAGTCGTTCGACATCGTCGGCAAGGGGGCGAGCAATCCCGCGGTGGCGAAGCTGCTCTTCGAGATCAAGACCGACGTCGAGACCGGCTCCTCGCTCGCCGCCGCCTTCCGCAAATACCCGCTGCACTTCGATGCGCTGTTCTGCAACCTGGTGGCTGCGGGCGAGCAGGCCGGCATTCTCGAGTCGCTGCTCGACCGCCTGGCGAGCTACAAGGAAAAGATCCTCGCCATCAAGTCGAAGATCAAGGCGGCGCTTTTCTATCCCATCGCGATCATTGCGGTCGCGTTCATTATCACCGCGGTGATCATGATTTTCGTCATTCCGGCGTTCAAGGAGGTGTTCAGGAGCTTCGGGGCCGACCTGCCCGCGCCGACGCTGTTCGTGATGGCGATCTCGGATGCCTTCGTGCAGTACTGGTACATCATCTTCACCGTGATCGGCGGCAGCATCTACGGCTTTTTCGCGGCCTGGAAGCGCTCGCTCGCCGTGCAGATCTTCATGGACCGCCTGATGCTGAAGGTGCCGGTGTTCGGCGACCTGGTGCGCAAGTCGGCGATTGCGCGCTGGACGCGCACGCTCTCCACGATGTTCGCGGCAGGCGTGCCGCTGGTCGAGGCGCTCGACTCGGTCGGCGGCGCGGCGGGCAACTACGTGTACCAGGCGGCGACCAAGCAGATCCAGGGCGAGGTCGCCTCCGGCACGGCGCTCACGGTCGCCATGCAGAACGGCAACGTCTTCCCCAACATGGTGCTGCAGATGGTCTCGATCGGTGAGGAAACCGGCGCGCTCGACAACATGCTGAGCAAGGTGGCCGACTTCTACGAGGCGGAGGTCGACGACGCAGTCGAAGCGCTCTCCTCGCTGATGGAGCCGATGATCATGGTGGTGCTCGGCACCCTGATCGGCGGCATGGTGATTGCCATGTACCTGCCGATCTTCAAGATAGGACAGGCTGTCTAGCGTGACGTCCTTCGGCTGGCTCGCACAGCCAGCCGTGCTTCCCTGGCTGGCGCTCCTCTTCGGGCTGTGCATCGGCTCGTTCCTGAACGTGGTCATCCACCGGCTGCCGAAGATGATGGAGCGCGAATGGCGTGCCGAATGCGCCGCGCTGGCGGGTGAAACGCCGGCCGAGGCGCCGCCGCTCAACCTGTTCACGCCGCGCTCGCGCTGCCCGGCCTGCGGCCACGGCATCGGCGCGCTCGAGAATATCCCGCTCGTCAGCTGGATCGCACTGCGCGGCAAGTGCTCGAGCTGTAGCGCGCGCATCAGCGCGCGCTACCCGCTGGTCGAGTTGCTCGCCGGGATCGGCGCCGCCTATGCCTTCTCGCGCTTCGGCGCGAGCCTCGCCGCGCTCGGCGCGACGCTCTTCATCTGGTTCACGATTGCGCTCGCCTTCATCGACCAGGAAACGGGCCTGTTGCCCGACGATCTCACCCTGCCGCTCATCTGGATCGGCCTGCTCGCCAACCTGAAGAGCGCGTTCGTGCCGCTGCCCGAGGCGGTGGTGGGGGCCGTCGCCGGCTACCTCGCGCTGTGGCTCGTCTACTGGGCCTACAGGCTCGCCACCGGCAAGGAAGGCATGGGCTACGGCGACTTCAAGATGAATGCCGCGGTCGGGGCGTTTCTCGGCTGGAAGATGCTGCCGCTCGTGATCCTGCTTTCGTCGCTGGTCGGCTTGGTGTTCGGCGCGGTGCAGATGTTCGCGGCCCGCGGCCGCTGGGACGCCGGCTTTCGCTTTCACTTCGGGCCTTATATTGCGATTGCCGCGCTGATCGCGCTCTTCTGGGGGGCGCCGATTCTGCATTGGTACGCGGAACGGCTGTGACGTTCGTGGTCGGCCTCACCGGCGGCATCGGCAGCGGCAAGAGCGCGGCGGCGCGCGAATTCGAGCGGCTCGGCGCCGCGCTGGTGGACACGGACGCCATCGCACACGAGCTCACCGCCCCGGGCGGTGCCGCGCTCGAGCAGATCAAGGCGCTGTTTGGCGCGGCCGCCATCGGCGCGAGCGGCGCGATGGATCGCGAAGCGATGCGCAAGCGCGTATTCAGCGACCCGCTCGCCAAGCGCGCGCTCGAGCAGCTGCTGCATCCGATGATTCGCGCCGAGGCCGAGCGGCGCATCGCCGCGGCGCGCAGCGCGTACGTCATCTATGTCGTGCCGCTGCTCGTGGAATCCGGCGACTATCGCCGGCGCGTCGACCGCGTGCTGGTGGTCGACGCGCCGGAAACGCTGCAGCGCGAGCGTGTGGCGAGCCGCAGCGGGCTCGGCAAGCAGGAGCTCGACGCCATCATGGCGCAGCAGGCGTCGCGCGCGGCGCGCCTCGCCGCGGCCGACGACGTGCTCGACAACAGCGGCACGCTGGATGCGCTTCGTGCCAAGGTCGCGGCACTGCATGCGCGCTACCTCAGAATGGCCGCGCAGGGACGGGCGTAGGTTGTGCCGGTCAACCAAATCGCGCAGAATCCGCCCAAGTTTTTTAGCCTGAGCAGCCGGTTGATCACGTACGAGTATCCGCTGAACGAGCGCATCCGCACGCTGCTGCGCCTCGAGGACCTGTTCGAGCGTTCGCGGCATTTCATCGCCCGCAGCGACCCGCACGACCACCACATGGCGCTGCTCACGCTGTTCGAGATTCTGGAGGTGGTGAGCCGCGCGGACCTCAAGTCCGATCTGCTGCAGGAGCTCGAGCGGCAGAAGCAGGTCCTGCTCGGCTTTCGCAACAATCCGGAGATCGCCCAGGATGCGCTGGCGAGCGTGCTGCGCGACATCGAGCAGGCGACGGGCGCGCTCTTCTCCATGACCGGCAAGATCGGCCAGTACCTGCGGGAGAACGACTGGCTGATGGCGATCAAGCAGCGCACCGCGATACCGGGCGGCGCCTGCGAGTTCGATCTGCCGTCCTACCACTACTGGCTGCATCGGCCGGCGGAAGAACGCACCGGACAGCTCGCCGGCTGGACCGGGCCGCTTTATCCGCTGCGCGACGGCTCGGCGATCATCCTGCGCATCCTGCGCGAATCGGGGCGTGCGCAGCAGCTCACCGCGCAACAAGGCATGTTCCAGCAGATGCTCGGCGGCAAGACCGCGCAGATGTTGCGCCTGCGGCTCGATCCGGAGCTCGCCTGCGTGCCCGAGATCAGCGCCAACAAGTACGTGCTCAACATCCGCTTCCTCGCGCAGAACGGCGAGGAGCCGCGCTCTCAGCGCACCGCGGAAGCCGACATTCCTTTCGAGCTCACCTTCTGCAACCTGTGAAGCAAGTGCCCTGTCCGCGCTGCGGCCAGCCGGCGAGCTTCGGTCCGCAGAATCCGTGGCGCCCGTTCTGCAGCGAGCGCTGCAAGCTGGTGGACCTCGGGCTGTGGGCGAGCGAGCGCTATCGCGTCGCCGGCGACGACACGAAGCCCGACGAGCCAGCGCCTGAGCAGGACTAGCGCCAGCTCGCGCGAATCATCGCCACGCCGTGCGCGCCTCGCTGCCACGCGGCCTCGAGGTCGGCCGGCGTGAGCCCGCCGATCGCGTACACCGGAATGCTCGCGCCGTGAGCGATCTCGGCGAAGCGCTCCCAGCCGAGCGGCTCGGCGCCGCGCTTCTCGAGGACGGCGCCCAGCACCGCAAAATCGAGCCCCAGTGCCATCGCGCGCTCGAGTTCGGCGCGGCTATGGCAGGACGCCGCCGCGAGGCCGGCGGCCGGCCGCTGCTCGAGGCGCATCAGTTCCGCCGCCGGGTAATGGACGCCATCGGCGCCCGGCACGGGCTCCTTCGTCAGCACCTTACAGCCATAGCGATGCGCGAGGCCCAGCACCTGCGCCGTGAAACGCTCGCGCTCAGCGTGCGCCAGCTCGGGCTCGCGCACCTGTACGAGCTGCAATCCCTGCTCAAGGCGGCGCTCGAGCGCCGCCAACATGGTCGCGGTGCCGAGCCGAGCAGCGTCAGTAACGGCGTATTCGTGCGGCAGCGTGAGCGAGGCGAGCACCGGCGCATTTGCCGGCAACATCGGCGAAACGCTCGGGGCTGAGAGCGCCTGCCAGGCGATCGCCTGGTCCTCACGCGGATGCGGCTCGCCGCGCCAGGCAAGCACGCGGTAGAAATGCAGCCGCACATGGCCGTGTGGGTAGACATATTCGCGCGTGATCCACGGATAGACGCGCTCGACGTCGATGCCAAGCTCCTCGTGCAACTCGCGCGCGAGCGCGTGCTCCGCGCGCTCGCCGGCTTCGATCTTGCCGCCGGGAAATTCCCAGTAGCCGGCGTAAACCTTGCCGCTCGGGCGCTGCGCGAGGAGAAAGCGGCCATCGGCCCGCTGGATCACGGCCGCGGCAACTGCGATCACTTTTTCGAGTGCCGGCCGGCCCAATCTCGCGCAAACTGGTAGGCGACCCGGCCGCTCCTCGAACCGCGTTGCAGCGACCACTGCAGCGCCTCCTCGCGGGCCGCGTCGCTCCATTTGCCGCCGAGCGTCTTCAGCCAGTGCTGCACGATGTCGAGGTACTCGTCCTGATCGAAGGGGTAGAAGGTCACCCAGAGGCCGAAGCGCTCCGAGAGCGAGATCTTCTCCTCCACCGTCTCGCCGGGATGAATTTCGTCGCCGATGTACTTCGTCTCGAGGTTTTCGGCCATGTACTCCGGCATCAGATGACGCCGGTTGGAGGTGGCGTAGATCAGCAGGTTCTCGGAGGTGGTGGAGACGGAGCCATCCAACGCCACTTTCAGCGCGATGTAGCCGTCCTCCGCGCCATGAAAGCTCAGATCGTCGCAGAAAAGTAGAAAGCGCTCTTGGCGCGGCGCCACCTGATCGACGATCTGCGGCAGGTCGACGAGGTCGTTTTTTTCCACCTCGATCAGCCGCAGACCCTGCTTCGCATACTTGTTGAGCAAGCCCTTGACGATCGAGGATTTGCCGGTGCCCCGCGCGCCCGTCAAAAGCACGTTGTTGGCGGGCAGGCCCTTCAGGAATTGCAGCGTGTTCTGCTCGACGCGCTCGATCTGCCGGTCGATGCCGCGCAGGTCCGCAAGGCGGATGCGATGCACTTGGCGCACCGGCTGCAGGTAGCCGGCGGCGCCACGGCGGCTCGCCGCGCGCCAGCGAAACGCGATGCTCGCGTCCCAGTCGGTGGGCGCAGCCCGCCGGGGCAGCATCTCGCCCAGGCGCTGCAGGATCTCTTCGAGTTCCTTGTTCAAGTGCGGCGCATCACGTCCGATATTCGGCGTTGATTTTCACGTAGTCGAACGAGAGATCACAAGTCCACACGGTTGCGGCTGCGGTCCCACGGTGCAGCAGCACGCGCACGCCGAATTCGGGCTTCCTCATCGCCGCCAGCGCAAGCTCATCGCGATAATCCGGGTCCCGCGCCCCATTTCTCGCGACGCGCACGGCGTCGATGAAGAGCTCCAGCTTGCTCGTATCGAGGCCTTTGACCGGCGCATTGCCGATCGCGGCAAGGATGCGCCCCAGGTTCGGGTCCGAAGCGAAGAACGCGGTCTTCACGAGCGGCGAATGCGCGATGGCATAGGCCACCCGGCGGCACTCCTCGAGGTTGCGGCCGCGCTCGACAGCGATGGTGATGAACTTGGTCGCGCCTTCCGCGTCGCGCACGATCGCCTGCGCGAGATGGCGCGCCACCTCGCCGACCGCGACTTCCAGTTTGAGCAGATCGCGTCGCGCCCGCGCCGCGGGCCCCTCACCGGTCGCCGCGAGGATGAAGGAATCGTTGGTCGACGTGTCACCATCGACGGTGATGCAGTTGAACGAGCGCTCAGCGACCCGCTCGAGCAGGGCCTGCAGGCTGCGTTGCTCGACCCGCGCATCGGTGGCGATGAACGCGAGCATGGTGGCCATGTCGGGGCGGATCATGCCGGCGCCCTTGGCAATGCCGGTGACGATCGCGCTGCCGCCCGAGAGGCGTACCTTGCGCGAGTACGCCTTGGGCACCGTGTCGGTCGTCATGATGGCTTCGGCGGCCGAGAGCCAGTCGTCCTGATGCAGGAGCGCGCGCGGCAGCGCGGCAACGATGCGTTCGGCGGGTAGCGGCTCCATGATGACGCCGGTAGAAAAAGGCAGGATCTGTTGCGGCTCGCAGCCAAGGTGGCTCGCGAGCGCCTCGCAGACGAGCATGGCGTCCTCGAGCCCGCGCTTGCCGGTACCCGCATTGGCGTTGCCGGTGTTCACGACGAGGGCGTGCACCCCGTTGCGCAGGTGCTTGCGCGCGAGCACCACGGGCGCGGCGCAAAAGCGGTTTTGGGTAAAGATGCCGGCGACGCTGCTGCCCGGGGCCAGGCGCAGCACCAGCAGGTCCTTGCGGTTGCTCTTGCGCACCCCGGCCATCGCCACGCCGAGCTCGACGCCGGGGACCGGATGGAGGGAGGTGCGGTCGGGTGGCGGCAGATTGACCGCCATCGCTACGTCAGTTTGCCGTGGCAGTGCTTGTATTTCTTGCCCGAGCCGCACGGGCAGGGATCATTGCGGCCGACTTTCTGCGCGTGGCGCACGATCGGCTGCGCCTTCCTCTTGGTCGCCGCTTCGGCGAGCGCGACGTCGCCGTTGCCGTTGCCATTGCCGTTCGCGAGCGCCGCTTCCTCGTAGTCGGCGTGCTGCAGCCGAACGTTCTCCACGTGCTGGCGATCGTCGACTTCCGGCAGCGCTTCCTGCGTGCGGATCTCCACTGCCGTGAGCGTCTTGATGACTTCCAGCTTCACCGACTCGATCATCGTGCCGAAAAGCTCGAACGCTTCGCGCTTGTATTCCTGTTTCGGGTTCTTCTGCGCATAGCCGCGCAGATGGATGCCCTGGCGCAGGTGGTCGAGCGCCGCCAGGTGTTCGCGCCAGTGCGCGTCCAGGATCTGCAGCATCTGGTAGCGCTCGAACTGCTTCCACTGCTCGCGCGCCGGTTCCGGGACCTTGCTGCTGTACGCGTCTTGCGCGGCAGCGATGATGCGCTGCACGAGTTGTTCCTCGCCGAGCTCCTCGTCCTGGTCGAGCCATTGGCGGATCGGCAGCGTCAGGTTGAATTCCGCTTTCAGCGCCTGCTCGAGGCCGGCGATATCCCATTGCTCCTCGACGCTTTCGTCGGGCACGTACGTGCGGAAGAGATCGTTGATCACTCCGGCGCGCAGATCGGAGATGCGTGCCGAGACGTCATTCGATTCGAGCACCTCGTTGCGCAGCGAATAGATCGTCTTCCTCTGGTCGTTCGCGACGTCGTCGTACTCGAGCAGCTGCTTGCGGATGTCAAAGTTGCGGGCCTCGACCTTGCGCTGCGCGCTCTCGATGGAGCGGGTCACCATCGCATGCTCGATCGCCTCGCCTTCGGGCATCTTCAGCATCACCATGATGCGGTTGATGCGATCGCCGGCAAAGATCCTGAGCAGCGGATCCTCGAGCGACATGTAGAAGCGCGAGCTGCCCGGGTCGCCCTGGCGGCCGGAACGGCCGCGCAGCTGGTTGTCGATGCGCCGCGACTCGTGGCGCTCGGTCCCAATGATGTGCAGGCCGCCCGCCTTCAGCACCTGGTCGCGCAGCGCCTGCCACTCGCCGCGCAGCTTCTCCACCCGCACTCCTTTCTCCTCGGCCGAGAGCTTTTCGTCCGCCTCGACGAAATCGCACTGTTTCTCGACGTTGCCGCCGAGCACGATATCGGTGCCGCGCCCGGCCATGTTGGTGGCAATGGTGATGCCCTTGGGCCGGCCCGCCTGAGCCACGATCTGTG
Organism: Burkholderiales bacterium; assembly: GCA_035652275.1. Classification (GTDB taxonomy): domain Bacteria; phylum Pseudomonadota; class Gammaproteobacteria; order Burkholderiales; family SG8-39; genus SCGC-AG-212-J23. The sequence goes on from DASREB010000179.1 coordinate 31,765, forward strand.
CCTCGCGCTCGTGCTGCTTCGCGTTCAGTACCTGGTGGGGCAGCTTCTCCTTCTGCAGCAGGCCCGAGAGCAGCTCGTTGTTCTCAATGGAGGTCGTGCCCACCAGCACCGGCTGCCCGCGGTCGTAGCAGTCGCGGATGTCGTTGATGACGGCTTGGTACTTCTCCTTCGCGGTGCGGTAGACCTGGTCCTGGCGGTCGGCGCGGATCATCGGCATGTGCGTCGGCACCACCACCGTCTCGAGGCCGTAGATCTGCTGGAATTCGTAGGCCTCGGTGTCGGCGGTGCCGGTCATGCCGGCGAGCTTGCCGTACATGCGGAAGTAGTTCTGGAAGGTGATCGAGGCAAGCGTCTGGTTCTCGTTCTGGATCGAGACGCCCTCCTTCGCCTCCACCGCCTGGTGCAGGCCTTCGGACCAGCGCCGCCCGATCATCAGGCGCCCGGTAAACTCGTCGACGATGATCACTTCACCGTTCTGCACCACGTAATGCTGATCGCGATGGAACAGGTGATGCGCGCGCAGCGCGGCGTAGAGATGGTGCACCAGGTTGATGTACGCAGGCTCGTAGAGACTCGCACCGGCGGGCAGCAGGCCCACGCGGGTGAGAATCTGCTCCGCCTTCTCGTGCCCCGCTTCGGAGATCACGATCTGGTGGTTCTTTTCGTCGACGAAGAAGTCGCCGGGCGGCTCGGGATCATCCGGCTTCTTTTTCTCTTCTTTCTGCCGGGTGAGCAGCGGCGCCACCTGGTTCATCTTGTGGTAGATCTCAGTGCGGTCCTCCGCCTGGCCCGAGATGATGAGCGGTGTGCGCGCCTCATCAATCAGGATCGAGTCGACCTCGTCGACGATGGCATAGTTGAGGCCGCGCTGGAAGCGCTCCTCGACGTGCATCGCCATGTTGTCGCGCAGGTAATCGAAGCCGAACTCGTTGTTCGTGCCGTAGGTGATGTCGGCGGCGTAAGCGGCGCGCTTGGCCGTGTTGCGTTCCTCGAGCTCGAGCTCGTGATAGGGGACGTTGACGCCGACGCTCAGGCCGAGGAAGCGGTAGATTTTCCCCATCCACTCGGCGTCGCGCTTCGCGAGGTAGTCGTTCACCGTCACGATGTGCACGCCCTTGCCGGTAAGCGCGTTCAGGTACGCGGGCAGCGTGGCGACGAGCGTCTTGCCTTCGCCCGTCTTCATCTCGGCAATCTTGCCGGCGTGCAACACCATGCCGCCGACCAGCTGCACGTCGAAGTGACGCATGCGCAGCGTGCGCTTGGCGGCTTCGCGGACCACGCCAAACGCCTCCGGCAAGAGCTGGTCAAGCGTTGCACCGTCAGCGTGGCGTTTGCGCAGCTCGATGGTCTTGGCGGCGAGCGCCGCATCGGAGAGCGCCGCGATCTGCGGCTCGAGCGCATTGATCTCGCCTACGGTATGGCCGTAGTGCTTGAGCAGCCGCTCGTTGCGGCTGCCGAAGACGCGCGTCGGGACGCTCCAGAGCACCTCGGCGACGCGGCGCCCGAACTGAAGGTATCTCACCATGAAGGACGCAGGCCCTGGCGGGCCGGCGGAAAAGCGAGCTCCGGGAAAGCATAGGATGTTAACACGCCGAGGCGCGTGCCTCGGCGCGCGCCGGCCTTACTCGGCGGCGGCGGCCGCCGTCTTGGTGGTGCCGCGCGCCGGCGACACCGACGCGAGCAGGAACTTCGTCGGATTCTGCGCCGCCCCGCGGAAACGCACTTCGAAATGCAGGTGCGGGCCGGTGGAGCGGCCGGTGGAACCGACTTCGGCGATCTTGCGGCCGCGCGCCACGACGTCGCCTTCTTTGACGAAGAGCTTCGAGCAGTGCGCGTAGCGCGTAACCAGGTCGTTGCCGTGGTCGACGTCCACAACGTAGCCGTATTGCGGATGGAAGCCGGCGAACACCACCACGCCAGCGGCAGCGGCCGCGACCGACGAGCCGGCGTCGGCCAGGAAATCGATGCCTTCATGCATGGCCCATTGGCCGGTGAACGGATCGATGCGCCGGCCGAAGCTCGACGCGCTGAAAGGCGCCTTGACCGGCAGCATCGTCGGCATGAGCTTCTTCTTCACCGCCTGTTCGAAGAGCTGCGACTCGAGCACGCCGAGCATGTCGCTGCGGTTCTCCAGCTGACGCGAGAGCTCGAGGAGCTTCGTGCTGAAATCGCCGAGCGACAGGTTCTGGGGCGGCATTTGCGTCGGCGCCGCGCCGCCGATGCCGGGTGTTTCTGCCAAGCGCACGTCTTTCACGCCCGCGAGCGAGGCAAGGCGCTCGCCAAGGGAATCGAGGCGGGTCAGCTGGGCTTGCATTTCCCCGAGCTTGACCGCCATGGCGTTGAGGTTCTGCTGCACGAAGGCGCGGCTGCGTTCGGCTTCGGTTTCCTGTGCCGCGAGCACCAGGCGCTGCAGCGCCGGGACCGGCACCTCGGCGGCATAACGCAGCGTCAGCCAATAGACCGCGGCAGTGGCCGCCAGCACCACAAAGAGCAGGACCGTGCCGCTCGCCACCAGATGCATGGCGGACAGCGTGACTGACCTCGCCTTGGCCAGCCGATCCGAGATCAGGATAATCTGCACGTCTCCCTCCCGATGCGCTCGCTTTTGCTGCCCACCAAACTCGACCGGATCCTCGCGGCCGAAGGCGACTTGCAGCCAGTTCTTCTCAAGACGCGGGAGCTGCGCGCGCTCGGCGAACTCGTTCGGAATTTCTTGACTGCCGAGCTTCGCGGCGAGACCCGTGTCGCCAATCTCAAGGAGGGCAGGCTTGCGCTTGTTGCCGCGAATTCCGCCGTTGCTGCAAAGCTTCGGCTCGTCGCGCCAGCGCTTGTGCGCTTCCTCCAAGAACGGCGAATGCAGGTTAGTCTGGTTTCAGTGAGGGTGCAACCGATCGAGTCACTTAAGAAGGCTTGTGGCGCGCAAAAAAGCGTGCATTTCTCCACACATGCGATCGAGCGGTTGCGTGAGCTGTACGAGCGGTTGCCAGCGTCGCCGGCGCGAGACGCGCTGGCGACAATGCTGCGCCGCCACGGCGCACTGCCGCGCGCTTAGCCGTACTGCGTCGCGAGGCGCGCCACGCCTGCCGGCGTCTCCTCGGGGCGCTCGAAGCTGACGGTCTCCAACGCATCGGCGTGCGCGAGCACGGCGCGCAGCAAACGGTTGTTGAGCGCGTGTCCCGATTTGTGCGCGGAAAAGGCGCCGAGCAGCGGTCTTCCGAGAAGATAGAGATCGCCGATCGCATCCAGCAGCTTGTGCCGGATGAATTCGTCGGCAAAGCGCAATCCTTCCGCGTTCAGCACGCGATACTCGTCGAGCACCACTGCGTTGTCCAAGCCGCCGCCGAGCGCAAGGCCGCTGTCGCGCAGATCTTCCACTTCGTGCATGAAGCCGAAGGTTCTGGCGCGCGCGATCTCCTTCAGGTACGACGTTTCGGCGAAATCGACTTGCACCGCCTGCGTCGAACGCTCGATCACCGGGTGGCGGAAATCGATCGAGAACGAGAGCTTGTAGCCTTCGTAGGGCTCGAGGCGCGCCCATTTGTCGCCATCGGTCACTTCCACCGTGCGCGTGACACGCAGGAAACGTTTCGGCGCCGCCTGCTCGATCACACCGGCCTGCTGGATCAGCAGCACGTACGGCGAGGCGCTGCCGTCCATGATCGGCAGCTCGGAAGCATCGAGGTCCACATAGGCGTTGTCGACGCCGAGCCCGCCGAGCGCCGACATCAGGTGTTCCACCGTATAGACCTTCACGCCGTCTCGCACCAGGCACGATGAAAGCCGCGTCTCGCCGACGAGCTCGGCGCGCGCCGGAATGTCGACCGGCGCGGCAAGGTCGATGCGCCGGAAGACGATGCCGGTATCGGGCGGCGCGGGCCGCAGCGTGACGCGAACTTTCTGCCCGGTGTGCAGACCGACGCCGGCGGCAGAGACCAGCGCCTTGAGGGTGCGTTGTCGAAGCATCGCTAGGGAATGGCCGATTTTAGCAAAGACGTGCGCGGCATCAGTCGGCCTGCTTGCGCAGAAACGCCGGGATGTCGTACTTGTCCACGCCACTTTGCTGCAAGGCTTCGACTGTCGAGGCACGGTTGCGCCGGATCACCGCCGGCACCGCATCGAGCTGGCTGTAGTCCACCGGCCCGGGAAGGTTATCGGTGCCGGTCTTTTGCGCCGCGACGTTATTCAGCACGAGCTGCGGCTTCGGCGCGCGCGCCACCGCCGGTGCGCCAAGACCCGTCGCCACCACCGTGACGCGCAGTTGATCCTCGAGCGCATCGTCGTAGACGCCGCCATAGATGATGGTCGCGTCCTCCGCCGCGAACGCGCGGATGATGTTCATCACCTCCTTCGTCTCGCGCAGCTTCAGGCTCGATTTCGAGGCAGTAATGTTGACCAGCACCCCGCGCGCGCCGGCGAGATTCACGCCCTCGAGCAGCGGGCAGGCGATGGCCTGCTCCGCGGCGATGCGCGCGCGATCGATGCCGCTCGCGCTCGCCGAGCCCATCATCGCCATGCCCTGCTCCGACATCACGGTGCGCACATCCTGGAAGTCGACGTTGACGAGCCCGGGGTTATTGATGATTTCGGCAATCCCTGCCACGGCGTTGTTCAGCACATCGTCGGCCGCTTTGAACGCGTCCTCCTGCGTGACGTCCTCGCCGAGCACCTCTTCGAGCTTGTCGTTGAGGATGACGATCAGCGAATCGACGTGCGGTCCGAGCGCTTCGAGCCCGCCCTCGGCCGTCTTCATGCGCTTTGAGCCCTCGAAGGTGAACGGCTTGGTGACGACCGCCACGGTGAGGATGCCGAGCGAGCGCGCCACCTCCGCGATCACCGGCGCGGCTCCGGTGCCGGTGCCGCCGCCCATGCCGGCGGTGATGAACACCATGTGCGCCCCGGCGAGCGTCTCTTCAATGCGATCGCGATCCGCGAGCGCCACCGCGCGCGCCTCCTCCGGCTTCGCGCCGGCGCCCAGGCCGCTCGTGCCGAGCTGGATCTGGTGGGGTGCGCGGTTACGCGCGAGCACCTGCGCATCGGTGTTGACGGCGATGAACTCGACGCCCTGCACACCCTCCTCGATCATGTGATTGATGGCGTTGCCGCCGGCGCCGCCCACGCCCACCACCTTGATGATGGGCCCCGTGACCTGGGTCTCTACGATTTCGAACATCTTGTTATCTCCTTGCCGTTGTTATTGACTTCAAAAGTTGCGCTGAAACCACTCCCGCATGCGCCCGAGCACCGCTCGTACCGAGCCGCTCTGGCGCGAAAGCCGTCCGTGCTGCACCTGCGCCACGCCTTCCAGCAACAAGCCGACCGCGGTCGCATAACGCGGCGCGCGCACCACGTCCGCGAGCCCGCCGGCATAGCGAGGCACGCCGATCCTCACCGGCATGTGGAAGATCTCTTCGCCGAGTTCGACCATGCCCTGCATCACCGCCGAGCCGCCCGTCAGCACGATGCCGCTCGAGAGCAGCTCCTCGAACCCCGAATCGCGTAGCGCGTGCTGCACGAGCGAATAGAGCTCCTCGACGCGCGGCTCGATCACTTCGGCGAGCGTCTGCCGCGACAGCGTGCGCGTGCCGCGCTCACCGATGCCCGGAACTTCCAGCATCTGGTTCGGATCGGCGAGCTGGCGCAGCGCCACGCCGTGGCGGATCTTGAGCGCCTCGGCATCGGCCGTCGGCGTGCGCAGCGCCATGGCGATGTCGTTCGTAATCTGGTCGCCGGCGATCGGCACCACCGCGGTGTGCCGTATCGCGCCATGGGTGAAGACGGCGATGTCGGTCGTGCCGCCGCCGATGTCGAGCAGGCATACGCCCAGATCCTTCTCATCCTCGGAGAGCACCGCACGCGAGGAAGCGAGCGGCTGCAGCACCAGGTCTTTCACCTCGATGCCGCAGCGGCGCACGCATTTGATGATGTTCTGCGCGGCTGACACGGCGCCGGTGACGATGTGCACCTTGACTTCCAGGCGCACGCCCGACATGCCGATCGGCTCGCGCACGTCTTCCTGGCCGTCGATGATGAATTCCTGCCGCAACACGTGCAGGATTTGCTGGTCGGTCGGGATGTTGACGGCGCGCGCCGTCTCGATGGCGCGATCGACGTCCATCACGCCGACCTCGCGGTCCTTCACCGCCACCATGCCGGTGGAGTTGAAGCTGCGGATGTGGCTGCCGGCGATGCCGACATAGGCCGCGGCGATCTTGCTGTCGGCCATCAGCTCGGCTTCCTCGAGCGCGCGCTGAATCGCGGCCACGGTCGCCTCGATGTTGACGACCACGCCTTTCTTGAGTCCCTTGGAGGGGTGCGAGCCCATGCCGAGAATTTCCAGCGTGCCGTCCGCGCCGAGCTCGGCGACCAGGCAGGCGACCTTCGAGGTGCCGATGTCGAGCGCCACCACCAGGTTTTTGTTCTCTTTCGCCATCAGCCTTTCACTCGCATGGCGAATCCGTTCGGATAGCGCAGATCGACCACCGTGCCGAGCGGCATGAGCTGGTTCGCTTGGTAAGCGGCGACGAAGCGCTCGAGCTTGGTCTCAGCGGCCTCAGCATCGCGGCCGAGCTTGAGCTCAAGGCCATCGGCGAGCTTCACCTCCCAGGCGAGGCGCTCGCTCAACGTGAGTCGCTCGATCGGGCTGCCGAGAATCGCGACAAGCTGCGAGAAGCGCGCGTAGCGGCGCGCAAGCTCGGCTTCGCTTCCGGCAGGCCCGCTGAAGAGCGGCAGCTCGGCGGAGGCCTCGCCGGCGAAGCGCTCGCCCTGCCGGTTAACCAGCCCTCCCGCCGCCCAGCGTGCGAGCGGCAGCTGCTCTTCTATGCTCACTTCCAGGCCGTCGGGCCATACGCGGCGCACCGCGGCGCGCCGTACCCACGGCAGTCGCTCGAGCGCCGCGCGCAGCTCGTCAATCGGTGCGGCGAAGAAATTACCGCGCCCGACGTGGGCGAGGGTCGCCTGAACCTCGGCGCGCGATGCCTGCACGGGCACGGTACGCAATTCGATCGCGCGAACCGGGAAGAGCGGCGAATGCAGCAGCCAATACGCGCCGGCGGCGCCGAATGCCAGCGCGGCGAGCCCGACGAGAAACCCGGCGGCCGCGTTCAGCAGGCGCGGGTTACCCCACATGCGCGCCCTCCAACACCTTCAGGCAAAGCTCCTCGTAGGACAGGCCGACAGCGCGGGCGGCCATCGGCACAAGCGAGTGGTCGGTCATGCCGGGCGAGGTATTGACTTCCAGCAGGTAAGGACGCCCTCGCCGATTGAGCATCAGGTCGACGCGCCCCCAGCCGCTGCAGCCAAGCGCCTGAAACGCCTTGAGACACAGGGCCTGCAATTGCTGCTCCTTGCGCTTCGGCAGACCGCACGGAATGAGATAGCGCGTGTCGTTGGCGATGTATTTCGCCTCGTAGTCGTAGAACTCCCGTGGCGTCTCGATGCGGATGATCGGCAGGACCTCGCCGCCGAGAATGCCGGCGGTGAGCTCCGCACCGTCGATGTACTTCTCGGCGATGACCACCGGGTCGTAATTCACCGCAAGCGCAAACGCTTCCTCCAGATCCGCCGCACGCTTCACTTTGCTCATGCCGACGGAGGAGCCTTCGCTTGCCGGCTTGACGAAAAGCGGCGTGCCGAGGCGGCGGGCGACCGCCTTCAGATCGGATTCACGGGTAAGCACGGCATAGGGCGCCGTCGGCAGGCCTTGCGCCTGCCAGATGCGCTTGGTGCGCAGCTTGTCCATGGCGAGCGCGGAGGCGAGCACGCCGCTTCCGGTGTACGGAATGCCGAGCCACTCGAGCACGCCCTGTACCGTGCCGTCCTCGCCGAAGCGCCCGTGCAGCGCGATGAAGGCGCGGTCATAGCGTTCCTTGGCGAGCGCTGCCACGTCCCGTTCCTTCGGATCGAAGCCGTGCGCATCGACGCCGCGCGAGCGCAGCGCGTTCAGCACCATGGTGCCGCTTTTCAGCGAAACCTCGCGCTCGGCCGATTTGCCGCCGAGCAATACGGCGACCTTACCGAAGTTCATGCGGGCTCCCCCACGATGCGCACTTCGGTCTGCAGTAGCACGCCCTTCATCTGGTACACCGTGCGCTGGACGTGCTCGATCAGCCATTCGATGTCGGCGGCACGCGCCGCGCCGTGCGGATTGACGATGAAGTTCGCGTGCTTCTCGGAGACGCGCGCTGCACCGCGCGCGAAGCCTTTCAGGCCGCAGGCTTCGATCAGGCGCGCCGCGTGGTCGCGCGGCGGGTTGCGAAATACGCTGCCGGCATTGGGAAGCGCAAGCGGCTGCGTCGCGATACGGCGCGCGAGCAGCTCCTTCATCACGGCGCGCGATGCCACGCCGTCGCCTGGCTCGAGCCGAAACCAGGCCGCCGCGAACCATTCCTCGCGGGCATCCTTCGGCGCGCAATGCCGATAGCCGATGTCGAACTCGGCGCGCGCGCGCTCGACCAGCCTGCCTGCGCGGTCGATCGTCGCCACGCGCTCGACAATGTCCCAGGTCTCGCCGCCATAGCAGCCGGCATTCATGGCGAGCGCGCCGCCGACCGAGCCCGGCACGCCGGCGAGAAATTCGGCGCCCTGCAGCTCGTGCAGCGCTGCGAAGCGCGCCACCTTCGGGCTGGCGACCCCGGCCTCGGCGTACAGCAGGCCGGCGTGCATGCTCGGCCGGCGCGCCGCGGCGTGCGTCATGACCACGGTGCCGCGCCAGCCGCCGTCCCGCACCAGCAGATTCGAGCCGAGCCCGACGAAAAGCAGCGGCTCATCCGCCGGCAGCTGGCGCAGGAAGCTGCCGAGATCCTCGAGGTCCGCCGGCACGTAGAAGCGGCCGGCAGGTCCGCCGGTGCGCCAGCTCACGTGTCGGCTCATCGGCTCGTCGTGCTTGAGCGCGCCCCGCAGTTCGTTGAAGTGGCGCGCTTCGGCCATATTCATGCGAGCTGCCCGGGCACGTTGCCGATCGAGCCGGCGCCCATGGTGAGTACGACGTCGCCGTCGCGCGCGATGCGGCGAATCGCCGCCGGCATGTCGGCGATGTCTTCGACGTAAATCGGCTCTACCTGCCCCGCCACGCGCACCGCACGCGCCAGCGAGCGCGCATCGGCTGCCACGATGGGCGCTTCGCCCGCCGGGTAAACCTCCGCGAGCAGCAGGACATCGACGGTGGAGAGCACCCGCACGAAATCCTCGAACAGGTCGCGCGTACGCGTATAGCGATGCGGCTGGAAGGCGAGCACCAGCCGCCGCCCGGGAAAGGCGCCGCGCGCGGCTTCAAGCGTGGCAGCCATCTCGGCGGGGTGGTGGCCGTAGTCGTCGATCAGCGTAAAGGTGGCGCCACCGTCGAGCGCGAGCTCGCCGTGGTGCTGGAAGCGGCGACCGACGCCGCGAAATTCGGCGAGCGCCGTCAGCACGGCCGCATCGGCTACACCGATTTCTTCGGCAACCGCGATGGCGGCCAACGCATTCAGCACGTTGTGGCGCCCGGGCAGATTCAGCACGATGTCGAGCGGCCGGGCACCGCGGCGCTCGGCGCGAAAGCGCATGCGGCCGCGGTCATGCGAAATGGCGCTCGCGCGGATCGTGCAGTCGTCGCTCGTGCCGTAGGTCACCACCGGCTTGGAAACCAGCGGCAGGATCTCGCGCACCTGGGGGTCGTCGGCGCACAGGACAGCGGCGCCGTAGAAGGGCAGGTTCTGCACATACTGCACGAACGCCTGCTTCAGGCGCGCAAAGTCCTGACCGTAGGTGTCCATGTGATCCGCATCGATATTCGTCACCACCGCGATCACCGGCTGCAGATGCAGGAACGAGGCATCCGATTCATCCGCTTCGACCACGATGAAGTCGCCGCTGCCCAACCGCGCATTGCTGCCGGCAGCGTTCAAGCGCCCGCCGATCACGAACGTCGGATCGAGCCCGCCCTCGGCGAGCACACTTGCGACGAGGCTGGTGGTGGTGGTCTTGCCGTGCGTGCCGGCAATGCCAATGCCGCGCTTCAGCCGCATCAGCTCCGCGAGCATCAGCGCGCGCGGCACGAGCGGCACGTGGCGTTCGCGCGCCGCCACCAGCTCCGGATTGTCGGCCGGCACCGCGCTCGACACGACTACGGCATCGGCGCCCTCGATCTGCTCGGCCCGGTGTCCGTAGAAGAGCTTCACACCGAGATTGGCGAGCCGGCGCGTAGCGGCGTTTGCCGCGAGATCCGAGCCGCTCACCTGGTAGCCGAGATTGGCAAGCACCTCGGCGATGCCGGACATGCCGGCGCCGCCGACGCCGACGAAGTGGATGCGCCGCACTTTATGCTTCATCGCACGAGGTCCATGCAGCGCTGTGCGACCACGCGCGCGGCCTCCGGCTTGCCAAGCCGGCGTGCCTTCTCGGCCATGCGCAGCAGCGCCGGCCGGTCGAGCGCGCCGATCAGCGCGGCGAGCCGCTCAGCGCTGAGCTCGGCTTGCGGCAGGAGGATCGCTGCGCCCCGCTCGGCAAGAAAGCGCGCATTTGCAGTCTGATGGTCGTCGACCGCGTACGGAAAGGGCACCAGGATGCTCGCCATGCCGCCCGCCGACAGCTCGGCGATCGTAACGGCGCCGGCGCGGCAGATGACGAGATCGGCCTCGGCGTAGCGCCGCGCCATGTCGTCGATGAAGGCAACGAGCTCGCCTGACACGCCGGCCTTGGCATAGGCCGCGCGCAGCGCATCGAGGTGCTTCTCGCCCGACTGGTGCACGACCACTGGCCGCTCGGCGAGCTGCGCGAGCGCGCGCGGTACTGCCTGGTTCAGCGCCTGCGCGCCCAGGCTGCCGCCGACCACGAGCAGGCGCAGCGCACCTTGACGAGCGCGGAAGCGCTGATCGGGTGGCGCAATCCCCGCGATCTCCGCGCGCACCGGATTGCCGGTCCACTCGGCGCCGCGTAAGGCCCGCGGGAAGCCGGCCATCACCTTGTCGGAGACGCCGGCGAGAACTCGGTTGGCGAGGCCGGCGATGGCGTTTTGCTCGTGCAGCGCGAGCGGCCGCCCGAGCAGCGACGCCATCATGCCGCCGGGAAACGCGACGTAGCCGCCGAGACCGAGCACCACGTCCGGGCGGATGCGCCGGATATGGCGCGCGCTTTCCCAGAACGAATAAAGCAGATTCGCCGGCAGCACGAGCTTTTGCAGGAGGCCTTTGCCTCTCGCGGCGCGCGCGCGAATCCAGGCCGTGGCATAGCCGTGGCGCGGCACCAGCCGCTCCTCCATGCCGCCGCGCGCACCCATCCACACCACTTGCCAGCCGGCCGCGCGCGCCTCATGCGCCACAGCGAGGCCCGGGAAGATGTGACCGCCCGTGCCCCCGGCCATGATGAGGAGCGTCCTCATGCGTGCAAGCCTCGCGCAAGCTGGCGGTTCTCCCAGTCGATGCGCAGGAGAATGGCGATAGCGACGAAATTGGCGACCAGCCCGGAGCCGCCGTAGCTCATGAGCGGCAGCGTCAGGCCCTTGGTCGGCAGCAGGCCCATGTTCACGCCCATGTTGATGAACGCCTGGGCGCCCAGCCAGATGCCGATGCCTTGCGCCGTAAGCGCGGCGAAGTGACGCTCGCGCGAGCGCGCCTCGCGCGCGATGGCGAAGGCCCGCGCCACGATCCACGCGAAGAGTGCGATGACGGCCGCGACGCCCACAAAGCCGAGCTCCTCGGCGAGCACCGCGAGAAGGAAATCGGTATGCGCCTCGGGCAGGTAATGCAGCTTCTCGACGCTCGCGCCCAGCCCCACGCCGAGCCACTCGCCACGCCCGAAGGCGATCAGCGCGTGCGACAGCTGATAGCCGCTGCCGAACGGATCGGACCAGGGATCCATGTAGCCGAAGATGCGGTGCATGCGATAGGGCGACGCCAGCACGAGCAGCACGAAGCCGGCGAGCAGCATCGCGAGCAGCGCGGCGAAATGCCGGCCGTTCATGCCGCCGAGAAACAGCACCGCGAAAGCGCTCGCCGCGATCACGACCAGGGCGCCGAAATCCGGCTCGCGCAGGAGCAGCCAGGCCACGATCAGCATCACCGCGAGCATCGGCAGAAGCCCTTTCTTGAAGCTCTTGAGCACGCTGTGCTTGCGCACGGTGTAGTCGGCGGCATAGAGCACCGCGGCGAGCTTCATGAGCTCCGAGGGCTGCACGCTGACAAGCGGCAGCGCCAGCCAACGGCGCGCGCCGTTCACTTCGCGACCGATACCGGGCAGCAGCACCGCGATGAGCAGCGCCATGCCGCCGAGGAAAAGCAGCGGAGCGGCCTGCTGCCAATGCTTTGCCGGCACCAGGAACACCATCAGTGCTGCGCCGAGCGCCACGGCGAAGAACATGCCGTGGCGCATGAGGAACCAGGTGGCGCTGAAGCCGGTGTAGCGGTTCGCCTCTGCCGTGGCAATCGACGCGGAGTACACCATCACCAAGCCGCCCGCCGCGAGCAGCAGCGCCGCCCAGGCGAGCGAGCGGTCGTACTCGGCGTCGGGGGCATTGCGCGCCGGCAGGAACGTCGGCGTCATGGCAGCGCGCGCGCCGCGGCGGCAAACCGCTCGCCGCGCTCCTTGTAGTCGCGAAACATGTCGAAGCTCGCGCAGGCCGGGGACAGCAGCACGGCCTCGCCCGGGCGCGCAAGGCTCGCGGCGCGCGCCACCGCCTGCTCAAGCGTGGCGCAGCGCTCGGCGGCAAAGCCGCCGAGCGCTGCCTCGATGAGCGGCGCATCGCGGCCAATCAGCAACACGTGCGAGGCGAATTGCGCCACCGGCATGCGCAGCGGCTTGAAGTCCTGGCCTTTGCCGTCGCCCCCGAGGATCAGCACCGCACGCTTGCCCAGGCCGCGCAGCGCCGCGATGGTCGCGCCGACATTGGTGCCTTTTGAATCGTCGTACCAATCGACACCGGCGCGCCGCGCCACCAGCTCCACGCGGTGAGGCAAGCCGCGGAAAGCTGCAAGCGCCGGCCTCAGCGCCTCGCGCGGCACGCCCGCCGCGCGGGCGAGCGCACAGGCGGCGAGCGCATTGGCGATGTTGTGCGCACCATGGGTCGCAAGCGCGCGCGCCTCGATCAGTCGATGCGGACCTTCCAGCAGCGCGCCAGCGCTAAAGCCAAAATCGCGCGCGCTCGGCGGCGCGTCGAGCCCGAAGGTAACAACGCGTCGGCCGCGCAGCGCCATGGCGGTTGAGGCGGCATCGTCGCGATTGAGCACCTGAATGCCGTCGCCCCGGAAGATGCGCGCCTTCGCCGCGCCGTAATCGGCGAGGCCGCCGTAGCGGTCGAGATGGTCCTCGCTCAGGTTGAGCATCGTCGCCGCCACCGCGTTGAGCGTCCACGTCGTCTCGAGCTGATAACTCGAGAGCTCGAGCGCCCAGGCGGCCGGCGGCATGGCGCGCGCCATGAGCGCATCGAGCACGGGCGGCGAGATGTTGCCGGCCACTTCGCAGTCAATGCCGGCGCTGCGCAGCAGGTGACCGGTGAGTGCGGTCACGGTGCTCTTACCGTTGGTGCCGGTCACGGCAAGCACCGGCGCACGGTTTTCCCAGGCGAAAAGCTCGATGTCGCCGAGCAGCGGAATGCCGCGCGACAAGGCCTCGCCCACGAGCGGCTCGGCGAGCGACAGACCCGGACTGATGCAGACGAGGTCCACGTCGGTGAGCAGCGCCGGCGTGAATCGACCGAACCGCAGATCGCCTTGCAGCTCGTCACGCCGCGGCGCTGCAACGCGCGTATCGGCGACCCGCACGAGCGCGCCGCGGCGCTCGGCGTAGCGCGCGACCGAGAGCCCGGTATCGCCAAGACCGAGCACCAGCACCCGCCGGCCCTCCAGCGCCACGGACGGCGGCTGCGGCAGCAGGTGACGAGCGGCCTCGCGCATCATCGCAGCTTGAGCGTGGAGAGGCCGAAGAGCACGAGCATCATGGTGATGATCCAGAAGCGCACCACGACCTGGCTTTCCTTCCAGCCTTCGAGCTCGTAATGGTGGTGCAGCGGCGCCATGCGGAAGATGCGCTTGCCGCCGCTCCACTTGAAGTACAGCACCTGAATCATCACCGAGAGCGTCTCGGCGACGAAAACGCCGCCCATGATGAACAGCACGATCTCCTGGCGCACCACCACGGCGACCGTGCCGAGCGCGGCGCCGAGCGCGAGCGCGCCGACATCGCCCATGAACACTTCCGCCGGATATGCGTTGAACCACAGAAAGCCGAGGCCGGCGCCGGCGAGCGCGCCGCAGATGACCGCCAGCTCGCCGGCACCCGGGATGTACGGCAGGCCGAGGTATTTGGAAAACACGGCATGCCCGGCGACATAGGCGAAGACGCCGAGAGCGCTGCCGACCAGCACGGTGGGCATGATGGCGAGACCGTCGAGACCGTCGGTCAGGTTGACCGCGTTGGATGTGCCGACGATGACGAAGAAGGTGAGAACCACGAAGCCGAGCGTGCCGAGCGGATAGGAGACGAACTTGAAGAACGGCACGATCAGCTGATTGAGCGGCGGCATGCTTTGCGCGAGCCAGGCCAGATAAGCCGCGGCGGCGAGACCAATCAGCGACTGCCAGCAGAATTTGGCGCGAGGCGAAAGGCCCTTCGGGTTGCGGTGCACGACCTTGCGATAATCGTCGATCCAGCCGATCGAGCCGAAGGCGAGCGTCACCAGCAGCACCACCCAGAGAAACTTGTTCGAAAGGTCGCCCCAGAGCAGCGTGGTGACGCAGATCGACACCAGGATCAGCGCGCCGCCCATGGTCGGCGTGCCAGCCTTGGTCAGGTGCGAGCGAGGACCGTCGTCGCGGACCGCCTGGCCAATTTTGTATGCAGTGAGCTTGCGGATCATGTACGGCCCGAGCACCAGCGAGACGGCGAGCGCGGTGAGGCAGGCGAGCACGGCGCGCAGCGTGATGTAGTTGAACACGTTGAAGACGCGCACGTCCTTCGCGAGCCACTGGGCGATTTCGAGCAGCATTAGTGCGCGCCCTCCACCGGAGAGCCGAGAAGCGCCGCCACGACGCGCTCCATGCGCATGAAACGCGAGCCTTTGACGAGCACCGTGTGGCCGCGCACCGCAGCGACCAGCGCATCCAGGTCGTCGAAGTGTGCGCCGCCCTCGCCGAACGCGCCGACCGCATGGGCGGCCGCCTCGCCAAATGCGAGCAGGCGGTCGACGCCTCGCGCGCGGGCGTAGGCACCGATCTCGCGATGAAACGCCGGACCCTGCGGCCCGACTTCACCCATGTCGCCGAGCACCAGCACGGTGGGCCCCGGACAGCCGACGAGCACGTCAATTGCCGCGCGCACGGAGTCCGGGTTGGCGTTGTAGCTGTCGTCGATGACCGTGAGGCCAGCGCGCGCCGGCTTCACCTGTAGCCGGCCGGTGTAGGGGCGGAAGGCGCTCAGCCCGGCGGCGATGACCGCCGGTTCGATGGCGGCCGCATGCGCACAGGCGGCCGCCGCAAGGGCGTTGCGCACGTTGTGCAGGCCTGGAATCGCGAGCGTCGCCTGCGCTTCGCCGTGCGGCGTGCGCAGGCGCAACTCGCTCTGCAAGCCGCTCAACGCGTAGCGGCCGCTCACCATGGCGTCCTTCAGTCCGAATTCCACCACCGGCCGGGCGCCGGCGCGGCGCCGAAACAACGCGGCGTGCGGGTCGTCGGCGTTGATCACCGCCGTGCCCGAGGGCGGCAGCGCCTCGTAGACGCTCGCGTTTTCTGCCGCGACTTGGTCGGTGCTATCCATGAACTCGAGGTGCTCGCGCTGCGCGTTGTTGACGAGCGCGATGGTGGGCGCGGCGAGGCCGGCGAGATGCGCAATCTCGCCGCGATGGTTCATGCCGAGCTCGATGGCGCACCAGCGATGCGCGGGTCTCATCTTGAGCAGGGTCAGCGGCACGCCGATGTCGTTGTTCAGGTTGCCGCGGGTGGCGAGCACCGCCGCATCCCCGCCATGGCGCCGCAGGATCGCGGCGAGCATCTCCTTTACCGTGGTCTTACCGTTGGAACCGGTGACCGCGATCAAGGCGGGCTGCAAGCGCGAGCGCCAGGCGCGCGCCAGCTCGCCGAGCGCCCGCTTGGTGTCGTCAACGATAACCACGGGCAGCGGATAAGGTCCTGCATAGTGGCGATCCACCAGGGCGGCAGCCGCGCCGCGGGCGGCGGCGGCATCGAGAAAGGCGTGGCCGTCGAAGCGCTCGCCGCGCAACGCGACGAACAGCTCGCCGCGGCCGATCGAGCGACTGTCGCTCGATACGCCGGCGAAGCGCAGGTCGGCGCCGCTGATGCGGCCGCCGAGCACGTTCGCCGCCTCGGTCAGGCTCATCATCGCGCGCCCCGCAGCGCGAGCGCCGCGCGCGCCACCGCCTGATCGGAAAAGGGCAGCCGCTTGCCGGCAATCTCCTGGTAGCTCTCGTGTCCCTTGCCCGCGATCAGCACCACGTCCTCGGGCGCCGCCTCCAGCACCGCCTTCTCGATGGCACGGCGCCGATCCGGCTCGCGCGGCACGGCGGCGCGCATGCCGCTCGCGATCGCGTCGATGATGCGAAGCGGATCCTCGCTGCGCGGATTGTCGGAGGTGATGATCGGCCGATCGGCAGCGCGTTCAGCGACCGCCCCCATCACCGGACGCTTCGCGGGATCGCGATCGCCGCCGGCACCGAACACCACGGCGAGCCGCCCGCCGCGCTCGACCGCGACCGCTTTGAGGGCCGCCAGCACTTTTTCGAGCGCATCGGGCGTGTGCGCATAGTCGATGATGACCAGCGGGCGCTCGCCGACCTGCTCCATGCGGCCGGGGACCGCCGGCAGCTCGGCGAGCAGACGCACCGCGTCGTTGAACGGCAAACCGCGGGCCATCAGGCAGCCGAGTACGCCGAGCGCGTTGGCGAGGTTGAAGCGGCCGACCTGGCGCGTCACGAGGCGCGCGCGCCCCCAGCTCGAAATGATCTCCATCGAGGGCTGTAAGCCGATGAACTCCTCCGTGACACCCGCGAGCGGCGCCCCGAGGGCGTAGCCGATGCGCCGCACGCGCCCGGCGAGTCGGCGCGCGAGCTCGCGACCAAAGGCGTCGTCGAGGTTGAGTACGGCGGCTTCGAGTCCCGGCATGGCAAAGAGCCGCGCCTTCGCTTCGGCGTAATCCTGCATCGTGCGGTGATAGTCGAGGTGGTCGTGCGAAAGATTCGTAAACAACGCGCAGGCGAAACGTACGCCATTCACGCGGCCTTGGACGAGACCGTGCGACGAGACTTCCATTGCCACGGCGCGCGCTCCGGCCGCGCGCAGCAGGGCGAGTGTCTCCTGCAGCTCGAGCGCATCCGGCGTGGTATTGCGGGCGTCACGCAAGGCGCCGGGGAAGCCGCAACCGAGCGTGCCGATGATGCCGCTCGGCGTGCCGCTCGCTTGCAGGGCGGCTGCGATCCACTGGCTGCAGGAGGTTTTACCGTTGGTGCCGGTGACGCCGCACAGCCACAAGGCGCGCGAAGGGTGCCTGTAGAAGCGGGCGGCGAGCTCGCCCGCCCGCTGTTTCAATCCATGGACGGCGCTGTGCGGCACGCGCCAGTCCGAACGCCAGGCGAAGTTCTCCGCCTCCCACAGCACCGCCGAGGCGCCGCGCGCCACGGCGTCGCCGATGTAGTCACGGCCATCGGCCTTTTCCCCGGGATAGGCGAAGAACGCCGTGCCGGGCTGAGAGCGGCGGCTATCGGCGGTGAGCCGCTCGATCACTGCGCCCTGCGCCGCCAGTCGTTGGAAGAGATCCATCGTCGCTCACGTACTCTCCCGCGATGCATCGCTCGAGGGCGGCTCGAGCGGCTCGAGCGGCGCATCATGCGGCACGCCGAGCAGGCGCAGCGTGGCCTGCATCAGCTCGGCAAACACCGGCGCGGCGACCGAGCCGCCGTAGTAGTCGCCCACCGGCTCGTCGATCATCACAGCAATGATCACGCGCGGTGCCGACACCGGTGCCAGTCCGACAAAGGAAGCAATGTACTTGTCCGCCGCGTAGCCGCCGTTTTCCTGCTTGTGTGCCGTCCCGGTCTTGCCGGCGACGCGCCAGCCGACGATTCGTGCCCGCGGGCCCGTGCCGCCGGGCTGCACGGCCGACTCGAGCATCGCGCGCACCGCGCGCGCCGTGTCGACGGAGATGATCCTCTCGCCGTGCGCCACCGGTTCGCTTTTGACCAGCGTGAGCGGCACCAATTCCCCATCCGTGGCGAACACCATGTAAGCGCGCGCGAGCTGCATCAGGCTGACCGAGATGCCGTGGCCGTAGGCCATGGTCGCCTGCTCGATCGGCCGCCAGCTGCGGTAGGGGCGCAAGCGCCCTGCGGCCGCGCCGGGAAAGCCAAGCTGCGGCACCCTGCCGAAGCCCAGCCGGTCGTACAAATCCCACAATGCTTCGCGCGGCATGGCGAGCGCCAGCTTCGCGGCGCCGACGTTGGACGATTTCTGCAACACCTGCGTCACGCTGAGCGCAGCCGCCGGGTGCACATCGCGGATCGTGTAGTGAGCAAGGGTCATGCGCCCCGGATCGGTCGCAACCATCGTCTGCGGCGTCACCTTTCCCGATTCGAGCGCAAGGGCGATGGTGAAAGGCTTGAGCGTCGAGCCGGGCTCGAAAAGGTCGGTAATGACGCGATTGCGCAACTCGGCACCGCTCAGCCGGGCGCGGTTATTCGGGTTGTACGACGGCACGTTGGCGAGCGCCAGCACTTCGCCCGTCTGCACATCGAGTGCCACCAGCGCGCCCGCCTTGGCACGATGTCGCTCGACTGCGCTCTTGAGCGCCGCAAAAGCAAGACTCTGAATCTTGCTGTCGATCGACAGTGTGAGATCCGTACCGTCCTGCGCGGCGCGGATCGATTGCACGTCCTCGACCACATGGCCCAGGCGATCCTTGAGCACACGTCGGCTGCCGCGCCGGCCGCCGAGGGATTGCTCGTAGGCGAGCTCCAGGCCCTCCTGTCCGACGTCCTCGACATCGGTAAAGCCAAGGAGGTGAGCCGTGACCTCGCCGGCGGGGTAATAGCGCCGGTACTCGCGCTGCTCGTAGATCCCGGGTAGCCCGAGCCGGGCAATCGCCTCGCTCGTCTCGGGCGCGAGCTGACGCTTGAGGTATACGAAGTCACGCTCCGGCTCGGCAAGTTTTCTGTGCAGCTCGCGCGCAGTCATGCCGAGCAATCGGGCGAGCGTTTTGGCTTGGGCGGGCTTGAGCCGCACGTCCGAGGGGATTGCCCAAATCGATTTCACCGGCGTAGAGACGGCGAGTGCCTCGCCATGACGATCGGTGATGCGGCCGCGGGTCGCCGGCACTTCGAGCACGCGCGAATAGCGCGCGTCGCCTTTTTCCTGCAGGAAGTCCGTCCTCAGCGCCTGCAGATACACCGCCCGTACGGTGAGACCGCCGAACGCGGCGATCAAGCCGACCAGCACGATGCGTGCGCGCCACACCGGCAAGCGTACGAGACCCCGCGCCGCGATGCTGCCGGCCGTCACTGCGCGTCGTCTCGGCCGAGCAGTCGCACCCGCCGCGCATCCGGGACGCGCAGCCCGAGCGTGCCGGCGGCGATGCGTGCCACGCGCGAGTGCTGGCCCCAAGTGCTCGCTTCGAGCTGCAAGCGGCCGTATTCGATATCGAGCTCCCGCCCGTGATCGTGCTCGCGCTCGAGCGCCGAAAAGAGCTTGCGTGCCTTGTGCTGCGATGTGACGAGCCCGAGCGCGCAGGCGACGAGAACCGCGAGGAGGAGGAGGTTCAGTTTCGCCACCGCGCGCCGGGCTCGATTCGGTTGTCCGGTTGATAGGGGCCCGCGGTGCGCTCGGCCACCCGGAGGATGGCGCTGCGCGCCCGCGGGTTTCTTCTTGTCTCTTGCTCGCTCGGGCGCACCGCGCGGCCGATCAGGCGCAGCGCAGCTCGCGGCATCTGCGCTTCAGTGAGCGGCAGGCCGCGCGGCACGACAGGATGCGCCGCCTGCTGCATGAAGCGCTTGACGATGCGGTCTTCGAGCGAATGAAAACTGATCACGGCAAGCCGGCCGCCTGCGTCTAGGTGCGCGGTGGCCTGCGGCAGCATCAGCGACACTTCCTCAAGCTCCCGATTGACGTGAATCCGTAGAGCCTGAAAGGTGCGCGTCGCCGGATCCTGGCCCGGCTCGCGTGTACGGACCGCCTTTGCCACGAGATCGGCCAGTTGCCGGGTGCGAACGATCGGTTCGCGGCCGCGAGCAGCAACAATCGCCGCTGCAATCTGTTTAGCAAACCGTTCTTCGCCATAGTCGCGGATGACCTCCCTGATTTGTGATTCTTCGGCGCGCGCGAGCCACGCGGCGGCGGGCTCACCGGCTTGCGGATCCATGCGCATGTCCAGCGGTCCGTCGTGGCGAAAAGAAAATCCGCGACCCGGGTCCTCGAGCTGCGGCGACGACACGCCGAGGTCGAAAAGCATGCCGTGCGCCTTGCGCCCGGCGAGCACATCGCCGATGGCAGAAAAAGCCGCGCGCACGAAGCTGAAGCGTCGATCGGTAATGGTGCGCGCCGCCTGTTCGGCGTCGGGATCGCGGTCGAGCGCGATCAGCTGCCCGGCCGGCCCCAGGCGCTCGAGGATCGCGCGGCTGTGCCCGCCCCGCCCGAACGTGCCGTCGACATACAGTCGGTCGGCGCGGATGGCGAGCGCCTGCAGCGCTTCGCTCAACAGAACGGGTTCGTGCATCGCCGCTGCTCACAGCGAGAAATCTTCCATGCCCGAGGGCGGCGTCGCGGTTGCGGCGAGCGCGCGCTCGAGCTTCGCCGACCAGACGCCGGCATCCCAGAGCTCGAAGTAATGGCCCTGGCCGACCATCATGGCGTCGCGCTCCAGCTTGGCATGCATGCGCAGCGCCGGCGGCAGGAGGATGCGAGCGGAGTTGTCGGGCGACACATGCTCCTCGAAGCCGAGGAGCAAGCGTTTCCACCAGCTGGCCGTTGGATCGAAGCTTGGGAAGGTGGCGACTCTGGCGCGCACCGGCTCCCAGTCCGGCTCCGGATAGATGAGCACGCAGCCGTCAGGGTGCGCGGTAAGGACCAACGATTTGCCCGATTGCAGCAGCGCTGCGCGGTGGCGCGTCGGGATAGCGACGCGTCCTTTGGCGTCGAGCGTGATGACCGCCGCTCCGTGAAACGCTGACTCCATCGGGCTCTTTGTCCCACTTTTTTCTACCTTTTGCCACCTTATAGATAAACGATTTAGGCGTCAAGCGGGATTTTCCAAGCGCGACAAGCACTTACTGTGATTTTTTACACTCCTTTCCCTGATTACAGTCGTGCGGAAAATCAGTTAGTTATCTCGATGTCTCAATGTGCTTCCTGAAGTGACCGCGGTGCCATAATTCGCGCTCCCATGATCGACAAGAGTTTTGCGAGTGCTGAGGCTGCACTCGCCGACATTCCCGACGGCGCGACCATCATGATCGGCGGCTTCGGCAACGCCGGCATGCCGGCGTTGCTGATCGAGGCGCTGATCGCTCAAGGGGCGCGCGAGCTCACCATCGTCAACAACAATGCCGGGAACGCCGACACAGGTCTTGCGGCGCTGATCGCAGCCAAGCGAGTGCGCAGGATCCTGTGCTCGTTTCCGCGGCAGGCCGATTCGTGGCATTTCGACCGCGCCTACCGCGCGGGGGAGATCGAGCTCGAGCTGGTTCCGCAAGGTACGCTCGCCGAGCGCATCCGCGCCGCCGGCGCCGGCATCGGCGCGTTCTACACTCCGACGGCGTTCGGCACGTTGCTCGCCGAGGGCAAGGAAACGCGCCGCATCGCTGATCGCGACTACGTGCTCGAATATCCGATCCACGCCGACTACGCGCTGAT
>DASREB010000180.1:0-56937 GCA_035652275.1 Burkholderiales bacterium
ACGGTTTTCATGCGCGGACTGCTGAAGCAATTGCAGACACGCATGTACTTTCCCGACGATGCGGCGAATGCCGAGGATCCGATCCTCGCGCTCGTCCCGGCGGAGCGCCGCCAGACGCTGGTAGCGCGGCGCGCCGGCGACGGCCGCCTGGAATGGAACATCGTCCTGCAAGGCAAGAACGAGACGGTGTTCTTCGACTTCTGAGCCTTGAGCTCATCTTCGCGGACGAGCGCTGCGCCGCGGCGCTCAGCGACGAACAGCTGCTCGGCGCCATGGCGCGCTTTGAAGCCGCGCTCGCACGGGCGGGTGCCGCCCATGGGTTTTTCTCCGCCGCGCACGCCGAAGTGATCGACCATGTGTGTAAGCGCGCGCAGCTCGACAGTGCAACGCTCTCGCGCGCCGCGCGCCAGGCCGGGACGCTGGCGATCCCATTCGTCAAGGCGCTGACCGAGCAGGTCAACGCCGCTTCATCGCCGGCGGCGCGCTATGTTCATTTCGGCGCGACCAGCCAGGACGTCATCGACAGCGCCATTGCGCTCTGCCTCAAGCCCGCGGCTAGCCGAGTCGTGCAGCTCGCGCGCGCGCTTGGCGATGCGCTCGCCGAGCAGGCGAGGCGCCACGGCGCGACGCCCATACTGGCCCGCACACTGCTGCAGCCCGCGGCACCCGTACCTTTCGGCTGGAAGATGGCGATGTGGCTCGCGCCGCTCGCGCGCGCGCTCCCGCATTACCGGTCGGCTGCGGCCGAAGCCTGCGTGCTCCAGTTCGGTGGCGCAAGCGGCACGCTGTCCGCATTCGGCGAGCGCGGCCACGCCGTGGCCGACATGCTCGCGCGCGAACTTGACCTGGAACGCGGCGTCACCTGGCACAGCGCGCGCGATGCCTTCGCGCGCTATGGCGCGGAAGCCGCCATCCTGATCGGCTTGAGCGCAAAGATTGCACGGGATGTCGCGTTGCTCATGCAGGCCGAAGTCGGCGAGGTCGCAGAGCCGGCGGCGGGCGGCCGCGGCGGCTCCTCGAGCATGCCGCACAAGCGCAACCCGGCGCTCTCGATGCTCGCGCTGGAAGCCGCGCGGCGCGCGCCGGGACTGGCGGCCACGCTGCTCAATCAGCTGGAGAACGAGCACGAGCGCGGGGCCGGACAATGGCAGAGCCAGTGGTTCACGTTGCGCGAGCTCAGCAATGCGGCGGCCAGCGCACTCGGCGCCATGTTGGAAGTCGTGCGCGGCCTGCAGGTAAACGAGCCTGCCATGCGCGCAAACATCGAGCGCAGCAAGGGCGTGGTATTTTCCGAGGCGCTGGCGCTGCGCCTGTCGCGTCCAGTGGCGGACCGCCTCGTCGCGCAAGCGCTGCGCGAGAACCGCCATCTGCGCGATGTGCTCCTCGCGGACCAGCAAGCGATGCGCGAGCTCGGCACCGGCGAGGCCGGCCGCCTGTTCGAACCGCAGGCGGTTTATGGCTCGGCGAGCGAGATGACGCAACGCGTGCTCAGCGACTGGGCGCGCTCGCGCGAAAGCGCGCCTTGACATCGTCGGGAATCGTCTCGCCCTTGAGCGGCGTCCCCGGACCCGCGACATAGCGTCCCCAGACGCGCGTCTCCTGCGCCTTGGCGAGCGGTGCGCCGTCGCTGCGCACGATGTCATGCTCCACGGTGAACGACTTGCCGCCGAAGCGCGCGATGCGCGAGCGTACTTCGCAGCGGTCGCCCTGGACGGCGGGCGCCAGAAATTCGCACTGCGCCGAAACGAGCGGCATGGCGATGTGCTCGGCCTTCATCCACTGCGGCGTGAGACCGACCGATTCGAACAACGCCCAGCTCGCCGCGTCCACCCAGCGGAAGTAGGTGGGATAGAAGATCATGCCGGCGGGGTCGCAGTCGCCCCAGTGCACCTGGCAGGCGAAGCGCCCGATGATCGACTGGAACTCGACGCCCATGGGAGGGGCGGATTATAGGGCGGTGATTGACATGCGACCGCGCCTGTGGGCAGACTCCCACATCGCGCCGATTTGATGTTCAGCTTGCGGGCGCGTTACAAATGCCGCTAAAGAGACGCGTCGAAGAGGCCCGTTTCGCGCAAAGCTGAGCGGGCTTTTTTGTTGGGGTGCTCGTGTCAGTCGGGTCAACTACTGCCAAGCTGCAAGCGCTGCTCCGGAGCCGCATCGTGCTGCTCGACGGCGCGATGGGCACCATGATCCAGCGCGCGCGGCTCGCGGAAGAGGATTACCGCGGCGCGCGCTTTCGCGACTGGCCGCGCGAGCTGCGCGGCCACAACGATCTGCTGTCGCTCACGCAGCCGCGCCTGGTGCGCGATATCCATGCGCAATATCTGCAGGCCGGTGCCGACATCATCGAGACCAATACCTTCAACTCCACCGCGGTGGCGCTTGCCGATTACGGCATGCAGTCGCTTGCGCGCGAGCTCAATCGTGCGGCCGCCGAGCTCGCGCGCGATGCCGTGCGCGAGTGGCACGCGAAGTCGCCGGAGCGGCCGCGCTTTGTCGCGGGAGTGCTCGGTCCCACCAACAAGACGGCGTCCATTTCGCCGGACGTCAACGATCCGGGATTTCGCGCCATCAGCTACGACCAACTGGTTACCGCGTACGGCGAAGCGCTGGACGGGCTGCTTGAAGGGGGCGTCGACCTGCTGCTGGTGGAAACGGTGTTCGACACGCTCAATGCCAAGGCGGCGATCTTCGCGATCGAGAAGGCTTTCGAGCAGCGCGGCACGCGAGTGCCGGTCATCGTCTCGGGCACTATCACCGACGCCTCGGGCCGCACGCTCTCCGGCCAGACGGCGGAGGCGTTCTACAACTCGATGCGGCATGCGCGCGCGCTCGCCATGGGCCTGAACTGTGCGCTCGGCGCCAAGGAGCTGCGGCCCTACGTCGAGGAGCTCGCCCGGCTCGCCGAGGTGTTCACCTCGTGCCATCCGAATGCCGGGCTGCCCAATGCCTTCGGCGAGTACGAGGACACGCCCGAGTCGATGGCGCGCCACATCGGCGAATGGGCGCGTGCCGGCTGGATCAACATCGCGGGCGGCTGCTGCGGCACGACGCCCGAGCACATCGCCGCCATGGCGGATGCGCTGCGCGACGTGCGGCCACGCGTGCCGGCCGCCGGGCCGCCGGTGTTGCGTCTTGCCGGCCTCGAGCCGCTCAACGTCGACGAGCGCTCGCTCTTCGTCAACGTCGGCGAACGTACCAACGTCACCGGCTCGCGCGCCTTTGCGCGCCTGGTGCTCGCCGGCGACTATGCGGGCGCCCTCAGCGTCGCGCGCCAGCAGGTGGAAAACGGCGCGCAAATCGTCGACGTCAACATGGACGAGGCGATGCTCGATTCGGAAAAGGCGATGCGCACGTTCCTGAGTCTGCTTGCCGCTGAGCCCGATATCGCGCGCGTGCCAGTGATGATCGACAGCTCACGCTGGAGCGTGATCGAGGCCGGGCTGAAATGCGTGCAGGGAAAGCCGGTCGTCAACTCCATCTCTCTCAAGGAAGGCGAAGCGGAGTTTCTGCGCCAAGCGGGCCTTTGCCGTCGCTACGGCGCGGCCGTAGTCGTCATGGCATTCGACGAGCAGGGGCAGGCCGACTCCCTCGAGCGCCGTGTTGCGGTCTGCGAGCGCGCCTACCGCCTGCTCACCGAAAGCGGCTTCCCCGGCGAAGACATCATCTTCGACCCCAACATCTTCGCCATCGCCACCGGGCTCGAAGAGCACGCGCGCTACGGCATCGATTACCTCGAGGCGGTCCGCTGGATCCGCGCCCATCTGCCGGCGGCCAAAGTATCGGGCGGTGTGTCGAACCTGTCGTTCTCGTTCCGCGGCAACGATGCAGTG
Source organism: Burkholderiales bacterium (assembly GCA_035652275.1). Lineage (GTDB taxonomy): Bacteria > Pseudomonadota > Gammaproteobacteria > Burkholderiales > SG8-39 > SCGC-AG-212-J23. Next base: position 3,837 of record DASREB010000180.1, read on the forward strand.
CGCGAGGCAATGCACACCGCGTTCCTCTATCACGCCATCAAGGCCGGCATGTCGATGGGCATCGTCAACGCGGGACAGCTGGGCGTGTACCAGGAGCTCGACGCCGAGCTGCGCGAGCGCGTCGAGGACGTCATCTTCAACCGGCGCGCGGACGCGACCGAGCGGCTGATCGAGTTCGCCGGGCGCGTCCGGAGCGCGGCAAAGCAGGCCGGCAAGGAGGATGCCTGGCGAGCGGGCAGCGTCGAACAGCGCCTCGCGCATGCGCTCGTGAACGGCGTGTCGTCGCACATCATCGCGGACACCGAGGAGGCGCGGCAGAAGTACCCGCGGCCGATTCAGGTGATCGAAGGCCCGCTGATGGACGGCATGAAAGTGGTCGGCGACTTGTTCGGCGCGGGCAAGATGTTCCTGCCCCAGGTGGTCAAGTCCGCGCGGGTGATGAAGCAGGCGGTGGCGCACCTCGTGCCGTACATCGAAGCCGAGAAAGCCAAATCCGGCGAGGCCGGGCGCGCCAAGGGACGCATCGTGCTCGCAACGGTGAAGGGCGATGTGCATGACATCGGCAAGAACATCGTTGCCGTGGTGCTCCAGTGCAATAACTACGACGTGCTGAACCTCGGCGTCATGGTGCCGGCACAGACCATCCTCGATACCGCGCTGCGCGAGAAGGCGGACGCCATCGGCCTGTCCGGGCTGATCACGCCCTCGCTCGAGGAGATGGCGCACGTCGCGCGCGAGATGGAGCACCAGGGAATTCGGCTGCCGCTGCTGATCGGCGGCGCCACCACCTCGCGCGCGCACACCGCAGTAAAGATCGCGCCGAACTATGCGGGGCCGGTGGTCTATGTGCCCGACGCATCGCGCAGCGTACCGGCGGTGCAGGGTCTGCTCGCCGATTCACGCGAGACTTATATCGCCGAGGTGCGCGCGGACTACGAGAAAATTCGCTTGCAGCACGCGCAGAAGAGCGGGCCTGGCCCATTGCATCCGCTCGCCGAGGCACGGCGGCTGGGCCACAAAACCGATTGGACAGCCTACTCGCCGCCCACGCCCCAGCGCCTGGGTGTGATTGCGCAGCGGCGCTACCCGCTGGCGGAGCTCGTGCGCTACATCGACTGGGCGCCCTTTTTCCAGGCGTGGGAGCTCTCCGGCCCCTATCCGCGCATCCTCGAAGACCCGCTGGTGGGAACGGAGGCGCGCAAGCTCTTGGCCGAAGCGCGCGCCATGCTGGGGCGCATCGTGGACGAGCAATGGCTCGAGGCGAACGGCGTGGCAGCGCTCTACCCGGCCGCGCAGCTCGACGGCGATGACATCGAGATCTATGCCGACGAAGCGCGCCACACACGGCTCATGACCTGGCACAACTTGCGGCAGCAAAATCACAAGCCGCAAGGCCGCGCCAACCTCTGCCTCGCCGACTTCGTCGCCCCGAAAGCGGCGGGCGTGCCCGACTGGGTCGGCGCGTTTGCGGTGTGCGCCGCTGGTCTGGACGAGCGCGTGCGGCGCTACGAAGCGGCGCACGATGACTACAACGCCATCATGCTGAAGGTACTTGCCGACCGCCTTGCCGAGGCGTTCGCCGAGCGCCTGCACGAGCGGGTGCGGCGCGAGTTCTGGGGCTATGCGGCGGACGAAAAGCTGGCGAGCGACGAGCTCATCGCCGAGCGCTATCGCGGCATCCGTCCGGCGCCGGGTTATCCGGCGTGCCCGGATCACACCGCGAAGGCCGGACTCTTCCGGCTGCTCGACGCGGAGCGCCAGGCCGGGATGAGCCTCACCGAATCGTTTGCAATGCTGCCGGCGTCATCGGTGGCCGGGTTTTATCTGTCGCACCCGCAGGCAAGCTATTTCGCCGTCGGCAAGATCGGCCGCGACCAGGTCGAGGACTACGCGCGCCGTAGCGGCAAGACGCTCGAGGAGGCCGAAAAGTGGCTCGCGCCGAACCTCGCGTACGAACCGAAGGCGGCCGTCGGCCCGTCGCTATAATCGGCGCATGGGTAAGGGAGACAAGCGCACGCGGCGCGGCAAGATCTACCGCGGCAGCTACGGCAAGAAGCGGCCGCAGCGCGTAAAGAAAACCAAGAAGCCGGCCTGACTATTCCTCGCGGCGCCCGACAGGCAGCCCGAGCGCCTTGAGCTTGCGGTAGAGATGGGTGCGCTCGAGGCCCGAGCGCTCGGCGACGCGCGACATGCTGCCGTGCTCGCGCACGAGCAGGTTCTCGAAGTACACGCGCTCGAAGGCTTCGCGGGCCTCGCGATACGGACGATCGAGGGTCACTTCCGGAAGCGCGCCGGGGGAGCCGCGCGCCGCGAGCACGCGCTCGACGTCGTGGAGCTGGATTTCCTCTTCCAGCGAGGTGAAGGCGAGGTCCTTCACTACGCTTTCCAGCTCCGCCAGATTACCGGGCCACGAATGGTGCCGCAGGGCATTGAGCGCGGCGATCGCCAGGCGCCGCGGCGGGCACAGGCGCGCCTCGACCAGCTGCGCGAGCATCAGCGAGGCGAGGTCCGGCACGTCCTCGGCAAACTCGCGCACCGCCGGCAGCTTCAGCGTGAGCTCAGCAAGCCGCATGCAGAGATCGGCGTCGAACTCGTGCTTGTCGACCAAGACGCGCACGTCGACGGGCGAGAACGAGACGAGGCGCGCCTTGTGCTTGTCGGCCCGCGGCAGAAGGAATTCGAGATGCCGCTGCTCGGCGCGCTGCAGACGGCTCAGGTCCGGTAGGAAAAGCACGCCGCCTGAGGCCTTGCCGAGAAGCTCGGAGGGCGCTTCATCCAGAAGCTGCGCACCGTCGATGAACGCCGCGCCCGCCGGCACGAGCAGCCGGGCGAAAAGCTCGGCGCGCATGCCGCGCTCGCCGCGCAGCATCACGGGCGCCGCGACCTGGCCGAGCTGCGCCAGGCGCTTCTTGGCATCGGCGAGCGCGGCGGAGCGGCCCAGCGCGCTCAGCGTGAGTTGCGGCGCGGGCACCGACTCCGGATGGCGCAGCGCGCGCTTTACCGTGGCGAGCAAGCGCTGCAGCGCGATCGGCTTCTCGAGGAAGTCGAGCGCCCCGATGCGCGTCGCTTCCACGGCGGTTTCGATGGTGGCATGGCCGGACATCATGACCACCGGCATGTTGAGCTGGCCGCTCGTGGCCCATTCCTTGAGCAGCGTGATGCCGTCGGTATCGGGCATCCAGATGTCGAGCAGCACCAGATCCGGACGGCCACGCTCGCGCACCCGCCGCGCGTCCGCCGCGCTTTCGGCGAGCGCCACCTGGTGGCCTTCGTCCTCGAGGATCTCCGAGAGGAGCTCGCGGATGCCGACTTCGTCGTCGACGACCAGGATTTGCGCCATGACTCAGGCAGCCTTTGCGAGCGGCAGCAGCACGCTGACCGAGGCGCCGCGCGGCTCACGGTTTTCGATGGCGACGCTGCCGTGATGCTCGTCGATGATCTTCTTCACGATGGCAAGGCCCAGGCCCGTGCCGCGCGGCTTGGTAGTGACGTACGGCTCGAAGATACGGGCGATCAGCTCCTCCGGAAATCCGCCGCCATTGTCCGACACGGCGAGGCGCACGCGGTCGCCGTCGAGCTCGGTGCGCACTTCGATCGACGGTGAGCGTCCGGAGCCCCGCACGTTCTCGAGCGCATCCTGCGCATTCTGAACCAGGTTGTGGATCACCTGACGGATCTGGGTGGCGTCCGCCCAGACCGCCGGCAGCTCGGGCCCGAGTCGCTTGGTGATCGGCACCTGGGAAGTCTCGTAGAGCGCGAGCACCTCGCTTACCAGGGCATTAAGGTCCAGCCGCGCGAGCTCGGGTGCCGGCAGTCGCGCGTACTCGCGAAAGTCATCCACCATCGCTTTGAGGGCCGCCACCTGGTTCACGATGGTGCCGGTCGAGCGCCGCAGCGCTTCGGCGTCTTCTCGTGACAGCCGCTCGGCAAGCTTCATTTCCAGCCGCTCGGCCGAGAGCTGAATCGGCGTAAGCGGATTCTTGATCTCGTGCGCTAGGCGCCGTGCCACTTCGGCCCAGGCGGTGGCGCGCTGCGCATTGATGAGCTGCGTGATGTCGTCGAATACCACCACGTAGCCACCGTCGGTCGCCTGGGGCAGCCGCGCGGCGCGTGCGTGTACCGTCTTGCCGCCCTCGAGCTTGAGCTCGAGCTGCCACGGCTTGTCGCCCTGCTCGCGGAAATGGGCTCGCATCAGCTCGGCGAACTCGGCCTGTCCGCCGCCGAGGATGGCGGCGGCGCCACGGTTTGAAATCGACAGGCTCAGGTCCTGGTCGAACACCAGCACCCCGGCGGACAGGTTGGCTAGGATATTTTCAAGACGTGATTTCGACCCCTCGAGCGCTGCGCGATTCGCCTCGACCACGCGCCGCGCCTCTTCCAGCTGGCGGGTCATCGAATTGAACGATTCGGTCAGCACGCCGAGCTCGTCGCGGCTCGTGACCGGGGCGGGCCGCGAGAAGTCGCCGCGCGTGACCGCCTGCATCGCCTGCGCGAGCGTGGCGAGCGGATCGGCGAGCAGCTTCGATTGCGTCACTGCGACGGCGATGGCGATCGAGAGCGCCATCAGCACCGCGAAGCTCAGCGTGACGACATAAATGCGCTTCAACCCGTCCCGCGACAGCGCCAGCTGGCGATAGTCGCGATAGGCCGCTTCGACGGCCTCCGCGTTGCGCGCGAGCGTCGGCGGCACGGTCGAACGCAGCTGCAGGAAGCGCGGCTCGGCGGCGAGCGCGAGCGACTCGAGCGGCACCACGGCACGCAGCGCGAGCGCGCGGCCGGGCACGGCGTCGATCGCCGTCTGCCCGCGCTGCAGCCGTGCCTGCCGCAGCAGCGCGGTGCTCGGCAGCTCCGGCACGAGCTTCGCAAGGTCGTCGCTCGCAGCGGCGAGCAGCCGGCCCTTGGCGTTAATCACCAGCGCTTCCTGAACACCGGCCTGCAGCCGCAAGCGCTCGAGGGCGCCGACCAGCTGTGCCGCCGGAGTATCGGCGAGTTCGAGCGCCATGGTGCGCGCTTTGGTCTGCAGGTCGATCAGCATCTGGTCGATTACCTGCTGCCCGAGATTCATACCGCCTTCGAGCGCGGCGTCGACCTTGACATCGAACCAGGATTCGATCGAGCGCGTCAGGAACTGCACCGACACGGCGTAGACGATCAGCCCGGGCAGCACGGCGAGCGCGGCGAAGCGCAGGAAAAGGCGCAGCGTCAGGCGCGTGCCGAAAACCCGCGCCCGATAGCGCCGTGCCATCACGCCGAGCTGATAGATCACCAGCGCCGCGAACATGGCGGCGAACGCCGCGTTGAGCGCGAGCAGCAACGGATACTGCCGCGCGAAGAACGTGGTGTCGCTGCTCGCGGTCGCGAGCAGGAACAGTCCAACCGCCGCCACGCCGCTGCCCACAATCAGCAGGAGCTTCATTGCGGCTCCTCGCGCGGCTCGCGGCTTTCGACCGGCGCCGGCAACTGCCGTGGCGAATGGACGATGAAGCGCTTCCAGTGCGACTCGAGCTGCAGCTCGCGGCTGGTGAGCGCGCTCAGCTGAAACGGCTTCGGCAGCATCGTGGAATCGAGCCGCATGCGCACCGCCGCCTCATAGTCGGCGTCCGAAAAGGTCACGGTGCGATCCACCACCAGCCAGTTGCGCAGGTGCTTGAGAACGCTCAGCGCTTCGTCGAGGGTCGCAAAGCTCTGCTGCAGCAGGCCGGTCGACAGCCGGTATTGGCGCGACAGCGCATGATAGGAAAGCCGCAGCTGCAGGCGCGCGGCCGCGGCCGTTTCGTCGAACCAGTACCAGCGCCGGCGCGTCAGCTCGAAGTCGACGCGAAAATACAGCGGCACGCCGCCGGCGACCACCTCGGCAAGGCGCGCGGTCAGCTCGAAGTCGAAGTCGGCATCGAGCATCAGGCCTGCTTCGACGGCGCGCAGCTTGGCATCGCCGACGTCGATTTCGTTGGCCCACGCGCTCTGCAATAGCAGTAAGGCGAGCAATCCGGCACACAGTGCGATGCCGCGCATCGCGCTCATGTCAGACGTTTTTTTCGATCAACGCGTAGAAAAATCCATCGTGCTGGGCATCGGGCAGCGATTGGGCGTCGGCGAGCGCCGCGCGCCGCGCCGTCGGCTCACTCGAAACAAACGCCGCGATGAGCTCCTCGTTCTCCTGCGGGAACACCGAGCAGGTGGCATACAGCAATTTACCACCCGGGACGAGCAGCCGCCAAAGCGAAACCAGAATCGCATGGCTGCGCTGCGCAAAGTGCACGACGTCGCTCGGGCGGCGCAGCCACTTGACGTCCGGATGACGTCGCACGACGCCCGACGCTGAACACGGCACGTCGGCCAGTATCCGCTCATATGCACGCCCATCCGACCACGCTCCGGGCTCGCACGCATCGCCGATGCGGATGTCGGCCGATAGCGCCAGGCGCGCGAGGTTCGGGGCGATGCGCGCGGCTCGGCGCTCGTCGAGATCCAGCGCTGTCAGCGCGATGTCGGCGAGTTCCAGGATATGCGCGCTCTTGCCGCCGGGTGCGGCGCAGGCGTCCAGCACGCGCTGGCCGGGGTGCAAGTCGAGCAGGTGGGCCGCGCGCTGCGCGCCAAGGTCCTGCACCGAAACCTGACCCGCGTGGAATCCCGGCAATCGCTCGACCGGGAGCGGCCGGTCTAGCAACAGCGCCTCGCGGCCGCATGGCCGCGCGTTGATGCCCTGCTCGGCGAGCTCGCGGTGATAGGCCGCTACGTCGGCGCGCCGCCGATTCACGCGCAAGCACATCGGCGGATGACTGTTGCCGCCCTCGAGCACGCTCGCCCATGCCTGGGGATACGCAGCCTGCACGAGCTCGATCCACCATGCCGGATGCTGATGCCTGGCGACCGGGTCGCGTTCGAGCCGCGACAAAATCGCGCTGCGCTCGCGCAGGAATCCGCGCAGCAGAGCATTCACGTATCCCTTCGCCGTCCAGCGTTCGAGCAGCACGCAGGCCCTCACCGCCTGGTCGACCACCGTATGCTCGCCATAACGATCCGACTCCAGGGCGTAGAGCGCACACCAGAGCAAGGCTTGAACGAGCGGATCTGGCGGGCCACGGCGCGACAGCATTTCCACGATGGCTTGTCCGCGTCCGTAGCGGCGCAGCGTGGCGTGCGTGAGATCGATAAGCGCCGCGCGGGAACCCTGCAGTCTTTGCGCGCCAAGGCGCTCGAACTCGTCGCTCAGGCTCCTGCCGCGCTCGACCTGCGCCACCACGCGCGCCGCCTGCGCCAGCTCGACCGCGAGCGCCGCCCCCTGTGTCACTCGAGCTTGGTGCCGGGCGCCAGTCGCCGGCCGCGCAGAAATTCGGCCGCTGTCATGCGCCGGCCGCCTGCGGGCTGCAGCTCTTCGAGCCTAAGCGCGCCGGCACCGCAGGCGACGCACAGCGCATCCTCTGACGTCAGCACGCTGCCCGGTGCGCCGGCGCCGGGGACGACTCGCGCGCGCCACACCTTGATCGGCTCGCCGGCGAAGCGCGTAAAGGCGCCCGGGGCAGGCCGAAAGGCGCGCACCGCACGTTCGAGCTCCGCCGCGGCCTGCTGCCAATTCAATTGCGTCTCCGACTTTTCGATCTTCGGCGCATAAGTCGCGCCGCGCTCCGGCTGGGGAGTTGCCTGCGCGTGACCGGCCGCGATGCGTTCCAGTGTTTGCGTCAACGCTTCTGCGCCGAGCGACGCCAGCCGGTCGTGCAGCGTGCCGAAATCATCGTCCGGTCCGATAGGCAGCGCGCGTTGCGCAAACAGCGGTCCGGTGTCGAGGCCTTTGTCGAGCTGCATTATCGATACGCCGGTCTCCTGATCGCCCGCGAGGAGAGAGCGCTGAATCGGCGCCGCGCCGCGCCAACGCGGCAGCAGAGATGCGTGGACGTTGATCGCACCGTAGCGCGCGATCGCAAGCACGGCAGCAGGCAAGAGATGCCCGTAGGCCACGACGACGATGGCGTCGGCGTGGGCGGCGCGCAGCTCGTCGACAATCGCGGCCTCGCGCAGGCTCTGCGGCTGGCGCACTTGCAGGCTGCGCTCGAGCGCAAGGCGCTTCACCGGGCTCGCGCTCGAACGCAAGCCGCGGCCGGCGGGCCGGTCGGGCTGCGTGAGGACCAGGGCGATGTGGTGACCGGCCTCGAGCAGCCGGACCAGGCAGCGTTCCGCGAAAGCGGGAGTCCCCGCGAAGACTAGGCGCAGGAGCGCGTCAGGCGGACTTGCGCAACTGCTTTGCGAGCTTGGCGCGGATGCGCTGCTGCTTCAGCTGCGACAGGTGTTCGACGAAGACCTTGCCCTTCAGGTGATCCATCTCATGCTGGATGCAAACCGCGAGCAGGCCTTGCGCTTCGAGCGTAAAAGCGTTGCCGTTCTGATCAAAGGCGCGCACTTTTACCCGCTCGGCACGCGGCACCAGCTCGTAGATGCCGGGCAGCGAGAGGCAGCCTTCTTCGATATCGGACTCGCCGGTCGCCTCGACGATCTCCGGATTGACCAGCACGACCAGGGAATCGCGGCGCTCGGAGACGTCCACCACAATGACCTGTTTGTGGACGTCAACCTGCGTGGCCGCGAGGCCGATGCCAGGCGCGGCGTACATGGTCTCGGTCATGTCGGCCACCAGCTTTTTCAGACCGGCATCAAATACGGTGACCGGAGCGGCCAGCTTGTGCAGCCGCACGTCGGGGTAACGGAGGATGTTCAAGATCGCCATCTGAAGCCGAATTTATTTGCAAATTGAATAGATTATATGGACAATCTCAGGCGCCATATAAGCTATTGGAAAAAGGCCGATCCACGAGCCGCAAAAAACAACGAGGCGGGGTCACCATGGTCCAGCAATTGCGTAAGTCTATCACAGCACTCGCTTTCTTCGCGATCTCGGCCGTCGCCCTGGGCCAGGCGCCGAGCTCGCCGCTGACCCTGCGGCCTGACGCGCCGGACCGTTACGTCGTGGTGCCGGGCGACACTTTATGGGGCATCGCGTCGCGCTATACCGATTCGCCTTGGCGCTGGCCGGAACTCTGGGGACTCAACAAGGACGAGATCCGCAACCCGCACCTTATCTACCCCGGGTACGTGATCATGCTCGACCGCGCACGCGGACGCCTGAGTATCGGCGGCGCGCCGAGCGGCGGCGAACCAAGCAGCGGCGAGCCGAGCAGCGGCACACCGAGTGGCACGCCATCGGGCGCGCCGACGCAGGCGCGGGCGCCCGCCGGCACGGTGAAGCTCGGGCCTCGTGTGCGCGTGGAATCGCTGGCGAAGGAAGAGATTCCCAGCATCCCGTCCTCGGTCATCGAACCATTTCTGTCGCGGCCGCTGATCATCGAGCCCGATGGCCTCGACAAAGCGCCGACTATCGTCGGCACGCAAGCTGATCGCGTGATTCTCGCCGCCGGCAACAGCGCTTACGTGCGCGGCATCGGTGGCGCAAAGGAAGAGAGCTGGTATGTCTATCGTCGGGGCGTGCCGCTGATCGATCCGGACAACAACCAGACACTCGCTTATGAAGCGATCTACCTCGGCACCGCACGGCTTGAGCGCGGTGGCGAGCCGGCGACGGTGGTGTTGACCAGCGTGGCGCAGGAGGTCGGTGCCGGCGACAAGCTGGTTGCCGCCGGCCGGCCGCAGCCGATCAACTACGCGCCCCATGCTCCCGACAACAAGATCCATGGCCGCGTGATCGGCATCTACGGCAGCCTCGGCAAAGTCGGCGAAGCCGGCCCACAGTCGATCATCAGCATCAACAAGGGCGCGCGCGATGGCCTGGAGGTCGGCCACGTGCTCGCGCTTTACTCCCTCGGCGGCTCGGTGCGCGATGTCTCGAGGGCAAGGGGCACAATCAAGCTGCCCGACGAACGGGCAGGCCTCGCCTTCGTCTTCCGTGTTTTCAATCGCGTGTCCTATGCGCTGGTGATGAACATCACTCGGCCGGTAAGTCCGCTCGACGTGGTGCAAACGCCGTAACCGGAAGATTGCCCGCCGGTATGAAACCCGATGCGGACCTTGCCGGCTGGCTGCAACTCTCGCTCACTCCCGGGCTCGGTGGCGCAACCCTGCGCGCCCTTTTGCGCAAATACGGCTTGCCACGCGAAGTGCTGGCGCGAAACCGCGGCGAGCTGGCTGCACTGCTCGCGCCTGAGAGCCTGCAGGCCATTGAGTCGCAGCGGGTGCGCGACGCGGTCGCCCGAGCGCTCGACTGGGCCGCTGCCGACAATCACTTCGTCATCACGCTCGCCGATGACACGTACCCGCGCGCGCTGCTCGAGATCGCGGATCCACCCGCAGTGCTCTACGCGCACGGCCGGGCCGAGCTGCTGCAGCGACCGGCGCTCGCCATCGTCGGCAGCCGCAATGCTTCGGCGCAGGGCGAAAGCAATGCCGAGCAGTTCGCGCGCTCGCTGAGCGACGCGGGCCTCTCGATCGTCTCGGGGCTCGCGCTCGGCATCGACGCGGCTGCGCACCGCGGCGGGCTCGCCGGCGCGAGCTCCACCGTGGCGGTGCTCGGCACCGGCGTGGATGTGGTTTATCCAAACCGCAACGCGGAACTCGCGGCGGAGATTGCGCGCCGCGGCCTGCTCGTCTCCGAATTCGCGCTCGGCACGCCGGCCATCGCACATAATTTTCCGCGCCGCAACCGCCTGATCAGCGGTCTTGCGCGCGGCTGCCTGGTGGTCGAGGCGGCAATCGCGTCGGGCTCGCTCATTACGGCGCGCAGCGCCGCGGACCAGGGGCGCGATGTATTCGCGATTCCGGGATCGATCCATTCGCCGCTCGCGAAGGGTTGCCATGCGCTGATCAAGTCCGGGGCGAAGCTCGTGGAATCCGCCGATGATGTGCTGGCGGAGCTTGCGGGCTTCCAGCCGATGGCCCGCGCCAGCACCCTTGCACCGGCAGCGAGCAACGATACCGGCCTGCTCGCCGTCATGGGACACGATCCGGTGGATGTCGACTCGCTTTGCGAGCGCGCGGGCTTATCGCCGGAAGAGGTGACGGCGCAGCTCCTACGTCTGGAGCTTGAGGGCCGTGTAACCGCACTGCCGGGAGGGCTTTACCAGCGCCTGGAGAAGGCGCACCGCGGGTAAACGCTTGTCGCGTCCCTGCGTTAAAAGAAAGGAGTGCCCATGTACGACATCTTGGCTTACCTCTTCGAGAACTGTCAGCAGGCCGAGCTGGCGGATGACCGCGAGCGCGTGGTACGCAAGCTTGCGGCGGCCGGTTTCGACGATTCCGACATCAGCGAAGCGCTGCACTGGCTCGCTGGTGTGCTGAGCGCTCCGCGCGGCGCGAGCCAGCCGTTGCCCGATGCCCGTACCAGCTTCCGGGCCTTTGCGCCGCGCGAGCTCGCCAAGCTCGACGCAGAATGCCGTGGGTTCGTCATCACCCTGGAGCAGTCGGGTATTCTTACCGCGGAGACGCGCGAGCTGGTGCTCGAGCGCTCGCTCGCGGCTTCCGGCGCCTCGTTGTCACTCGATCAACTGAAGCTCATCGTGTTGATGGTGCTCTGGAATCACCAGACTCCCACCAGCCAGTTGCTCGCCGAAGACCTGTTTAGCGCCGCGCACACTCGACTGCCCAACTGAGCTTCGCGCGCGCGCCTGCGCGCGCGACGGGTTGAAGCGGCCGCGGCTTTGCACTTATGATCTGCGGCCTTTCGCCGCATGGCCAAGAAACTCATCATCGCAGAGAAGCCGTCGGTGGCGGGCGACATTGCGCGCGCGCTCGGTGGCTTCTCACGCAAAGGCGACTATTACGAGAGTGAGCGCTACGTGCTCTCCTCCGCGGTCGGCCATCTGCTCGAGCTCGCCGTGCCCGAGGAGTACGAAGTCAAGCGCGGCAAGTGGTCCTTCAAGCACCTCCCCGTCATCCCGCCGCGCTTCGAGCTGACGCCGCTCGAGAAGAGCGAGCAGCGCCTGAATCTGCTGCTGCGTCTCATGAAGCGCAAGGATGTCGCTGCGCTTATCAACGCGTGCGATGCCGGTCGCGAAGGCGAGCTCATCTTCCGCTACATCGTGCAGCACGCGCGCATCAAGAAACCGATCGAACGCCTCTGGCTGCAATCGATGACGCCGCAGGCGATCCGCGACGGCTTCTCCAAGCTGCGCGCCGACCGCGAGCTGCTGCCGCTCGCCGACGCGGCGAAGAGCCGCTCTGAAGCCGACTGGCTGATCGGCATCAACGGTACGCGCGCGATGACCGCCTTCAACTCCAAGGAGGGCGGGTTTTACCTGACGACGGTGGGCCGCGTGCAGACGCCGACGCTCGCCATCCTGGTGGAGCGCGAAGAGAAGATCAAAGCGTTCACGCCGAAGGATTACTGGGAGGTCCATGCGCGTTTTGGCGCCAAGGCGGGCGAATACGCCGGGCGCTGGTTCGATCCCGAATTCAAGAAGGACGACGACGCGGAGCGCAAGGCCGAGCGCCTGTGGGACGAAAAGCGCGCCGCCGCGATCGTCGCTGCCTGCGAAGGCAAGAAAGGCATCGCGACGGAGGAGAGCAAGCCGTCGACACAGCTCTCGCCGCTGCTTTTCGATCTCACCAGCCTGCAGCGCGAAGCGAACGGGCGCTTCGGCTTCCCGGCGCGCATGACGCTGTCGCTCGCCCAGGCACTCTATGAGAAGCACAAGGTGCTCACCTACCCGCGAACCGATTCGCGGGCGCTGCCGGAGGATTACCTGCCCGCAGTCAAAGACACGATGAAGGTGCTCGGCGAGACGAGCGCATACGGCAGCTTCGCGCGACAGGTCCTGAAGCAGAACTGGGTGAAACCGAACAAGCGCATTTTCGACAACTCGAAGATTTCGGACCACTTCGCGATCATCCCGACGCTGCAGACGCCGAAGCATCTGAACGAGGCGGAGCAGAAGCTCTACGACATGGTGGTACGCCGCTTTCTCGCGGTGTTCTACCCGGCTGCGGAATACTTGCAGACTACGCGCATCACGCGCGTCCACGAGCAGCACTTCAAGACCGAAGGGCGCGTGCTGCAGAACGCGGGGTGGCTCGCCCTCTACGGCCGGGTGGTCGGCGACGAGAGCGAGAACCTGCCGGCGATCGAGCCCAACGAGAAGGTGAGCGTGCTAGCCGTGGCCGCGCAGGCGAACCAGACCAAGCCGCCGCCGCGCTACTCGGAGGCGACGCTGCTCTCGGCGATGGAAGGTGCCGGCAAGCTGGTCGAGGATGACGAGCTGCGCGAAGCGATGGCGGCAAAAGGGCTGGGCACGCCGGCGACTCGCGCCGCGATCATCGAAGGCCTGATCCGCGAGGAATACATCAATCGCGAGGGGCGCGAGCTCGTGCCGACGCCGAAGGCGTTTTCGCTGCTTTTCGCGCTGCATATGCTGCATCTCGTGGAGCTCGCCTCGCCAGAGCTCACCGGCGAGTGGGAGCACAAGCTGAAGCTGATCGAAGCGGGCAAGCTCACCCGCGACGAGTTCATGAAGCAGATCGACGAGCTGGTGCGCAAGATGGTGGCGGTGATCAAGCACGGCGAGATTCCCGACGTGGTCTACGCCACGGTCTCGGCGCCGTGCCCGAAGTGCGGCGGCGTGGTGCAGGAGAATTACCGCAAGTTCCAATGCCAGAAATGCGACTTCGCCATCTGGAAGGTGACCTCGGGGCGCGAGTGGTCTCCCGAGGAGCTGGCTGAGCTCATCACCAAGCGCGTCGTCGGGCCGCTCACCGGTTTCCGCAGCAAGCAGGGGCGGCCGTTCAGCGCGCTGGTGCGCCTGAGTGACGAGCTGCGGCCTGAATTCGACTTCGGCCAGGCCTCGGGCGAGGGCGACGAAGCGCCGGACTTCAGTGCTCAGGAGCCGCTCGGCGAATGCCCCAAATGCGGCGGCCGCATCTTCGAGCATGGCGTGACGTACGTTTGCGAAAACGCGCTCGGGCCCAAGCGCAGCTGCGACTTCCGCTCCGGGCGCGTGATCCTGCAGCAGCCGGTCGAGCGGGAGCAGATGAAGAAGCTGCTCGCAACCGGCCGCACCGATCTACTGACCGGCTTTGTGTCCAAAAAGGGGCGGCGCTTCAAGGCATTTCTGGTGAAGACGCCCGACGGCAAGATCGGCTTTGAATTCCAGGCGCGCGCCGCCAAGGACAAGCCCAAGCCGGACGAGGCGAAGAAAGGGCGGCGCGCCGCTTAGACGTCGAGGTTGCGAACGCCGAGCGCGTTCGACTCGATGAAGGCGCGGCGCGGCTCGACCTCGTCGCCCATCAGCTTGGTGAAGATCTCGTCGGCGGCAATGCCGTCCTCGATCTGCACCTTGAGCAGGCGCCGCGCCTCGACGTTCATCGTCGTCTCCCACAGCTGCTCCGGGTTCATCTCACCGAGCCCCTTGTAGCGCTGCAGCGTCATCGACTTCTCGACCTCGCCGAGCAGCCACTTCATGGCCTCGGAGAAATCGGCCACGGGCTGCTTCTTCTCGCCGCGTTGCACGTACGCGCCTTGCCCGATCAGGCCGGCGAGCATCTGTCCGGTCTGGCGGATCTGGGCGTAGTCGCCCGAATGGACGAACTCGGTGTCGATGGTGCTCATGCGCACGTTGCCGTGCCGCGTGCGCTCGATGCGCACCTGGTAGCGATCGGTCTTCTGGTCAAAATGCGGCGCTACCGCAATGCCCTCGCCGCCGATCGTCTTTTCCAGCGCTTCGGCGGAGGCCTCGGCGGTATCGCGGCGCGTAAGGTCGATCTGCACGCCGCGCAGGATTGCGCCGAGCGCCTCGCGGTCGACCAGCCGCGATACGCGGTCGATCACCGCCTCGGAGAGCAAATAGGACTTCGCCAGCTGCGCGAGCGGGTCGCCGGTGATGGCCTCGGCGCCCGCGCGCGGAACGAGCGCCGCTTCGACGAGCGCCTGCCTGAGCATGAACTCGTTCAGCTCGTGCTCGTCCTTGAGATAGCGCTCTTCTCTTCCGAGCTTCGCTTTATAGAGCGGCGGCTGCGCGATGTAGATGTGACCGCGCTCGACGAGCTCCGGCATTTGCCGGTAGAAGAAGGTGAGCAGGAGCGTGCGGATGTGCGAGCCGTCGACGTCCGCATCGGTCATGATGATGATGCGGTGGTAGCGCAGCTTGTCGGCGTTGTATTCCTCCTTGCCGAAGCCGCAGCCGAGCGCGGTGATGAGCGTGGCGATCTCGGCGGAGGAAAGCAGCTTGTCGAAGCGCGCGCGCTCGACATTGAGGATCTTGCCCTTGAGCGGCAGGATCGCCTGGAACTTGCGGTCGCGTCCCTGCTTGGCCGAGCCGCCCGCGGAATCGCCCTCGACGAGATAAAGCTCGCACAGCGCCGGGTCGCGCTCCTGGCAGTCGGCGAGCTTGCCGGGCAGGCCCATGCCGTCCAGCACGCCCTTGCGGCGGGTCATTTCGCGCGCCCTGCGCGCCGCCTCGCGCGCTGCCGCCGCCTCGACGATCTTCACGGTAATGGTGCGCGCATCGACCGGATGCTCATCGAGAAATTGGCGCAGCTTCTCCGCGACTATTTCTTCGACCACCGGCCGCACTTCCGAGGAGACCAGCTTCTCCTTCGTCTGCGATGAGAACTTGGGCTCCGGCACCTTGACCGAAAGCACACAGGCGAGGCCCTCGCGCATGTCGTCGCCGGTCGTCTCGACCTTCGCCTTCTTGGCGAGCTCGTTCTCCTCGATATACTTGTTCAGCACGCGCGTCATCGCCGCGCGCAAGCCGGTGAGGTGGGTGCCGCCGTCCTTCTGCGGGATGTTGTTCGTGAAGCAGAGCACCGACTCCTGATACGAGTCGTTCCACTGCATGGCCACTTCGACGGTGATGCCGTCCTTGATGCCGCGGTCGACGAACACGGTCGGGTGCAGCACGTTCTTCGCCCGGTTCATGTACTCGACGAAGCCCTGCACGCCGCCGGAGAAGGCGAAGTTCTCTTCCTTGCCGGTGCGCTGGTCGATCAGCACGATGCGCACGCCGTTATTGAGGAACGAGAGCTCGCGCAGGCGGCGGGCGAGGATGTCGTAATGGTAGTCGACGTTGCCGAATATTTCCTTCGACGCGAGGAAATGCACCTCGGTGCCGCGGCGCTCGGTGATGCCGGTGACCTTGAGCGGAGCGACGGCATCGCCGCCGCGGAACTCCATCTGATGCACCTGGCCGTCGCGCCAGACGGTGAGCCGCAGCCATTCGGAAAGCGCGTTCACCACCGACACGCCGACGCCGTGCAGGCCGCCGGACACCTTGTAGCTGTTGGAGTCGAACTTGCCGCCGGCGTGCAGCTCGGTCATGACGATCTCGGCGGCCGAGCGCTGCGCCTCGTCGTCGGCTTTGATGCCGGTCGGGATACCGCGCCCGTTGTCGAGTACCGAGACCGAGTTGTCGGTATGCACGGTGACGGTGATCTCGTCGCAAAAGCCGGCGAGCGCCTCGTCGACCGCGTTGTCGACCACCTCGAAAACCATGTGGTGCAGCCCGGTGCCATCGGAGGTATCGCCGATGTACATGCCGGGGCGCTTGCGCACCGCCTCGAGGCCCTTCAGGACCTTGATGGCATCAGAGCCGTAGTCGTCGGGATTGGCGGCCAAAATCAGATCCTCATCGGCATGACGACGTACTTGAAGTCTTTTTCGCTCGCATAGCTGATGAGCGCGCTCGACGAGGCATCGCCGAAGGCGCATTCGAGCTCGGTCCCGGCTACGTTGTTCAATACGTCGAGCAGGTAATTGACATTGAAGCCGATGTCGAGCGCATCGCCGCTGTAGCTCACTTCGAGCTCCTCCTGCGCTTCCTCCTGATCGGCGTTGGACGAAATGATCTTCAGGCTGCCATCGCTCAGGACCCAGCGCACGCCGCGGAATTTCTCGTTGGACAGGATCGCTGCCCGGCTCAGCGCCTGGCGCAGGGGCTCGCGCTGCGTGCGCAGCCGGTTCTTGTGCTGCGTCGGGATGACTCGCGTGTAGTCGGGGAATTTGCCGTCCACCAGCTTCGACACAAGATCGATCGAACCAAAGCTGAATGAGGCCTGCGTCGCGGACAATTCGATGCGCACTTCGTCGTCGGTGTCGGTCAAAAGCTTGGTCAACTCGAGCACCGTCTTGCGCGGCACGATGGCCTCATGGCGCGGCAGGCTCGCCGGCAGCTCGAGCGAGCTGAAGGCGAGGCGGTGGCCATCGGTGGCCACCAGGCGTAGCTCGCCGCCATCGGCCACCATCAGTAAACCATTGAGGTAGTAACGGATATCCTGCTGCGCCATGGCGTAGTGCACCAGCGCGAGGTGCCGGCGTAGCAGTTTCTGCGGCAAGACGAAGCGCGCCGGCTCGCCGCTCGCCTTGGCAAGCCGCGGGAAATCCTCGGCCGGCAAGGTCTGCAGGGTGAAACGGCTGCGGCCGGCCTTGACCAGCAGGCGTTTGTCCTGAGCCTGCAAGCTCACTTCCGCCTCGTCGGGCAGTGCGCGCAGGATGTCGAGCAGCTTGCGGGCGCCGACCGTGAGGGCGCGCGTCTCGCGCGAGCCCGAGAGGCCGCTTCGCGCCGTGATCTGGATCTCGATGTCGGTCGCCAGGAAAGCGAGCGTGTCGGCAGCCCCGTCGATGAGCACGTTCGACAATATCGGCAGCGTATGGCGGCGCTCGATGATTCCGCTGACCGCCGCCAGCGGTGTGAGGAGCTCATCTCGCTTTGCTTTAATCATTGTTTTACCTAATTAGTAATAGCTAATAAGGGCGCCGTCAGGACGGGATAAGCCACAAAAAGGCTTTGCGGGCAGCCGCTTGTCTCGATTCGGACAGCGGGGAAAGGCTGTGGAACTGCGAAGAGGCTCTGGGGACAGTTCGCGGTCGTGAGTCCGATCCGGCCGCTTATTCACAAATCACACGCGCTTCGTTCACAGCTTGTTAACCCTTCAGCACTTGTTCGAGCACCAGATAGTCCCGGTTCAGCGAACTGTCGCGGCTGCGCAGGCTGGCGATCGTGCGGCAGGCATGCAGCACCGTCGTGTGGTCGCGATTGCCGAACGCTTCGCCGATCTCGGGCAAGCTCATCTGCGTCAGGTCCTTCGCCAGCGCCATCGCCACCTGGCGCGGGCGGGCAACGTTGCGGCTGCGCTTTTTCGAATGCATGTCCGAGATCTTGATCTTGAAGTACTCGGCCACGGTCTTCTGGATGCCTTCGACGCTGACTTGGCGGCTGTTCAGATTGAGGATGTCGCGCAGCGCTTCTTTCGCGAGATCGAGCGAAAGCTCACGGCCGGTGAAGCGCGCAAAGGCCAATACCTTTTTCAGCGCCCCTTCCAGCTCGCGTACGTTCGAGCGGATGTGCTTGGCTATGAAGAAGGCTATTTCCTCGGAAACCGGCACCGCCTCCGCTTCAGCCTTCTTCAACACGATCGCGACCCGCATCTCGAGTTCGGGAGGCTCGATCGCCACGGTCAGTCCCCAGCCGAAGCGCGAGATCAGCCGCTCCTCCATGCCGGCGATTTCCTTCGGGTAGGTATCGCAGGTGATAACGATCTGCTTGTGCGCCTCGACCAAGGCATTGAAAGCGTAGAAGAACTCTTCTTGCGTGCGTCCCTTGTTGGAAAAGAACTGGATGTCGTCGATCAAGAGCAGGTCGAGCGAGTGGTAATAGCGCTTGAACTCGTCGAAAGACTTCTGTTGGTAAGCGCGTACCACGTCCGTAACGTACTGCTCGGCGTGGATGTAGCGGATGCGTGCCTGGGGACGGCGGTCGGCGACCTGGTTGCCGATCGCTTGAACCAGATGCGTCTTGCCGAGGCCGACGCCGCCGTAGACGAACAGCGGGTTGTAGGAGATTCCAGGGTTCTCCGCGACCTGGATGGCCGCTGCCCGCGCCAGCTGGTTCGCTTTGCCGGTGACGAAGCTGTCGAACGAGAAGCCGCGGTTCAGGCGCGAGCGCTCCTGCACAACCGGCTCGGGCGTGGCGCGCGCCGCGGGGGCGGTCGGGCGCAGGCTCAGCTCGCCGCCACGCGCGAGCACCAGGCGCAAGCCGACTTCCCGGCCGCTCGTTTCGGCGACCAGGCGTTCGATGCGCGCGGCAAAGCGCTCGCGCACCAGCTCGAGCACGAAGCGGTTCGGCGCGGTCAGAATCAGCGCGTCTTCCGTTGCGCCCGACTCGGGCGCAAGAGGCCGAATCCAAGTATTGAACTGTTGCGCGGGCAGCTCCTGCTCAAGACGACGCAAGCAGGCGTCCCAGAGGTTTTGCATCTTTTAGTTGGCCTAAAGCGAGCCTGAATTTTACCTTGGCGGCGACGGGTTATCCACAGCGCTCGCGCGATGCTTTTTCGATTTGACAACGCATTCGGCAGCACGCTCTAATACCGCCCTTTTTCGCATCGGAACAGCCCATGAAGCGCACCTATCAGCCGTCGAAGACGCGCCGCGCACGCCGCCACGGCTTCCTCGTGCGCAGTCGCACGCGCGGCGGACGAGCGGTGCTGCGCAAACGGCGCGCGCGTGGCCGCCGGCGCGTCGGGCTGTAGCGGTTGTAGCGGCGCGCGGCAAGCGTTTCGGCCTCGGTGCAAGTCGCCGGCTGCGCCGCAAGGCGCAGTTCGAGCAGCTGCTGCGTGAGGGCGAGCGGCGAAGCCTGGCCGGCTACCTGTTCTATGTTGGGCGCGGCGCCGCGCAAACGCCGCGTCTGGGGATTCTCATCTCGCGCCGACATGCTGCCGCTGCCGTCGAGCGAAACCGCATCAAGCGATGTATCCGCGAAGCTTTCCGACTCGAGCAGCAAAACCTGGGGAGCCTCGAGCTCCTGATCCGGCCGCCCTACGGCGTACGCGGCTCGCCGAGCATGATCCGGCAGCTGCGCGAACTGCTGCGTCGTCTCGCGCCGTGATGACCCGCGCACTGCGAGCGCTCGTCATCGGCTATCGCTGGTTCGTGCGCCCGCTCCTCCCGGCGGCCTGCCGCTTCTACCCGAGCTGCTCCGAATATGCCGAGCAGGCGCTTGAGCGCCACGGCGCCTGGCGAGGCGGCGCGCTCATCGCGCGCCGCCTGTGTCGCTGCGGTCCCTGGCACCCCGGCGGTTACGATCCGGTGCCTTGAGCATGGACACGCAGCGGCTCATCCTTCTTTTCATCTTCGGTTTTTCGGTGCTCATGCTGTGGGAAGCGTGGCAGCGCGAGCATCAGCCCAAGCCGCCGGCGCATGCCGAGCAGGCGGCCGCGCCGAAGGCGCCGAGCGCTGCCGCGGCGCCGAGTCAGGGAGCGACGATCGGTGCTCCGGCGACTGCGGCGCAAAAGGGCGAGAGCATTGTCATCACCACCGACCTCGTCGTCGCCGAGATCGATACGCTCGGCGGCACGCTGAAGCGCCTCGAGCTGCTGAAGCACAAGGACTCCGCCGATCCGGATAAGAATTTCGTCCTCATCAGTCCCGCGCATCAATACGAAGCGCAAAGCGGACTTGCCGGCGATGGCGGGCCCAACCATCGCAGCCTGTGGCAGGCGAGCGCCGGGCCGCGCGCGCTCGCTCCGGGCGCCGATCGCGTACAGCTGCGCTTGACGGCAACCGGCAAAGACGGCGTGGCGGTAGAGAAGACCTACACCTTCCGGCGTAATAGCTACGTCATCGACGTCTCGATGCGCGTGCATAACGGCGGCAAGGCGCCGCTTGCCACCTATGCGTATTTCCAGCTGACGCACGACGGCAAACCGGAAGGCCAGCGCAATTCGGTCGCGGAAACCTTCGGTGCGCAGAGCTTCACCGGATTTGCCGTCTACAGCGAGGAGCACAAGTACCAGAAGGTCCATCCCGCCGATATCGACAAGGGCAAGGCCGACTACGTCAAGCAGGCGAAGGACGGCTGGCTCGCCCTCGTGCAGCACTACTTCGTCTCCGCCTGGCTCGCGCCGCAAGGCATGCTGCGCGACTATTTGCTCGAGAAGCGCCAGGATGGCAGCTACGCCGGCCGGCTGCTCGTACCGGTGAACGTGGCGAGCGGCGCGGATGCCACGGTCGATGTTCCGCTCTACGCCGGGCCGCAGGAAAAAAGGCGACTCGAAGCCGCCGCTCCGGGACTCGATCTGGTGGTCGATTACGGCTGGCTCGCGATCATCGCCTGGCCGCTTTTCTGGCTGCTCGAAAAATTGCACGGCCTGACCGGCAATTGGGGTGTGGCCATCATCCTTCTGACCGTGCTCATCAAGCTCGTGTTCTTTCCGCTCTCGGCAACAAGCTACCGGTCGATGGCGAAGATGAAGCTCATCACGCCGCGCCTCACCAAGATCCGGGAGATGTACGCCAACGACCGGCAGAAGATGAACCAGGCGATGATGGAGCTCTACAAGACCGAGAAGATCAATCCGCTCGGCGGCTGCTTTCCGATCCTGGTGCAGATTCCGGTGTTCATCGCGCTTTACTGGGTGCTGCTCGCCGCGATCGAGCTGCGGCACGCGCCGTTCATCCTGTGGATCCACGATCTCGCCGCCCTCGATCCGTACTTCGTGCTGCCGATCCTGATGACGGCGACGATGGTGCTGCAGACGCGCATGAACCCGACGCCGCCGGATCCGGTGCAGGCGAAGGTCATGCAGTTCATGCCCTATTTCTTCAGCATCTTCTTTTTCTTCTTTCCCGCCGGCCTGGTGCTCTACTGGCTGGTCAACAACATCCTCTCCATCGCCCAGCAATGGCAGATTCAGCGCATGTTCAATCGCGACAAACCTGCCCATGCCAAGCGATGAGGTAAGCCGCGACACGATCGCCGCGATCGCGACACCTGCCGGTCGAGGCGGCATTGGCATCGTGCGCATCTCCGGGCCCTGCGTTGCGCGCGTTGCGCAAGCCCTGCTTGGGCGGCTGCCGGCACCGCGTGGCGCGCAGTTCTCGCGCTTTAAGGATACCCACGGCGAAGCGATCGACGAAGGACTGGCGCTTTATTTTCCCGCGGGCGCTTCCTACACCGGCGAGGACGTGCTCGAGCTGCACGGGCATGGCGGCCCGGTGGTCATGAACGCGCTGCTCGCCGCTTGCCTCGATGCCGGCGCGCGCCTTGCCGAGCCGGGCGAATTTACGCGCCGCGCTTTTCTCGAAGGCCGGCTCGATCTTGCGCAGGCCGAGGCGGTCGCCGATCTCATCGATGCCGCGAGCCGCGAAGCGGCTCGTAGCGCACTGCGCTCGCTTACCGGCGAGTTCTCCGCGGCGATCGACGCGTTGCAGCGTCAGATGGTGGAGCTGCGTGCGCTCACCGAAGCGCAGCTTGATTTCCCCGAAGACGAGCTCGACGAGCTTCACCGGCACGACACATCGCAGCGCCTGCGCACCATGCGCGCGGCGCTGGACGAAGTGCTCGCGCGGAGCCGGCAAGGAAGCCTATTGCGCAGCGGCGTCCACGTGGTACTCGTTGGGCCGCCGAACGTCGGCAAGTCGAGCCTGCTCAATCGCCTGGCCGGCGAGGAGCGCGCCATCGTGACGCCGGTCCCGGGCACGACACGCGATGCACTGCGCGAGCCGATCCAGATCGAGGGCGTGCCGCTTGTGCTCGTCGATACCGCCGGCTTGCGTGACTCCGCCGACCAAATCGAGCGTCTGGGCATGGCGCGCACCCACGAGGAGCTCAAGCGCGCCGATATCGTCATCGTGGTTCACGAAACGGGCTCGCGCGACGCCATCACGCCGCCGTTAGCGACCGAAGCCGCACGCATCGACGTGTACAACAAAATCGACCTGCATCCGGGCTTTCGTGCGCCCGCCGGTGCCCTCGGGGTTTCGGCGAAAACCGAGGAGGGGCTGCCCGAGCTGCGGCAAGCCATCCTGCGCGCGGCCGGATGGTCCGCGAGCGGTGAGACGGTTTTTCTTGCGCGCGAGCGTCACCTGCGGGCGCTTGCGGTCGCGAGCGAGCACCTTGCCAACGCAGCTCAGCAGGAAACGCACTGGGAACTCTTCGCTGAAGAGCTGCGCCTTGCCCATCAGGCTCTCGGGACAATCACCGGCGAGTTCACGAGCGACGATTTGCTGGGTGAAATTTTTAGCCGCTTCTGCATCGGCAAATAGCGTTTCGATGTGACAAATATCTGAATATAAACACATTATCCGAACGGCGGAGGGCTTGTCCTAAGCCCGAGCGACGGCCCGGGTGCTACAATCCGCGGCCTGAACGAACCGCTATTGCCCCGGCCCAGCTCCGCTGGGCCTTTGACTTTCTGGAGTCAGCCTGGATGAACGCTGCGTTTACCGCGCCTGAATGGGTACGCCATGGGCAGCTGCGGCAGTGGGTCGCCGACCTCGCCCGTCGTACCGAGCCGGCCAATGTCGTGTGGTGCGATGGCTCGCAGGCAGAGTACGAGCGGCTTTGCGACGAACTGGTGGCCAAGGGCACGTTCATCCGCCTGAACCCGGCGCTGCGACCGAAGTCGTTCCTTGCACGCTCGCACCCGAGCGACGTCGCGCGCATGGAGGAGCGCACCTTCATCTGCAGCCGTTCCCAGGAGGACGCAGGTCCCACCAACAACTGGGTCGACCCGCGCGAGATGCGCGCCAAGCTGGAAAGCCTGTTCGACGGCTGTATGCGCGGTCGCACCATGTACGTGGTGCCTTTCTCCATGGGGCCGATTGGCTCGCCAATCGCGCACGTCGGCGTGGAAATAACTGATTCAGCCTACGTCGCCGTCAGCATGCGCGTCATGACACGCATGGGGCGCCCGGTGGTTGAATGGCTCGGCGAGCAGCGCAAGTTCGTGCCGTGCGTGCACTCGGTAGGCGCGCCGCTCGAGTCCGGTCAGGCAGACGTCGCCTGGCCTTGCAATGACAAAGAAAAATGGGTCGTGCACTTCCCGGAGACGCGGGAGATCTGGTCGTTCGGCTCGGGCTACGGTGGCAACGCGCTACTCGGCAAGAAGTGCCTCGCCCTGCGCATTGCCTCGGTAATGGCGCGCGACGAAGGCTGGCTTGCCGAGCACATGCTGATCCTCGGCATCGAGGCGCCGACCGGCGAGAAAAGCTACGTCGCCGCGGCTTTCCCCTCCGCCTGCGGCAAGACCAACTTGGCGATGCTTATTCCGCCGCCCGCCTTCGAGGGCTGGAAGGTGACGACCGTGGGCGAAGACATCGCCTGGATCAAGCCCGGCCCCGACGGTCGCCTTCGCGCCATCAACCCCGAATACGGGCTCTTCGGCGTCGCGCCGGGCACCTCGGAGCACACCAATCCGAACGCGATGAAGATGCTGCGCGAGAACGTCGTCTTCACCAACGTCGCCCTCACGCCGCAAGGCGACGTCTGGTGGGAAGGCATGACAAGCGAGCCGCCCGCACAGCTCACCGACTGGCAGGGCAGACCGTGGACGCCAGAAGACGGCAAGAAAGGCCGCCTTGCGGCTCATCCCAACGCTCGCTTTACGGTTCCGGCATCGCAGTGCCCTTCACTCGATCCGAGCTGGGAAGACCCTCAGGGCGTGCCCATTGCGGCATTTGTCTTCGGCGGTCGCCGCTCATCGACAGTGCCGCTCGTCGTTGAGGCACCGACATGGGAGGACGGCGTGTACATGGCGGCCACGCTCGGCTCCGAGACCACCGCCGCCATCACCGGTAAAGTGGGGGTGGTGCGTCGCGATCCGATGGCGATGCTCGCCTTCTGCGGCTACAACATGGGCGATTACTTCGCCCACTGGCTGAAGATGGGCCGTGTGGTGAAGCAGCCGCCCCGCATTTTCCGCGTCAACTGGTTCCGCCGCGATGCCCAAGGTCGCTTCATTTGGCCGGGCTTCGGCGAAAACATGCGAGTGCTGCAGTGGGTCGTTGAGCGCTGCCAGGGCCGCGGGCGCGGTGTGGAGACCCCGCTCGGCATCATGCCGCGCTTCGAGGATCTGAACTGGCACGGCCTCGAAACAAAGCTCACGCCGGCGCAGTACGCTGAGCTCAGCCGCATCGACTTGGCGGCGTGGCAGGACGAGCTGAAATCGCACGACGAGCTTTTTGAGAAGCTCGGCGCCCACGCGCCGTCCGCGCTCGACGCGCGGCGCGGGCGCATGCACGAGCGGCTCGCCGCCTAGCCCTCGCGCAGCAAGTAGGCACCGGCCGCGGCGGCAATCGCCGCAGTGCCGGCCGCGCAGAAGGCCGCGGGCGATTGCCAGTACTCCACCAGCGTTCCACCGAGCGCCATGCCGATTCCGACGCCGGCGAGCAGCGCACTCGTCGACCAGGTAAACGCTTCGGTCGCATGCTCGGGACGCGCCGTCTTTGCGACCAGCATTGACTGGATGATGAGCGCCGGCGCCATGACGATGCCACCCAATGTCGAAAAGACGGCGAAGGCGCCAATGCCCCAATGCAGCGCGAGCGGCAAAAGTCCCACGCCCATCACTGCGAGCGTCACGCTGAACTGCCGGGCGAGCGGCATCCCCCAATGCCGGCTGCCATAGGCAAGTCCGCCGAGCGCGCTGCCGGCGCTCATCACTCCGAGGAAGACGCCGGCAAGCGCAGGCCGGTTCGCCTCGGCCGCATACGCGGCAACGCCAATCTCCGTCAGTCCAAAAGCCACGGCGTAGCAGGCGACGATCATAACGAGTGTGATGAATCGCGCGTCCACCAGCGGACCGAGGAGCGTGCGCGCCGTGCGACGCTCGATCCGCCACTCCTGCAGCGCCGCCGACTGCAGAAAGAGTTGTACGCCGACGAAGGCACACGCGGCGGCGCACACCACGGCGATGGCGGCCGACGCGACGGCGACAAGCAGCGCAACCAACATCGGGCCGGCGATGAACATCACTTCGATCAGCACCGAATCGACCGAATATGCAGTCGAAAGCGCGGCTTCGTCGACGAAGCGTTGCCGC
The DNA here is from genome assembly GCA_035652275.1 of Burkholderiales bacterium. Lineage (GTDB taxonomy): Bacteria > Pseudomonadota > Gammaproteobacteria > Burkholderiales > SG8-39 > SCGC-AG-212-J23. The sequence continues at coordinate 29,586 of DASREB010000180.1, forward strand.
AGGAAAGTGCGCATGCAGACCGTAATCGGCGGAAAAGTCGCCCCTGCAGCGGCGGCGCACGTAAAGACGAGCCACAGCGACGCCTGCAGCACTACGGCGGCAATCAGCGCCACCAATGACGTCGGAAAAAGCAGCGAGCAGATGAGCAGCGCAGCTCGCGGGCCGCGGCGGTCAATCCATCGTCCGATGGCGGGCGCGATCGCAGCCAGTCCGGCAACGTAACAGCCGGTGGTTGCGCCGGCAGTGGCGAAAGAACCGCGTGCCGCTTGCACGAGGAGCAGAATCGCCAAGCCACACATGCCGATCGGCAGCCGCCCGATGACGGACGCGGCATACAGGTAACGCACGCCGCCGTCGGCAAACAGCGTGGCGTAGCGCTCTAGCGAAATCATGGCCACTTGCTGCAGTGCAACACAGCCATTGTTCCACGTGAAACCACACCGCTAAATCGCGCTCCTCTTGCTCGTCGCGTAAAATCGCGCATCCCATGAAATATCCCGCAGAGTTCGACGTCATCGTGGTCGGCGGCGGCCATGCCGGCACCGAAGCTGCCCTTGCTGCAGCGCGGATGGGACGCCGTACCCTGCTCCTGACTCATAGCGTCGAGACGCTCGGCCAGATGTCCTGCAACCCGTCGATCGGTGGCATCGGTAAGGGCCATCTGGTGAAGGAAATCGACGCGCTCGGCGGCGCCATGGCGTTGGCCACCGACGAGGCGGGCATCCAGTTCCGCACACTGAACGCCTCGAAGGGCCCCGCCGTCCGAGCGACCCGCGCCCAGGCGGACCGTGTGCTGTACCGCCATGCGATCCGCCACCGCCTTGAAAACCAAGCGAACCTGATGATTTTCCAGCAGGCGGTCGACGATGTGTTGGTCAAAGGCGAACGCGTGGTGGGCGTCGCCACCGAAATGGGACTGCAGTTTCGCTCGCGGGCCGTGGTGCTTACGACCGGGACATTTCTCGCCGGCCTGATTCACGTCGGGCTGAAAAACCATACCGCCGGCCGCGCTGGTGAGCCGGCCGCCACGGCCCTCGCGGCGCGCCTGCGCGAGCTGAAGCTGCCAGTCGGGCGGCTCAAGACCGGGACGCCGCCACGGCTCGATCGCCGCTCGGTGGACCTTTTGGTCATGCAAGTTCAGCCGGGCGATTCGCCAGAGCCAGTGTTCTCCTTCATCGGCGAGCGCAGCATGCATCCGCAGCAGCTGCCTTGCTGGATTACGCAGACGAATGAGCGCACGCACGAGATCATTCGTGGCGCGCTCGATCGGTCGCCGATGTTCACGGGCGTAATTCAAGGCGTCGGCCCGCGCTATTGCCCCTCCATCGAGGACAAGGTTCATCGCTTTGCCGGCAAGTCGAGCCACCAGATCTTCATCGAGCCCGAGAGTCTGACGACGAACGAGCTCTACCCAAACGGCATTTCGACGAGCCTGCCTTTTGACGTCCAACTCGAGCTGGTGCATTCGATTCGCGGCCTGGAGCAAGCCCACATCGTGCGGCCGGGATACGCGATCGAGTACGACTATTTCGATCCGCGCAGCCTCCACGCGGCGCTGGAGACGAAATCGCTGCGGGGGCTGTTCTTCGCCGGGCAGATCAACGGCACTACCGGGTACGAGGAAGCGGCGGCGCAGGGGCTGCTCGCCGGCTTGAACGCTGCGCGCCTTTGCAGCGGGGAAGCGCCCTGGTACCCGCAGCGAGACGAGGCGTACTTGGGCGTCTTGGTCGACGACCTCGTCACCCGCGGAGTATCCGAGCCCTACCGGATGTTCACCAGCCGCGCCGAATACCGACTGCAGCTTCGCGAGGACAACGCCGACCTCCGCTTGACCGACAATGGCCGCCGCCTCGGACTGGTGGACGACCAGCGCTGGGACGCGTTCAATCGCAAACGGGATGCCATCGCCCGGGAGAGGGAGCGCCTTAGCGCTTTGATGGTGAGCGCTGGCTCTCGGCAAAAGCGGCCTGCTATAGAGATTTTGAAACGTCCAGGAGTGCACTACGGCGACTTGGTGCAGCAGGCGCCCGCTTCCACCGAGGTAGCCGAACAGCTCGAAATCCAGGTGAAGTACGACGGCTACATCGAGCGCCAGCGTGAGGAGGTTGCGCGCCGGCGGGAGTTCGAGGGGCTCGCGCTGCCCCGCGATCTCGATTACCGCGGCGTAAAAGGGCTGTCGGTCGAAGTGCAGCAAAAGCTCAACCGCCACCGTCCCGAGACCATCGGTCAGGCATCGCGCATCTCCGGCATCACCCCGGCGGCGATTTCGCTGCTGCTGGTGCATTTGAAGAGAGGGTTCCAGCCGTCCACGAAAACGGCATGACGCCGCGCACCGCGCTCGAGCGCGGCTTGGAACATTTGGCGCTTCCGCTTGCCGCTAGCGCGCGCGAGCAACTGCTGCACTATCTGGCGCTGCTCGACAAATGGAACCGCATTTACAACCTGACCGCAATTCGTGATCCGCTGCGCATGGTGAGTCACCACCTGCTCGATTCGCTCGCCGTCTTGCCGCATCTGCCGCTAGCGCAAGCCGCGCGCATTGCCGACGCGGGTTCGGGTGCCGGCTTGCCGGGCATTCCGCTCGCGCTGGTGAAGCCGCAGTGGCAAATTGCGCTCATCGAAGCGAACCAGAAGAAGGCGGCATTCCTGCGGCAGGCGAAGATCGAATTGGAATTGAACAACGTCGAGGTGCACGAGGGTCGCGTCGAAGCATGGCGGCCCGCGAGTCGCTTTGCGCTCGTAATTTCGCGCGCCTTCACGCGGCTCGCCGACTTTGTCGCGACCTGCCGCCACCTCGTGCGACCAGGTGGCATGCTCGCCGCCATGAAAGGCAAGCATCCGCAGGCGGAGCTCGCTCAACTACCCGCGGATGTGCACTGCAAAGCCGTTATTGCGCTCGAGGTACCGTTTCTCACGGGCGAGCGGCATCTGGTGCTGTGCGAGCTGGGCAAATGAGCACGCCCCGCATTCTCGCGGTGGTCAATCAGAAGGGCGGCGTTGGCAAGACCACCACCAGCGTCAATCTGGCGGCCGCGCTCGCGCAGGCGGGCCGCCGCGTGCTGTTGATCGACCTCGACCCGCAGGGCAACGCCACCATGGGGAGCGGTGTCGACAAGCGCGCAGTGCAGCGCACCGTGTATCACGTGCTTCTCGGCCTGTGCGAGCTGGCAGTGGCACGCACCCGAAGCGAGCAGGGCGGCTTTGATTTGGTGCCCGCGAACCGCGAGCTCGCCGGCGCGGAAATCGAACTGGTCGAGCTGCCCGGCCGCGAGTCGCGGCTGAAAGCGGCGCTCGAACGCGTGCTGCACGAATATGATTTTGTGCTGATTGATTGCCCGCCGTCGCTCAGCCTGCTGACGGTGAATGCGCTCACCACGGCGCAGCGGGTGCTGATCCCGATGCAATGCGAGTACTACGCGCTCGAAGGCCTGTCGGACCTCGTGGCGACGATCAAGCGGGTGCGGGCGAACCTGAATCCGCAGCTCGAGATTGCCGGCCTGCTGCGCACCATGTATGACCCTCGCAACACGCTCTCGCAGCAGGTCTCGCAGCAGCTTGAGGCGCACTTCGGCGACAAGGTGTATCGCACGCTCGTACCGCGCAACGTGCGGCTGGCGGAAGCGCCGAGCTACGGCGTGCCGGCGGTCCTGTGGGACGCGAGCTCGAAGGGCGCGCAGGCCTACGTCGCGCTGGCGAGCGAGATCCTCGGCGCGGCGGCATGAAGGCGAAAGGACTCGGGCGGGGACTGGATGCGCTGCTCGGCGCCGACGAGGCGCCGCGCGAGGCGCTCGCCACGCTCGAAGTGGCGTCGATTCGGCCCGGGCGCTACCAGCCACGCACCCAGATGGACGAGCGCTCGCTTGCCGAGCTCGCCCAATCGATCCGCTCGCAGGGCGTGCTACAGCCTGTGGTGGTGCGGCGGCTCGATGGCGGGTATGAACTCGTCGCCGGCGAGCGGCGCTGGCGCGCCGCGCAGATCGCCGGCCTCGAGCAGATTCCGGCGATCGTACGCGAGGTTCCCGACGAAGCCGCGCTGGTCATGGCGCTCATCGAGAACGTGCAGCGCGAAGATCTCAATCCGATGGAGGAGGCCGCGGCGGTCCAGCGGCTGATCGACGAATTCAAAATGACGCACGAGCAGGCCGCCGATGCCGTCGGGCGCTCGCGTAGCGCCACGAGCAATATGCTGCGCCTGCTGAAGCTCGCCCGACCCGTGCAGGACATGCTGATGCGCGGCGCGCTCGAGATGGGACATGCGCGCGCGCTCCTCGCGCTCGATGGCGCACGGCAGATCGAGCTCGGCAACCGCATCGCGGTGCGCGGCCTCTCGGTACGCGATACCGAGGCGCTGGTGCAGCGGCTGCTACGGACCCCGGCGCAGCGGCGGCGCAAGCGTACCGACCGCGACCTCGAGCGCCTGGCCGAGGAACTGTCCGAGCGGCTCGGCACCACGGTGGAGATCCGTCCGTCGCGCAAGGGACGCGGCAAGCTGCTGCTGCATTACTCGAACCTCGATCATCTCGACGCGCTGCTGAAGCGGCTCAAGTGATGAAGCTTGCGTTATACTTTCGCCCCTTTGCGAGGGGCGAAGATCACCGCGTCATGCTTCGCCAGCTGCGCAGACCTGTCCTCACCGTCCTGAAATGGCAAGTCCTTGCGACCACGGCGCTTGCGCTGCTCTCCGGCCTCGTTGCCGGCTGGGATGGCGCCCTCTCGGCGATGGCGGGCGGCGCCATCAGCATCAGCGCTGGGCTGAGCGCGGCCTTGGCGGCATCGCTTGGCGGCGCGCCTTCGGCGGGCGGCGTAGTGATGGGTGCGCTGCGTGGCGAAGCGGTGAAGCTCGGCGTGGCGGTGCTGCTGCTGTGGCTCGTGCTGACCCACTATGCTCAGGCGGTCGTCGGTGCGCTCATCGCCAGTTTCATCATCACGCTGATTATTTTTGCGCTGGCTTTTTTCGTGCGCGATTACTGAAGTTTCGATTGAAGTTTCGATAAATGGCCGCAGAGGCAGACCTCACCCCGTCCGATTACATCCAGCATCACCTCGCGTTCTTCACCAAGCCGATTGGCGATGGACCGTTCTGGTCGTTGAACGTCGACTCGCTGATCGTCTCGATTTTGCTCGGCGTGCTTGGCGTCGGCTTCATCTGGTGGGTGGTGCGCGGTGCGACAGCGGGCGTGCCGAACAGGCGCCAGGCGTTCGTCGAGTTGATGATCGATTTCGTCGACGACGCGGCGAAAGGCATTTTCCAGCACGGCGATCGCCATCGCTTCATCGCGCCGCTTGCGCTGACCGTGGGCGTCTGGGTGGTGCTGATGAACGCCATGGATTTTCTGCCGGCCGACATCGTCGGGCTCCTCACGCATCACGTGTCGGAGCACGGCTTTCGCTACGTGCCGACGGCCGACGTCAACACCACCTTCGCGTTGTCGATCTCCGTGCTGGTGCTGAGTCTCTATTTCGCCATCTCGGTGAAAGGCTTCGGCGGCTGGCTGCATGAGCTCTTTTGCTCCCCGTTCGGTGCGCACCCGCTGCTGTGGCCGGCGAATTTTCTGTTCCAGCTCGTGGAGTACACGTCAAAGACGCTGTCTCACTCGCTGCGTCTGTTCGGCAACATGTACGCGGGCGAGATCCTTTTCCTGCTGCTGTGGATGCTCGCCGCGACGAGCATCGGCGGCGTGGTCGCCGGCTCGGTGCTGGCGCTGGGCTGGGCGATCTTCCATATCCTGATCGTGCTGCTGCAGGCGTACATCTTCATGATGCTCACCGTCGTGTACATCTCGATGGCGCACGAGCACCACTGAATCGTTAATCCGCTAAAGGGGAACTCGAATGGACAAGCTTCAACTGCTGGCGATGGTGCAGGCCTATACCGGCATCGGTGTCGGGCTGATGATCGGCTTGGGCGCCGCCGGCGCCTGCATCGGCGTGGGCGTCATGTGCAGCCGCTTCCTGGAAGCCGCCGCGCGGCAGCCGGAGCTCACCAACTCGCTGCAGGCGAAGGTGTTCCTGCTGCTTGGCCTGATCGACGCTTCGTTCATCATCGGCCTGGGTATTGCGATGTTCTTCGCATTCGCGAATCCACTCGCCAGTGCTTTCCGCTAAACGATGAACCTCAATTTCAGCCTGATCGCGCAGGCCATTGCCTTCGCCGCGTTCATCTGGTTCACGGTGAAATTTGTCTGGCCGCCGATGCTGCGCGCGATCGAAACGCGGCAGAAAACCATCGCCGATGGTCTCGCCGCCGCCGAGCAGGGGCGTCGCTCGCTCGAGGTCTCGACGCGCCAGGCCGACGAAGCGATCAAGGAGGCTCGCGCGCGGGCGGCCGAAATCCTCGCCCAGGCTGAGCGGCGTGGCGCTCAACTCGTTGAGGAAGCGCGCCAGAGCGCCAAGGATGAAGGCAGCCGCGAGCTCGCGGCCGCGAAGGCGGAAATCGAGCAGGAAGTGACGCGCGCGCGCGAAGAACTGCGTGACCGCGTGGCCTCCCTCGCCGTCGCGGGTGCGGAAAAGATCCTCCGGCGTGAAGTCGATACGCGCGTGCACGCCGAACTGCTCGAATCGATTAAGCGCCAGCTGTAGATGGCCGAACCGAGTACCGTCGCGCGCCCGTACGCCGAAGCCGCCTTCAGGCTCGCCGACGAAGCGGGCGCGCTCGCGCGCTGGTCCGAGATGCTGGGCGGGCTGGCCGCCGTGGCGGCCGATGCGCGCGTGCGTCGAGCCACGGCGGATCCGCGACTTTCGGACGCGCAGCGCGCCGGCCTATTCATCGCTGTTCTCGGCGGCCGGCTCAGCGGCGACGCCGAAAACTTCGTGCGTGTGCTGGCGCAGAACGATCGTCTCACGTTGCTGCCTGAAATTCGCGAGCAGTTCGAGGCGCTGAAAAACGATCGCGAGGGCGTGGTCGAAGCGACGCTGCAGTCGGCGTTCGAGCTCACGGAGGCGCAGCTGAAGGACATCGTGGCGCGCCTGGAGAAGAAAACCGGGCGCAAGGTGCGGCCGCACGTTTCGGTGGACCGCGAGCTGATCGGCGGCGTGAGGATCGTGCTTGGCGACAAGGTGATCGACGGCTCGGCACGCGCGCAGCTCGCGGCGCTCGAAGCCGCCCTCAAAGCTTAAGGAGCGTTCATGCAACTCAATCCTTCGGAAATCTCCGAGCTGATCAAGAGCCGCATCCAGAACCTCGATGCCGGCGTGCAGATGCGCACGCAAGGCACCGTGATCTCGGTGACCGACGGCATCTGCCGTATCCATGGCCTCTCGGACGTCATGCAGGGCGAGATGCTCGAATTCCCGCGCAACACTTTCTGCCTCGCACTGAACCTCGAGCGTGATTCGGTCGGCGCGGTGGTTCTCGGCGAGTACACGCACATCACCGAAGGCGATGCGGTCAAGAGCACGGGCAAGATCCTCTCCGTGCCGATCGGCCCGGAACTCCTCGGCCGTGTGGTGAATTCGCTCGGCCAGCCGATCGACGGCAAGGGGCCGATCAACGCCAAGCTGACCGACGTCATCGAGAAGGTCGCGCCCGGTGTCATTGCACGCCAATCGGTTTCCCAGCCGGTGCAGACCGGCCTGAAGGCCATCGACTCGATGGTGCCGATCGGCCGCGGCCAGCGCGAGCTCATCATCGGCGACCGCCAGACCGGCAAGACCGCGGTCGCGGTCGACACCATCATCAACCAGAAGGGCAAAGACCTCTTCTGCGTCTACGTCGCCATCGGGCAGAAGGCCTCGACCATCGCTGCGGTGTTGAGGAAGCTCGAGGAACACGGCGCCATGGCTTACACGATCATCGTCGCCGCCTCGGCCTCCGAATCGGCGGCCATGCAGTACATCGCTCCATACGCGGGCTGCACCATGGGAGAGTACTTCCGCGATCGCGGGCAGGATGCGCTGATCATCTACGACGACCTGACCAAGCAGGCCTGGGCGTACCGGCAGGTGTCGCTGCTGCTGCGGCGTCCGCCGGGCCGCGAGGCCTATCCGGGCGACGTGTTCTACCTGCACTCGCGCCTTCTGGAGCGCGCCGCGCGGGTCAATTCCCAATACGTCGAGAAGTTCACCAGAGGCCAGGTGAAGGGAAAGACCGGCTCGCTCACGGCGCTCCCGGTGATCGAGACGCAGGCCGGTGACGTCACCGCATTCGTGCCGACCAACGTGATCTCCATTACGGATGGGCAGATCTTCCTCGAGACCGATCTCTTCAACGCCGGCATCCGTCCGGCCATCAACGCCGGCATCTCGGTGTCGCGCGTCGGCGGTGCGGCGCAGACCAAGATCATGAAGCGGCGCGACACCGGCGGCGGCGTGCGTCTTGCCCTTGCGCAGTACCGCGAGCTCGCCGCCTTTGCGCAGTTCGCGAGCGACCTCGACGAAGCGACGCGCAAGCAGCTCGAGCGCGGCCGCATGGTGACCGAACTCATGAAGCAGCCGCAGTACCAGCCGCTGCAGGTCTGGGAAATGGCGCTCACGCTTTTCGCCGTGAACAACGGCTACCTCGACGACATCGAGGTGAAGAAAGCGCTCGCCGCCGAGAAATCGATGCGCGACTACGTCAAGGGCAAGTACGGCGCGCTGGTCGGCCGCATGGAGGAGAAGAAGGATCTCTCCGCCGAGGACGAGAAGGCGCTGCATGACGCGATCAAGGACTGGAAGAAGAACGGCAGCTTCTAATGCCCGGTACCAAGGAGATTCGCCTCAAGATCCGGAGTGTGCAGAACACCCGGAAGATCACCAAGGCGATGGAGATGGTGGCCGCCTCGAAGATGCGCAAGGCGCAGGAGCGCATGCGCCATGCGCGGCCCTACGGCGAAAAGATCCGCAACGTCGCCGCGCACATTTCGCACGCGAACCCCGAGTATCGCCATCCCTTTCTGGTCGATCGCGACAGCGTCAAGCGCGTCGGCATCATCGTCATCACGACCGACAAGGGTCTGTGCGGCGCGCTCAACACGAACCTGCTGCGCCTCGTGCTCAATCAGTACAAGGAATGGCAGGCGCAGGGCGAGGAGATCGAGGTCTGCGCCATCGGCAACAAGGGCTTCGGCTTCATGCAGCGCCTCGGCGCGAAGATCAGCTCGCACGTGGTGCAGCTCGGCGATCGGCCGCAGATGGACAAGCTGATCGGCGCGGTCAAGGTGATGCTCGACGGCTATAGCTCGGACCGTTTCGACCGGCTGATGCTCGCCTATACGCGTTTCATCAACACGATGAAGCAGGAGCCGGTCATCGAGCAGCTGCTGCCGCTTTCGGGCGAGCGCCTGGGCGCGCCCGAAACCGTCTGGGACTACATCTACGAGCCCGAGGCGCGCGCGGTGCTGGATCAGGTCATGACCCGCTACATCGAGGCGCTGATCTTCCAGGCGGTGGCGGAGAACATGGCCTCCGAGCAGTCGGCGCGCATGGTGGCGATGAAAGCCGCCTCGGACAACGCCGCGACGCTGATCGACGAGCTGACGCTCATCTACAACAAGAACCGGCAGGCGGGCATCACCAAGGAACTATCGGAAATCGTCGGCGGCGCGGCCGCCGTATAAGGAAAGCGAATGGCACACGCACAAGAGGGTCAGGGCACCATCGTTCAGTCGATCGGCGCGGTGATCGACATCGAGTTCCCGCGCGAGCAGATGCCCAACATCTATGACGCGCTGATTCTCGAGGCAGGCGACGACAACCCGCTGGTCGAGAAAGGCCTGACCTTCGAGGTCGAGCAGCAGCTCGGCGACGGCGTCGTGCGCTGCATCGCCCTCGGTTCCTCGGACGGGCTGCGCCGCGGCATGAGGGTACGCGGGACCGGGCAGCCGATTTCGGTGCCGGTCGGCAAAGGCACGCTCGGGCGCATCATGGATGTGCTCGGCCGGCCGATTGACGACGTCGGGCCGATCAAGTCGGAGGAGCGCCGCTCGATCCACCAGATCGCGCCCAAGTTCGACGAGCTTTCGCCCTCGGTGGAGCTGCTCGAGACCGGCATCAAGGTGATCGACCTCATCTGTCCGTTCGCCAAGGGCGGCAAGATCGGCCTGTTCGGCGGTGCGGGCGTCGGCAAGACGGTGAACATGCTCGAGCTGATCAACAACATCGCTACCAAGCACTCCGGCCTCTCGGTGTTCGCAGGAGTCGGCGAGCGCACGCGCGAGGGCAACGACTTCTACCACGAGATGATCGACGCGGAAGTCGTGAAGCTCGACAACCTCGAGGAGTCGAAGGTGGCGATGGTGTTCGGCCAGATGAACGAGCCGCCGGGCAACCGCCTGCGCGTCGGCCTCACCGGGCTGACGATGGCCGAGAAATTTCGCGACGAAGGCCGCGACATCCTGTTCTTCGTCGACAACATCTATCGTTATACGCTTGCGGGGGTGGAAGTCTCGGCGCTGCTCGGCCGCATGCCTTCGGCGGTGGGCTATCAGCCGACCCTGGCGGAGGAGATGGGGCGGCTGCAGGAGCGCATCGTCTCGACCAAGGTCGGGTCGATCACCTCGGTGCAGGCGATCTATGTTCCGGCGGACGACCTGACCGACCCTTCGCCGGCCACGACCTTCGCGCACCTGGACGCCACCGTCGTGCTATCGCGCGACATCGCGGCGCTCGGTATCTATCCGGCGGTGGACCCGCTCGATTCCACCTCGCGCCAGGTGGACCCGAACGTCATCGGCGAGGAGCACTACAGCACCACGCGCGGCGTGCAGGCGGTGCTGCAGCGTTACAAGGAGCTGCGCGACATCATCGCCATCCTGGGCATGGATGAGCTCTCTCCCGAGGACAAGCTTGCCGTGGCACGCGCCCGCAAGATCCAGCGTTTCCTGTCGCAGCCCTTTACGGTGGCGAAGAACTTCACCGGGCAGGAAGGCAAGTACGTCGCGCTCAAGGACACGATCAAGGGCTTCAAGATGATCGTCAACGGCGAGTGCGACCAGCTGCCGGAGCAGGCGTTCTACATGGTCGGGCAGATCGAGGAAGCGTTCGAGAAGGCGAAGAAGCTCTGATGGCGAACGCCACGATTCACGTCGATGTGGTGAGTGCCGAGGAGTCGATCTACTCCGGCGAAGCCGAGTTCGTCGTGCTGCCGGGCGAAGCGGGCGAGCTTGGCGTCTACCCGCGTCATACCCCGCTCATCACCCGCATCAAACCCGGCGCGGTGCGCATCAAGCCGGCCGACGGCGGGGAAGAGCAACTGATCTTCGTCGCCGGCGGCATCCTCGAGGTGCAGCCGAAGGTCGTGACGGTGCTTGCGGACACCGCGATTCGTGGCACGGACCTCGACGAGGCCAAGGCCGCCGAGGCGCTCAAGCGCGCGGAAGAGGCGCGCCGCCAGGCGAAGGACAAGCAGGAGATCGCCAGCGTCGAAGGCGAGCTGGCAATGCTCGCGGCGCAGCTCGCCGCCATCCGGCGACTGCGCAAGAAAACCTAGGTCTGGCGGCGCCAACGACGGCTGTCGTCGGAACGCCGACTGGGCATTTCGACGTCGCCGTGCCCCGATAGTCCGTCAAGACCAAGGGGCGTCCGCACGGCTGCCGTCCCGCCTTTGGAACAATCGGCGGACCGCAAGCAGGAGACTGCATGAAACATATTCTCGATTCCGACTTCCGTTACCGTCCGAGCTTCGATACGGACGTGAAGAAGACGTTTGAGAAGATCCGTCGGCAGCAGCAGCTGGCGAAAGAGCAGAAGGACCGCGAGAGCAAGCCCGAGATCCAGGTCAAGGTCCTGAAGCTCGATCAACTGAAGAAGGCGAGCGGCACCGTCTAGCAGTCTGCCCCGGGGCCGCCGAGGCCCTCGAGTGACGCGGGCGCTGTTCCGCTATATTCGCCCGCGCGGTGATCTACGATCTTCTCGTCATCGGCGGCGGCATCAACGGCGCCGGCATCGCGCGCGACGCCGCCGGCCGCGGGCTCGCCACGCTGCTGGTTGAACGCGGCGATCTCGCGGGCGCCACCTCCTCTGCGTCGTCGAAGCTGATCCACGGCGGACTGCGCTACCTTGAGCAGTTCGAATTTCGCCTGGTGGCCGAAGCGCTCGCCGAGCGCGAAATCCTGCTGCGCATCGCCGGCCACCTGGCTTGGCCGCTGCATTTCGTCATCCCGCATGTGCCGGACCTGCGGCCGCGCTGGATGATCCGCGTCGGGCTTTTTCTCTACGATCATCTCGCGCGCCGCTCCATGCTGCCGGCATCGCAAGCCGTGCGGCTCGATGCGCCACCTTACGCCGCGGCGCTGCAGCCTCGCTTGAGGTACGGCTTCGTCTACTCCGATTGCCGCGTGGACGATGCGCGCCTCGTGGTGGCGAACGCCCTCGACGCCCGGCGCCGCGGCGCCCGCGTCATGGTCGGCACCGAATGCGTGAGCGCCCGGCGCGACGGTGCCCAGTGGCGCGCGCGCCTTTCAAACGGCGAGGAAGTCAGCGCGCGCGCCATCGTCAACGCCGCCGGCCCGTGGGTAAAGCATGTGCTGAATGAGCGGCTCGGGCAGCCGAGCCGCGATGCGGTCCGGCTGGTGAAAGGCAGCCATATCGTGCTGCCGCGCCTGTATGAAGGCGACCACGCCTTCATCGTGCAGAACGACGACCGGCGGGTGGTCTTCATTATCCCGTTCGAAGATCGCTTCACCCTGATTGGCACCACCGATGTGCCGGTCGACGACTTCGCCACGCCCGAGCCCACTGACGACGAAGTGCGCTATCTCTGCGCCGCGGCGAGCCGCTATCTCGCCCGGCCGATCGATCCGGGCCAGCTCGTCTGGCGCTACGCGGGCGTACGGCCGCTTTACGACGACGGCAGCGCTGATCCCTCGTCGATCACGCGCGACTACACGTTGCGGCTCGACCATGCGCACGATGGCGCGCCGGTGCTCTCGGTGTTTGGCGGCAAGATCACGACTTATCGCCGACTCGCCGAGCAGGCGCTGAAAAAGCTCGCGCCGTACTTTCCGCAGATGAAGCGGCCGTGGACCGGCGAAGCGGCCCTGCCCGGCAGCGAATTCGCCAGTCGCGCCGCCGCGCAACAGCAGGTGTTCGCGCGTTACCGCGCCCTGCCGGAGCCCATCGTGCGCGGCGTGTTCCGCCGCCATGGCTCCGAGACGCCGAGCGTGCTCGGTGATGGACAACTCGGTGAAGACTATGGCGGCGGCCTCACCGAGCGCGAGCTGCGCTACCTGCTCGAGCACGAATGGGCGCGTTCGGCCGACGACGTGCTGTGGCGGCGCACGAAATGCGGCCTGCACATGAGCGCCGCGCAGCGCCGCCGCGTCGCCGAGGTCATCGGCCGGTGAAGCCGCTCGCCGAGCTCGACGCGCGCGGCGTGCGCGCGCTGCTTTTCGACATCGACGACACCTTCAGCACCGGCGGCAAGATCACGGCGCAGGCCTTTGCCGCGCTCGAGCGCCTGCACGCGGCCGGCACGCGCACGATCGCTGTGACCGGCCGCCCCGCCGGCTGGTGCGACCACATTGCGCGCATGTGGCCGCTCGACGCCGTGGTGGGCGAAAACGGCGCCTTCTACTTCCGCTACGCGGGCGGGCGGCTACGCCGCCACTATCAGGAGCCGCCGGAGCTGCGCCTTCGCCATCGCGAGCGCCTCGCTCAGATCGCGCGCGACATTCTGGCGGCCGTGCCTGGCTGTGCGCTCGCCGCCGATCAGCCGTACCGCGAAACCGATCTCGCCATCGACTATTGCGAGGACGTGCCGCCCTTGCCACTGGCCGAGGCCGAGCGCATCGCCGCGCTGATGCGCGCAGCAGGGCTGCATGCCAAGGTGAGTTCGATCCATGTTAACGGCTGGTTCGGCGATTACGACAAGCTCGCGATGAGCCGGCGCCTTTTGCGCGACGAATTCGCCATCGAGCTTGAGCTCGAGCGCGAGTCGGTCGTCTATATTGGTGACTCGCCGAACGATGCACCGATGTTCGCGTTCTTCCCACGCTCGGTCGGCGTCGCGAATGTGCAGCGCTTCGCCAGCGTGCTCAGTTCTCCACCCAAGTACGTGACCAGCGCGAGCGCGGGCGCCGGCTTCGCCGAGGTCGTGGCCCGCCTCCTCGCGCCATGATGCCGTGGGCCGCGTACCTCGGCATTGGCGCCCTCGTCGGCTTCGCGGCCGGGCTACTGGGCATCGGCGGTGGCGTAGTGATGGTGCCGCTCCTCGTCCTCGTCTTCACGGGACAAGGCCTGCCGCCCGAGCATGTCCTGCACGTGGCGCTCGGCACGGCGATGGCCGCGATGGTGTTCACCTCGCTCGCCAGCATGCGGGCACACCATGCGCACGGCGCGGTGGACTGGCGCATTGCGCGTGCCATGTCACCCGGGATACTTGCCGGTTCATTCGTCGCGGCGCTGCTCGCGGGATTCATTGCAACACGGCCACTCGCACTGCTCTTCACCGCGTTGGTGTTTTACGCGGCGACGCAGATCCTGCTTGACCTCAAGCCGCCGACGACGCGCGAGCTGCCCGGCAGCGTCGGCATCTTCGGCGCCGGGGCGGTAATCGGCGCAGTCTCGAGCCTGGTCGCGGCCGGCGGCGCATTCCTGACCATTCCGTTTCTGACGTGGTGCAAGGTGCCCTTGCGACGTGCAATCGGCACCGCTGCCGCAAATGGGCTGCCGATCGCGCTCGCCGGCACCGCCGGCTACATCCTGCACGGTATGCGCGTGCCGGGCTTGCCCGCGCCAGGCATTGGCTATGTGTATCTGCCGGCCCTCGGGCTCGTCGTCGCCACCAGCATGCTGGCTGCACCGCTCGGCGCGCGGCTCGCGCATCGGCTGCCGATCAAACAGCTGCGCACGGTGTTCGCGCTGCTTCTCTACGGTTTTGCGGTGCGGATGCTGGTCAGCGTCTGGTGAGCTACAGCTCGTAATCGGCGATCCAATGCTCGGCGACGAGCGGATCGACCACGGCCCGCGTCTCGGCATGCGCCGGATGCCGGTGATACGCGACGAGCGCTTCGCGGCTCTCGAAATCGCAGATCAAGGCGAAATCGGCCGCGCGCTTGCCGCTGTTGTAGCTACGCCCCACCTCGACCTTGAGCAGGCCGGGAATGCGCCCGCGTTGTGCCTCGAGCGCCGTGCGTAGCGCGCAGAAGTCGGTGCTCGCGGGCGATTTCAGCCGCCACAGCACGATATGCCGGACCATCGCGCTAAACTCCGCCCTTTTCAGCGCCAGCGCAAGCCATGTCCGGACCCCTTTCGCATATCCGCGTGCTGGATCTCTCGCGCGTGCTCGCCGGCCCGTGGGCGAGCCAGAACATGGCCGACCTCGGCGCCCAAGTGATCAAGCTCGAGCGCCCGGGAACCGGCGACGACTCGCGCGCCTTCGGCCCGCCGTGGGTGCGCGATGGTGAAGGGCGCGAGACCAAGGACTCCGCTTATTACACCTCGGCAAACCGGGGCAAGAAGTCGGTCACGCTGAACATTGCGGCGCCCGAAGGCCAGGCGATTGCGCGCGAGCTCGCCAAGACGTCCGATGTGCTGATCGAGAACTACAAGTTTGGCGACCTCGCGCGCTATGGCTTGGGCTACGAGCAATTGCGTGAACTGAACCCGCGGCTCGTCTACTGCTCCGTGACCGGCTTCGGGCACAGTGGCCCGTATCGCGAACGCCCCGGCTACGACTTCATGATCCAGGGCATGGGCGGCATGATGAGCGTCACCGGCGAGCCGGACGGTGCGCCGGGCGGCGGCCCGCAGCGTGCCGGTGTGCCGATCGCGGACATCATCACCGGCATGTATGCCTCGATTGCGATCTGCGCGGCGCTCGCGCATCGCGAGCGCTCGGGCCAAGGGCAGCATCTCGATCTGGCGCTGCTCGACTCGCAGATTGCGCTGCTCGCGTATCAGAACACCAACTACTTCGCCACCGGCGTGCCGCCCAAGCGCATCGGCAACCTGCATCCGAATATCGTGCCGTACCAGCCGTTCCACTGCACCGACGGCGACATTATCCTCGCCTGCGGCAACGACAATTTGTATCGCAAGTTCTGCGAAGCCGCCGGCTGCGCGGAGCTCGCGAGCGACGCACGCTTCGCCACCAACGGCAAGCGCGTCGAGAACCGCGCCGAGCTCACGCGGCTGCTCGCCGCGGTGTTCCGCAAGCGCACCAAGGCCGAATGGCTCGAGCTCTTGGAAGCCGCCGGCGTGCCGAACGGGCCGATCAACGATGTGGCACAGGTATTCCAGGAACCCCAGGTCAAGGCACGCGGCGTGCGCATCGAGCTCAAGCACCGCGCCGGCGGCAAGCTGCCGCTCGTCGCGAGCCCGATGCGCTTTTCCGCAACGCCGCTCGAATACCGGCTGGCGCCGCCGGTCCTCGGCGAGCACACCGATGAAGTGCTGCGCGCGCTGCTGGGCAAGAGCGATTCCGAAATCGCGCGCCTGCGCGCCGCCAAGGTGATATAGGATATTTAACGAGGAGGAGGATCATGACCCGCATACCGCAGGCTTTGCTGGCGAGCGCGCTCGCCCTCGCTACCGGCGCTTACGCTGCCCCCACTACGCTTCGCGCGTCGCACCAGTTTCCGGGCGGCCGCGGCGATGCGCGCGACGAAATGGTGCAGATCATCGCTCGCGAAGCGAAGGCGGCGAACGTCGAGCTCGAAGTCCAGGTCTATCCCGGCGCGTCGCTGTTCAAGCCGAACGAGCAATGGAACGCGCTGATCAACGGCCAGCTCGACATCTCGTCCTTCCCGCTTGACTACGCGAGCGGCAAGCAGCGCGCCTTCGGCGCGACACTCATGCCGGGCCTCGTGCGCAGTCACGATCGCGCCCAGCGCCTCAACAACTCACCCTTCATGAAGGACATCAAGGCGCAGATCGACAAGGCAGGCGTCATGGTGCTCGCCGATGCTTGGCTGGCCGGTGCCATCGCTTCAAAGCGCGGCTGCATACGCAAGCCTGACGACATCAAGGGCCTCAAGGTGCGCTCCGCCGGACCGACCTTCGCCTCAATGTGGCAGGCGGCAGGCGCCTCGATCGTTTCGGTGCCATCCAACGAGGTCTATAACGCGCTGCAGACCGGCGTCGCCGATGCGACCGACACGAGCTCCGGCAGCTTCGTTTCCTTCCGCATCTACGAGCAGGTGAAATGCCTCACCGCGCCCGGCGACAACGCGCTGTGGTTCATGTACGAGCCCGTGCTGATGTCGAAGAAGAGCTTCAATCGTCTGAACAAGAAGCAGCAGGACGTGCTGCTCCAGGCGGGCAAGAAATCGCACGACTTCTTCGCCTCCAAGGCAAAAGGGCTCGACGACGAGATGGTCAAGGTGTTCAAGGACCATAACGTCGAGGTGGTGACGCTCACGCCGCAGGAGTACGACCAGTGGCTCAAGGTCGCTGAGAAAAGCTCGTATGCCGAGTTCGCCAAGGAAGTGCCGAACGGCAAGAAGCTGATTGACGAAGCGCTCTCGGTGAAATAACCACGGCGCCTGAACGGGGGCGGCGGCTCGCCGCCTCCGTGCAAAAAAAGGGGAGGGCACGGAATGCAGGCGTACGTTCGCGGCATGCGGTTGCTCTCCCAGCTCTGCGGCTTCGTCGCCGCCGGCCTGATCGCCGCCGGAGTACTGGTGGTTTGCCACATGGTATTCGTGCGCTATGTGCTCAACTACAACACCATCTGGCAGACGGACTTCACCACCTACTGCCTGATCGCGGCGACGTTCGTCGGCAGCCCGTATGTGCTGATGACGCGCGGCCATGTCAATGTCGACATCCTGCCGCATTACTCCGGGCCGCGGACGCGCTATTGGCTCGCCGTCGGCGCCTCGCTCACCACGCTCTTCTTCGCCGTCGTGCTTGCCGTGCTGACCGCTGAATTCTGGTGGGAGGCGTGGAGCCAGAAATGGGTGTCGGACACGATGTGGCGCGCGCGGCTTTGGATTCCCTACTCGTCCATGCCGATCGGCCTGGCACTGCTCGCGCTGCAATGCCTGGCGGAGCTGTTCGAGCTGCTTACCGGTCGCGCAAAGCCGTTCGGCGCGCCTGACGCGGAGCATCTCGAATGAGCCCCACTACGCAAGGCCTGCTCGTGCTCCTGGTTACCCTCGCGATGCTGCTCTCGGGCGTGCCAGTGGCGTTCGGTCTCGGCGTGATCTCGATCCTGTTCCTCATTCTCTTCCAGGGATTCGACGCGCTCAAAGTGGTGGCCGAGACGTTTTATGCCGGACTCAACGACTTCACGCTGGTGTCGATCCCGATGTTCGTGATGATGGGCGCGGCGATCGGCTCGTCGCCCGCCGGCAAGGACTTGTACGAGGCGCTCGATCGCTGGCTTTATCGCCTGCCGGGCGGCCTTGTCATCTCCAACCTGGGCGCCTGCGCCATCTTCGCCGCGCTCACCGGCTCTTCGCCGGCGTGCTGCGCGGCGATCGGCAAGATGGGGATTCCCGAGATGCGCCGCCGCGGCTATCCGGACGATGTCGCAACGGGCTCGATCTGCGCCGGCGGCACCCTTGGCATCCTGATTCCGCCGTCGATCACCTTCATCCTGTACGGAATTGCCACGGAGACCTCCATCGGGCGTCTGTTCCTCGCCGGGGTGATGCCGGGCCTGCTGCTCACCGGTCTCTTCATGGTGTGGACGCTCTTCATCATCTGGAAACGCGGTTTCCGCGCGCACGCGCCTGATTTCCGCTACGGCTGGAAAGAGAAGTTCCAGTCGATTCCAAAGATCGCACCGTTCATCGCCATCATCATCGGCGTGATGTGGGTGCTGTACGGCGGCGTGGCGACGCCGTCGGAGGCGGCGGGCGTGGGCGCGGCGCTCTGCGTGCTCTGCGCGGTGCTGATCTACCGCATGTGGAGCCCGGAGAAGTGGTGGCAGATCCTGCGCGATACCACGCGCGAATCGATCATGATCCTGACGATCATCGCCGCCGCGGTGCTCTTCGGCTACATGCTGACATCGCTCTACCTCACGCAGATCCTCGCCCAGTCGATCGCCGAGATGCACGTCAATCGCTGGGTGCTGATGGGCCTCATCAACGTGTTCCTGCTGGTCTGCGGCTTCTTCATCCCGCCGGCGGCCATCATCCTCATGACAAGCCCCATTCTGCTGCCGATCATTACCGCGGCGGGCTTCGATCCGGTGTGGTTCGGCGTGATCCTCACCATCAATATGGAAGTCGGGCTGATTCACCCGCCGGTGGGACTGAACATCTACATCGTGCAGGCGATCGCGCCGGATGTTCCGGTGACGCGCGTGATGTGGGGAACGATCCCTTATGTGCTCTGCATGTTCCTGGCGATCGTCATCCTGTGCGTGTTTCCCGAGATCGCGACCTGGCTGCCGGATACGCTGATGGGGCCCGTGAAGCCTAGGTAGCCTTGCCGCGCAGGCGGTCCCAGCCGGCGGAAATCAGTGGCCAGAAAAGCAGCACCAGCGCGAGCGTGGTAATGGTTCCCACCAGCCCGTTTGACCAGAAGACGCGCAGATCGCCGCCCGCGCCGATCATCGATAGGCGGAACGCGTCCTCGGCGCGATTGCCGAGCACCAGCGCCAATGTGAATGGCGCGAGCGGGATGCCGATCTTCTTGAAGACGTAACCCACCACGCCGAAGAGCAGCATCAGCCAGATGTCGAACATCGCGTTCTGGATGGCGTAGGCACCGATCGCGCAGGAAACGACGATCATCGGCGCGATCGCGGCAAACGGCACGCGCAGCACCGCGGCGAACACGGGCACCGTCGTCAGCACGAGCACGAGCCCCACCACGTTGCCGAGATACATGGACGCAATCAGCCCCCAGACGAAGTTCTTGTGCTCGACGAAGAGCAGCGGACCGGGATTGAGTCCCCAGACCATCAGCCCGCCCAGCAGGATCGCCGCGGTGCCCGAGCCGGGAATGCCGAGCGCCAGCATCGGCAGCAAGGCAGACGTGCCTGACGCGTGCGCCGCGGTTTCCGGCGCGAACACGCCTTCGATGCGGCCCTTGCCGAATGACTCCTTGTCGTCGGAGAAGCGCTTGGCCAGGTTGTACCCCATGAAGGACGCCGCGATCGCACCGCCCGGCGTGATGCCGAGCCAGCAGCCGATGGCGGAGGAGCGCAGGAGCGTCATCCAGTAGCGCGGCATCTCCTTCCATACCTTGAGCACCACGCGCAGGCTGATGGCAGCGGCGTGGCCGCGCAGCGCGAGGCGTTCTTCCATGGTGAGCATGATCTCGCTGATGCCGAAAAGCCCGATCACTGCCACCAGGAAGTTGATGCCGCGGTAGAGCTCCGGCCAGCCGAACACCATGCGCAGCTGGCCCGAGACGGTGTCCATGCCGACGCCGGCGAGCAGCAGCCCGAGCGCCATGGAGATGATGGTCTTGTGCTTTTCCTCGCGCCCGAGGCCGACGAACGAGCAGAAGGTGAGGAGATAGACCGCGAAAAACTCGGGCGGGCCGAAGCGCAGCGCAAAGGAGGCGATTCCGGGCGCAAGAAAGGTGATGAGCAGCACTGCGACGAGCGAGCCGATGAAAGACGAGGTGAAGGCGGCGGTCAGCGCTTCGGCCGCCCGGCCCTGCTGCGCCATCGGATAACCGTCGAAGGTCGTGGCGACCGACCACGCTTCGCCCGGGATGTTGAAAAGAATCGAGGTGATCGCGCCGCCGAAGAGCGCGCCCCAGTAGATACACGACAGCATCACGATGGCTGAGGTCGGGTCCATCGTGAACGTCAGCGGCAGCAGGATCGCGACGCCGTTCGGGCCGCCGAGGCCCGGCAGCACGCCGACGAAGATGCCGAGCACGAGGCCCACCATCATCAGCGCCAGCGTCTTCCAGGTGAGCAGGACGCCGAAGCCGTACCACAGCAGGCTGAAAGCCTCCACGCGATCCTAGTGGCCGAAGAGCGCTTCCACCGGCCCCTTCGGCATGATGACGTCGAAGGCGATCTCGAAGGTGACGAACATCAGCACGGCGAACACCAGCCCCGTGACAATCGACTTCCACCAGGCGATGCGCCCGACCCACGCCATGAAGCCTGCGATCAGGAGGAAGCTCGCGACGTAGAGGCCGAGCCATTGCGTCAGCACGCAGAATGCCAGCGTGGGCACGAATACCTGCAGCACGCGAGTGAACTGCTCGCGCGTGACGAATGTTTCGCTCGGCTGCCGACGGGCGAGATATTCCTTCGCCAGTCCGTACACGCAGGCGCCCGCCATCAGCAGGGCCAAGTAGAACGGGAAGTAGCCGGGCTGCGGCCCGGTCGCGTCCCAGGAGACGCCGGTGCGCCAGTTGTCGTAGCCGAGGAGCCCCGCCAGCGCGAGCAGCAGCAGCGAGACGACGACGTCGACGGCGCGATTGCTCGTCACCGCTACTTCGCGACGAAGCCCGCCTCGGTCATCAGGTTCTTGTTGAGCGCCTCATCCTCCTGCAGGAACTTCAGCATGTCCTTGCCGCTGAGGAACACCGGCTTCAGCGCTTGCTTCTCCATGTAGTCTTTGTACTCGGCGGTCTGCGTCAACTTCTTGAACAGATCGACATAGAACGCCGTCTGCTCCGCGGTGACCTTCCCGGGCAGGAACATGGCGCGCAGCATCAGGTACTGGACATCGACGCCTTCATCCTTGCAGGTCGGGATATCGTGCCAGGACATGCTGTCGGTGACCTTGTTCTTGTACTGGATGCGCTCCTTGTCGAACACGCAAAGCGGGCGCACCTGACCGGCGCGCCAGACTTCCAGGTTTTCCGACGGGTTGTTGACGTTCGATTGCGTGTGGTTGCCGACGAGCTGCGTCGCCGCTTCGCCGCCGGACTTGTACGGCAGGTAGGCGAACTTGGCGCCGGTCTTTTTCTCGAGGAACACGGTGAGGACATGGTCTTCGCGCTTGGAACCCGTACCGCCCATCTTGAACGGCGGGTTCGCCGCCTTGGCGGCATTGATGAACTCCTTGACCGACTTGTAGGGCAGCGTGGTGTTGTCCCACAGCACGAACTGGTCGAGCGCGATGACCGATACCGGCGTGAGCTCGCGCCAGTCGAACGGGATCTTCGCCGAGAGCGGCAGCATGTAGATGAGCGAATAGGCGATCAGCACCTTGTTCGGGTCGCCGGCGCTCGACTTCATGTACATCAGCGCTTCTGCGCCGGAGGCCCCGCCCTTCAGCGAGACGACCATCGGCTCCTTCATCAGCTTGTTCTTCTGCACCGCCGCCTGCATCATGCGCGCCATCTGGTCAGAGGCGCCGCCGGCGCCGGCAGCGACGACAATTTCCACCGGCTTGGTCGGCTCCCAGGCAAAGGCGCTGGCGGTGAACGCGGCCGCGGCGAGCGCGGGCGCAAAAAGGCTAAAGGTCCTCATCACATCCTCCTCGTTGTCATTGGCCGTGCGGCGCTAGGCGGCGCGGCGTGCCGGCGTGCGCGCGCACTCCGCAAGATATTGCATCGCCGCCTGCACGCCCTCTTTTTTCACCGGCACGCCGGCGAGCGCAAGCCCCATTTCGACGCCGGCCAGCGTACCCATCAGCATGAGATCGTTGAAGTCGCCGAGGTGGCCGATGCGGAACATCTTGCCGCCGAGCTTGGTGAGTCCCGTGCCGAGCGATAAATCGAAAGCGTCCAGGATCGCCTTGCGCACCCGGTCGGCGTCATGCCCGGCCGGCATCAGCACGCCGGTGAGCGAAGCGGAGTATTCGCGCGGGTCGAGCGCGTAGACCTCGAGTCCCCAGGCGCGTACCGCGCGGCGCGTCGCTTCCGCATGGCGCTGGTGCCGTGCGAAGACCGCATCGAGGCCTTCCTCGTCGAGCAGCATCTTCAGCGCCTCGGCGAGACCGTAGAGCATGTTCGTCGCGGGGGTGTACGGGAAGTAGCCGCTCTTGCCGTTGGCGAGCATCTCGTCCCAGGCCCAGTA
Source organism: Burkholderiales bacterium (assembly GCA_035652275.1). Lineage (GTDB taxonomy): Bacteria > Pseudomonadota > Gammaproteobacteria > Burkholderiales > SG8-39 > SCGC-AG-212-J23. The sequence continues at coordinate 52,396 of DASREB010000180.1, forward strand.
GCTGCGCGGCATGCGCGCCGACCTGGAGGCGGCGAGCGCCTTCGGCGAGATGCAGTTGAAAGAGAGGCCCGGCGGCAGCATCAACCCCTTCTGCGAGCCGGCCACCGTGACGTCCACGCCCCAGTCGTCGTGCCGATAGTCGATCGACGCCAGCGACGAAATGGTGTCCACCATGTAGAGCGCAGGATGACCGGCCGCGTCGATTGCGCGGCGCACATCGTCGATGCGCGAAGTCACGCCGGTGGAGGTTTCGTTGTGCACCACGCAGAGCGCCTTGATGCGCTTCGCGCTGTCGGCGCGCAGCTGCTTCTCGATCGCCGCCGGATCGGCGCCATGGCGCCAATCGCCCGGAATGAATTCCACCTCCAGCGAGAGCTTCGCTGCCATCTTCTGCCACAGCGTGGCGAAGTGTCCGGTCTCGTACATGAGCACGCGGTCGCCGGGCGAGAGCGTATTGACGAGTGCGGCTTCCCAAGCGCCCGTGCCGGAGGCGGGATAGATCACCACCTCGCCGCGCGTCGTCTTGAACACGCGCTTCATGTCGGCGAGCACCTTTTTGCCGAGCGCGCCGAACTCCGGCCCGCGGTGGTCGATGGTCGGGAAATCGATCGCGCGCAGCACGCGATCGGGCACATTCGTCGGCCCGGGAATCTGCAGGAAGTGCCGGCCGGCGCGCCTGGTCATTGCGGTATTCTAACTGCCCCCTCGATGAACGCCCCCTTGATCCCAGTCAAGTTCGCGCGCGCGGACGCCGCTGCGCTCGCCGCGCGGCTGCGCAAGGAGCTCGACGCCGAGATTCTTTTCGACCACGCGAGCCGGGGCCGCTATTCAACCGACGCCTCGATTTACCAGATCGAGCCGATCGGCATCGTGGTGCCGCGCACCGAGGAGGCGGCGCGCGCCGCGCTCGCGATTGCGGCCGATGCGGGCGTGCCGATTCTGCCGCGTGGCGCCGGCAGCTCGCAGTGCGGCCAGGCGGTGGGGGCGGCGCTGATGATCGACCACACCAAGTACTTGCAGCGTGTGCTCGAGGTCGATGGCGAGCGCGCCATTGTCCAGCCCGGCGTGGTGCTCGATCAGCTCAATGCGGCGCTGCGGCCGAAGGCACTGTGGTTCCCGGTCGATGTGTCGACCAGCGCGCAGGCGACGCTCGGCGGCATGGCCGGCAACAATTCCTGCGGTTCGCGCTCCATCGCCTACGGCAACATGGTGCACAACGTGCTCGCGATCGACGCCGTGACGGCCGCGGGCGAACGCTGGCGCTTCGGCCCGATCGCCGAGCCGGACGGACCGCCGGCGTACCAGGCGTTTGTGGCCAAGCTGAAAGCGCTCTACCAGCGCGAAAAGGCGGAGATCGAGGCGCGCTTCCCGAAGGTGCTGCGCAAGGTCGCCGGCTACAACCTCGACCATCTCGGGCCGCCGCACATGAACGCGGCGCATCTCCTGGTGGGCTCCGAAGGCACGCTCGCCTATTCGGAGCGGCTGCATCTCAAGCTCTCGCGCATCCCGCCGCGCCGCGCGCTCGGCGTCTGTCACTTCCCGAAGTTCTACACCGCGATGGACCTGACGCGGCACATCGTCAAGCTCGGTCCGAGCGCGGTGGAGCTCGTCGACCGCACGATGATCGATCTCGCGCGCGGCATCGCGGCGTTCCGCAAGACGGTCGATGCCTTCATCCGCGGTGAGCCGGATGCCATCCTGCTGGTGGAATTCGCGGGCGAGGACGATCAGTTGCCGAGGCTGAAGCAACTCGTCGCGCTGATGGCGGATCTCGGGCTTCCCGGCTCGGTGGTCGAAGTGACCGACGCCAAGCAGCAGCGCGACATCTGGGAAGTGCGCAAGGCCGGCCTCAACATCATGATGTCGATGAAGGGGGACGGCAAGCCGGTCTCTTTCATCGAAGACTGCGCGGTTCCGCTCGAGCACCTCGCGGAGTACACCGATCGGCTGACGCGCGTGTTTGAGAAGCATGGCACGCGCGGCACCTGGTACGCGCATGCCTCGGTCGGTACGCTGCACGTGCGGCCGATCCTCGACATGCGGCGCGACGGCGCGGCAAAGATGCGCGCGATCGCCGAGGAAGCGTGCGCCATGGTGAAAGAGTACAAGGGCGCCTACTCCGGTGAGCACGGCGACGGCCTGGTGCGCTCGGAATGGATCGCGCCGTTCTTCGGCGCGCGCCTTACCGGTGCGCTCGCCGAGATCAAGTCGTGGCTCGATCCGCGCGGCCTGATGAACCCCGGAAAGATCGTCGAGCCGCCGCGCATGGACGATGCGACGCTGTTTCGCTATAAGCCGGGCTACCGCACGCAAGTGCCGCGCACGGTGCTCGATTGGAGCGAGTGGGGCGGCTTCGACAAGGCCGTGGAGATGTGCAACAACAACGGCCATTGCCGCAAGTTCGACGCCGGCACGATGTGCCCGTCGTATCGGGCGACGCGCGACGAGATGCACCTCACCCGCGGCCGTGCCAATACGCTGCGGCTGGCGCTGTCCGGGCAGCTCGGCGCTGAGGGCGACGAAGCGGTCAAGGCAGCGCTCGACCTTTGCGTTTCATGCAAGGGCTGCAAGCGCGAATGCCCGACCGGCGTCGACATGGCGCGCATGAAGCTCGAGTTTCTGGCGCACTATCACGCGACGCACGCGTATAGCGTGCGCGACCGGGCGATCGCGTTCCTGCCGCGCTATGCGCCGTTTGCGGCACCCGTCGCGCCGCTGGCGGATCTGGCCACAGCGATGCTCAAGCGCGCGTTGGGGTTCGCGCGGCGTCCGTTGCCCCGTTGGCGGCGCGACTACTTCCGCGACACCGGAGTCGCGCAGGGCGATGTGGTGCTCTTTGTCGACACCTTCAACCGCTACTTCGAGCCGGAGAACGCGCGCGCGGCCAAGGCGGTGCTCGAGGCGGCCGGCTACCGCGTGCAAATCCCGCGAGGCGTGTGCTGCGGACGCACGTTCCTCTCGGTGGGCATGGTCGATGAGGCGAAGCGCGAAGCGCAGCGCCTGCTGGCCGCGCTGCGCCCGGCGGTGGCGCGCGGCGCCGCGATCGTTGGCCTGGAGCCGTCGTGCCTCTATGCGCTGCGCGATGAAATTCCGGCGTTGATCGCCGAGGGCAAGGCGCTCGCTTCGAGCGCGTTCCTGTTCGAGGAGTTCGTGGCGCAGCGGCCCGGGCGGCTACGTTTCGAGGAGACGCAGCAAGACGTGCTGCTGCACGGCCATTGCCATCAGAAGGCATTCGACGCCATGCCGGCGGTCGAGAAGGTGCTAGGCATGGTGCCGGGGCTGAAGGTGCGCACCATCGAGACGAGCTGCTGCGGCATGGCGGGCAGCTTCGGCTACGAAGCCGAGCACGCCGAAGTGTCGATGAAGATGGCCGAGATGACGCTGCTGCCGGCGATCCGCAATGCGCCGCAAGCGATGCTGGTTGCGGACGGCACGAGCTGCCGCCACCAGATCCTGGATGGCATCGGGCGCAAGCCGCTGCATGTCGCGCGAGTGCTCGAGGTCGCGCTCAACGGTCGGCCAGCAGCGTCATCACGACCGAAACGGTAACCACCGAGGCGCCCGTGGAGAGCACGGCGCCGGTCGAGGTTTCGGCTTCGAGGATACGGTAGCGCTGCGCGAGCACGAATGCCGTGGCGCCGAGCGGCAGGCTGGCGCACACCACAGCGACCTTCGCCCAGAAGGCGTCGATCGGCAGCACGTAGAAGGCGAGCAGCGCCATCAGCAGCGGATGGATGACGAGCTTGAGCGCGGTGGTTGGCCAGCTCGTGCGCAGCCCTTCGGCGATGGAAAGCTGCGAGACGAAAAGACCGATGGCGAAGAGCGCGCAAGGCCCGGCTGCAGCCGCGAGCAGGGTGGCGAAGCGTTCGACGGGCAGCGGGACCTTGATGCCGAGCGCCATGAGGAGCACGGCGAGCCCAATGGGCCAGATCAGCGGACTTCGCGCGACGCCGGCGAGCGCACGTCCGACGCCGCCGCCGCGAGGATTGGCGAGCAGCTCGAGGCAAACGATCGCCGCGGCGAACGACACGATGTTCGTCGCCACCGTCGCCAGCGCGGCGGGCAGCCCGCCGTGCTCGCCGTAGGCCACCGTCACCAGCGGAATGCCGAGATAACCGGTGTTGGCGAATGAGGCGTTGAGGCCGCGCATCACGCTTTCCGCGCGGGCGGCGCGCCAGACGAAGCGCGAGAGCGCGAAGCCAACCAGCGCGGTGCCGAACGTCGCGAGAATCACCCCGAGCAGAAATGCGCCGCTGCCCAAGAGCTCGGGTAGCGAGCCGCGGTAGACGGCGACGAAAAGCAATGCCGGCAGCGCAAAGGCGTAGACGAAGCGGTTGAGCGCCTCGCTCGAGCCGGGGTTGATCAGCCGGAAGCGCCCGGCGAGCACACCGCAGCCGACCAGCGCGAACACCGGGAATGCGGCGCCGAGGACCGGGTCTAGCGCCGACTCCATGCCCAAAGCGCAATGCCGCCCGCGATCATCGGCAGGCAGAGCCACTGGCCCATGGTGAGGCCGAGCGCGAGATAGCCGAGGAACGCATC
>DASREB010000181.1:0-24722 GCA_035652275.1 Burkholderiales bacterium
TAGATCGAGCCGAAGCGCGCCTTGTCCTCGAACTCGCCCTTGCCCTTGTCGTAGACGTACTTCTTGATGTCCTTCATCACCGGAAACTCGGAGCCCGGCGCGTTGAAGCCGGCGGAGATGTAGCCCTTCGCTGCCGAGCCGGCGGGCAGCACGTCCTCCTCGGCACCAGACCACCACACGCCGATGATGTGGTCGCGCGGGTAGCCGACTTTCGCTGCGGCCTTGAGTGCCGTCGGGTTCATCACGCCCCAGCCCCAGAGAATCACGTAGTCGGGCTTGGTCTGGCGGATCTGCAGCCATTGCGACTGCTGCTCGTTCCCCGGATGCGGCACGGCGAGCGTGGTCAGCTCGTAGCCGTACTCCTTGGACATGTCGGTGAGGACCGGAATCGGCTCCTTGCCATACGCCGAGTCGTGATAAACGAGTGCGATCTTCCTGCCCTTGAGCTTCTCGTAGCCGCCCTCTTTCTGCGCGATGTACTTGATCATCACGGTGGCCTGCGACCAGTACGTGGTGATCAGCGGAAAGACGTACGGGAACACGCGGCCATCGGCAGCCGAGGTGCGGCCGTAGCCCATCGAGATGATGGGAATATGGTCGGCGGTCGCCTTCTCGATCAGCGAATAGGTGATGCCGGTCGACAGTGGGTGGATCACCGTCGCGCCGGTCGGCGGGTGCTTCTTCACGCGCTCATAGCACTCGACGCCGCGCGCGTTGTTGTACTCGGTCTCGCACTTCTCCCACGTGAGCTTGACGCCGTTAATGCCGCCATCGCGCTCATTGATCATCTGCATGTAATCGATGATGCCGCCGCCGAAGCCCGAGCCGCCGGGAGCGTAAGGGCCGACCCAGTAGAAGTTCGCCGGGACGAACTGCTCCTTCTGTGCGACCGCGCTGGCGCTGAACCCGGCCGCGATGGCACTGAATGCCGCCACGGCCCATGCGGTGCGTTTCATGACAGGCCTCCTCCTAAGAGTCTGTTCCAAAAAGCGGAACGGCAGTATACCGCGTAGGGGCATTATGGAGAGCATCGTGCAGCCGTTCTTGCGCAAGCGGGAACCTTGATTCTTAAGGGAACGGCGCGGCCTCCCTCAATGAGGGAACGGCCACAGCCGCAGCTTTTCCTTGGCGATCTGCCACAGCCGCGCGAGCCCGTTCGGCTCGACGATCAGGAAGAAGATGATGAGCCCGCCGAAGATGATCGCCTCGGCATTGGAGACTGCGGCGAACGACATCTCGATACCGAGGATCGACTCGATCAGGCGCGACACCACATTGAGCAATATCGGGAATAGCGTGATGAAGGCCGCCCCCAGGAACGAGCCGAGGATCGAACCGACGCCGCCGATGATGATCATGAAGAGCACCCGGAACGAGAGGTCGAGCGTGAACGCCTCGGGCTCCACGGTGCCGAGATAGCAGTAGGCGTAAAGCGCGCCTGCCACCCCGCAGTAGAACGAGCTGATGGCGAAGGCGAGAAGCTTGGTCTTCATCATCGGAATGCCGATCACGCTCGCCGCGACGTCCATGTCGCGAATTGCCATGAACGAGCGGCCGGTCTCGCTGCGCATCAGGTTTTTCGCCGCGAGCGCCATCAACGCCACGATGGCGAGGGTCAGCAGGTACTTCTCGCGTGTGTGCTCGATCGGGTAGCCGAGAATCTCCATGCGTTGCGCAGTGATCACGCCCGAGGAACTGTAGTTGGACAACCAACCAATGCGGTTGATCGCCCAGAGCACGAAGAACTGGCAGGCGAGCGTCGCCACGGCAAGGTAAAGGCCTTTGATGCGCAGGCTCGGCAACCCGAAGACGATGCCGACCGCCGCGGCGCACAGGCCGCCGATGATGAACGCGCCGAGGATCGGCAGGTGCGGAATGCGCAACACCGCGTTGTACGCCATGAACGCGCCGACCGCCATGAACGCCGCGGTGCCGAGCGAGAGCTGCCCGGCGTAGCCGGTGAGGATGTTCAGCCCGAGCGCCGCCAGCGAGAGCACCAGGAACGGCGTCAGGATGGCGGAGAACCAGTACTGGTTGCCGATGAGCGGCACGACCACGAACGCGACCACAAGCAGCGCGATGACCGCGATGCGGTCCTGCAGGATCGGAAAAATCTGCTGATCCGCGGCGTAGGTGGATTTGAACTGCCCGGCTTCGCGATAGAGCATCGGCTAGACCCGGTCGATGATCTTCTCGCCGAAGAGCCCTTCGGGCCGCACGAGCAGGAAGAGCAGCGCGATCACGTACGCAAACCATGACTCAATACCGCCGCCCACATAAGGGCCGAGATACACCTCCGCCAGCTTCTCGCCGGCGCCGATAATCAGCCCGCCGACGATGGCGCCGGCGATGGATTCGAAGCCGCCGAGAATGAGGACGGGCAGCGCTTTCAGCGCCGTGAAGGTGAGCGCGTATTGCACGCCGTTCCTCACGCCCCACATCACGCCAGCGACCAGGGCAACGAACCCGGCCACGGCCCAGACGATGGCCCAGATGTGCTGCAGCGGTATACCGACCGCCAGCGCCGCCTGGTGGTCGTCCGCCACCGCGCGCAGCGCACGGCCGATGCGTGTCTTCTGGAACAAAAGCGCGAGCACCGCTACGAGCAGTCCGGCGACGAAGGCGCCGAAGAGATCGAACTGGCTGATGTTGATGTTCCACTTCTGGGACAGCCACTCGATCGGCACGTCGGGGATGCCAAGCTCCAGGCCGTGCGGCTGCGATCCCCACATGAGCTGCGAGGCGCCCTCCAAAACGAAGGTAAGACCGATCGTGGCCATGAGCAGCGTAATCGGCGGCTGGTTGACAAGCGGGCGCAGCACCGTGCGCTCGATCGCGATGCCGACCAGGATCATCGCGATCAATGTCACGAGCAGCGCCAACCAGAAATTCCAGCCGCGCTCGGTAAGCGACACGAAGGTCAGCGCGGCGAAAAAGACGAGCGACCCCTGCGCGAAGTTGAATACCCCCGAGGCCTTGTAGATGAGCACGAAGCCGAGCGCGACGAGCGAGTACATCACTCCAGCGAGCAGGCCTCCGGCTATGACTTCGATGAAGAAACTCATTGCTTCGCACGCGTGAAGAGGGCGCTGGCGCGAAGCGCCCGGGGGTAGTCGACTTGAAAAAGCAATCCCCCCGCTCGCCTCCGGCTCGCTCCCCCCTTGTCAGGGGGGCGGAAACACGCCTTCATGCGTGCGCCACGCCGAGATAAGCGTCGATGACCTTCTGGTTGCTGCGCACTTCGTCCGGCGTGCCGTCGGCGATCTTGCGGCCGTAGTCCAGCACCACCACGCGGCTCGAGATGTCCATCACTACACCCATGTCGTGCTCGATGAGGACGATCGTCGTGCCGTAGTGGTCGTTGACGTCGAGGATGAAGCGGCACATGTCCTGTTTTTCTTCCAGGTTCATGCCCGCCATCGGCTCATCGAGAAGAAGCAGCGTCGGCTCCGCCGCGAGCGCCCGCGCCAGCTCGACGCGCTTCTGCAGCCCGTACGGCAGCCGGCCCACCGGCGTCTTGCGGATGTGCTGGATCTCGAGAAAATCGATGATCTCTTCGACGGCACGCCGGTGAAGCAGCTCCTCGCGCTTCGCCGGTCCGACCCAGAGCGCCTGCTGCAGGAAGTTGCAGCGCATCTTCAGGCTGCGGCCGCTCATCACGTTATCGAGCACGCTCATGCCTTTGAAGAGTGCGATGTTCTGGAAGGTGCGCGCGATGCCGAGCTCGGCTGCGCGGTGCGGATCCATGCCGTGGAATTCCGCGCCGCGAAAAATGATCTTGCCCTTCTGCGGGTGGTAGACGCCGTTCAGCACGTTCAGCATCGAGCTCTTGCCCGCGCCGTTCGGCCCGATGATGGCGCGGATCTCGTGCTCCTTCACATCGAAGGAGACGTCCTGCAGGGCCTTGACCCCGCCGAAAGCGAGCGAGACGTTTTCGACGCCGAGGATCATGCGGCCCGCTCGGCGGCGGCGGGCGCGAAAGTCCTGGCGTTGTCAATCCGCAGATCGGCGGAGAACATGCCGGTGCGGCCGTCCTCGTAGCGCACCTGCGCTTCGACGTGCACCGTGTCGCGGCCACCGTAGAGCGCTTCCACCAGCGGGCCGTACTTCTCGGCGATGTAGCCGCGGCGCACCTTGCGCGTACGAGTAAGCTCGCCGTCGTCGGCGTCGAGCTCTTTATGCAGAATGAGGAAGCGGTGGATCTGCGAGTTGGCGATTTCCGGTTCGGCCGCGAGATCGGCGTTCACGCGCTCGACACAGTCCCGTATCAGGTCATAGACCTCGGGCTTCGACGCGAGATCGGTGTAGCCTGAATACGGCAAATTGCGCTTCTCCGCCCAGTTGCCGATCGCTTCAGGATCGATGTTGATGAATGCGCAAACGCGCTCGCGGCCATGGCCGAAGCAGACCGCTTCTCGGATGTAGGGGAAGAATTTGAGCTTGTTCTCGAGATACTTGGGCGCGAACAGCGTCCCATCGGCAAGCGCGCCCACGTCCTTCACGCGGTCGATGATTTTCACGTGGCCGTCGGCGTCGAAGTAGCCCGCGTCACCGGTGTGAAACCAGCCGTCGCCGTCCTTCACCTCGGCGGTGGCCTGGGGATTCTTGTAGTACTCGCGGAAAAGCCCGGGACTGCGCACCACCAGCTCGCGCGCAGCCGTGAATTTGAGCTCCACTCCGGGCACTGCCGGGCCGACCGTGTCCGGCTTCACCTGGCCATCGGGCTGGATGCAGACGAACACGGCGGTCTCGGTCGAGCCGTAGAGCTGCTTCAGGTTGATGCCGATCGAGCGATAGAACTTGAAGAGGTCCGGCCCGATGGCTTCGCCTGCGGTATAGCCGACCTTTACGCGGCTCATGCCGAGCACGTTGCGCAGCGGCCCGTAGACCATCATGTCGCCGATACCGTAGAGCAGGCGATCCGAGAGCGAGACCCGCTTGCCATCGAGGATCGCGCCGCCGACGCGATTCGCGACGCCCATGAAGTAGCGATAGAGCCAGCGCTTCGCGCGCGACGCATCTTCCATGCGAATCGAAACCTGGGTGAGCAGGTTCTCGAGCACGCGCGGCGGGGCAAAATAATAGGTCGGCCCGATCTCGCGCATGTCGGTCATCACCGTCGCTGCCGACTCGGGGCAGCCGATGCAGTAGCCGGTGACAAACGCCTGCGCCACCGAAAAGATGTTCTGCCCGATCCAGGCAGGCGGCAGATAAGCGAGGATCACGTCCTCCTCGCCCAGTCGCTCGAGCTGGGCGGCGGTGCGCGACGGGCCGATCAGGCTGGCATGCGTATGCACCACGCCCTTCGGCACGCCGGTGGTGCCGGAGGTGAAGAACATCGCCGCCGTGTCGGCGCCCGCGCCCTTGGCGATCTCGCGCTCGACGAAATCAGGTTCCGCTTTTAGACGCTCGTGTCCCTGCGCCAGCAGCTCGTCATAGGCGACCAGCCGCTCCTTCGCATAGTGGCGCATGCCGCGCGGATCGTCGTAGATGACGCGCGCGAGGGCCGGGCACTGCGGCGCGATCTCAAGCAGCTTGTCGACCTGCTCCTGGTCCTCGGCGAAGGCGATGGCGATGTTGGCGTTCTGGATCGGGAACGCCATCTCAGCCGCCACGGCATCCTGATAAAGCGGCACCGGGATCGCGCCCAGGCATTGCCCGGCCGCCATCGTCGCGTAAAGCCGGGGACGGTTGTCGCCGACGAGGGCGAAGTGCTCGCCGCGCTTGAGCCCAAGCGTTGCCAGCGCCGCGGCCAGCGCGCGCACCTCTTCAGCGAATTCGCGCCAGGTCCACGTCTGCCAGATGCCGAGATCCTTCTCGCGGATCGCCGGCCGCTCCGGCCGCACGCGCGCGTGGTGCATCAGCAACCGCGGAAACGTGTCGAGCGTCTCGTTATCGGTTTGCACCGAACCCCCTCCTAGGCCGCCGGATTCTTGCATAAAACGGGTAAATTACGGGCCCTATGAACGGCACCGAACACTGGACCCGCAAGGGTGATATCAAGCTTTTCCTGTGGCGCAAGACACCGGCGCGCGCCACGCGCGGCACGATTCTCTTCGTGCATGGCTCGTCCATGGCCTCGCAGCCGACCTTCGATCTGCACGTCCCTGGCCGCCCGCATTCCTCGGCGATGGAATGGTTCGTCGAGCAGGGCTACGACACCTGGACCATGGACAACGAAGGCTATGGCCGATCTGACAAGTGGCGCGAGATCAATTGCGACATCCCGAACGGCGCCGATGACCTCGCTGCCGGAGCCGAATACGTGCTGCGCCAGTCTGGCGCGAAGAAGCTACTGGTCTACGGCATCTCGTCCGGCGCGCTGAAGGCGGCGCTCTTCGCCCAGCGCCATCCGGAGCGGGTCGCGCGCCTCGCGCTCGATGCGTTCGTCTGGACGGGCGAAGGCAGCCCGACGCTCGAGCAACGCCGCAAGCGCCTGCCTGAATTCCAGGCGAAGAACCGCCGGCCGATCGACCGCGCGTTCGTGCGCTCGATCTTCACGCGCGATCATCCGGGGACGGCGGACGATGCCACCATCGAAGCGTTCGCCGATGCAATCCTCGCGCTCGACGACTCCGTGCCGACCGGCACGTACGTCGACATGTGCTCCAAGCTGCCGCTCGTCGACCCGGCAAAAATCCCCGTGCCGACCATCGTCATGCGCGGCGAGTACGACGGCATCGCCAGCTTCGAGGACCTGCTGGAATTCTTCCGCCGGCTGCCGCATCCGGACAAGCAATTCAGCGTGATGGCCGGCATCTCGCACGCGAGCTTCCAGCAGAAGAATTACCTGATGGTCTACCACATCCTGCACGCGTTCTTCTCGCAGCCCGAAGCGGTGTACCGCGGAGGAGACGGCTCATGAGATTACTTGCCGCTTTACTGCTCGGCGCCGCCGTTGCGACCGCCTTCGCCCAGAACTATCCATCGCGGCCGGTCCGGCTGGTCGTGCCGCTCTCGCCCGGTGGTTTCGCCGACACGCCGACGCGCATCCTCGCGCCGCGCCTCTCGGAGCAGTTGGGCCGCCAGTTCTACGTCGAGAACCGGCCCGGCGCAGGCGGCACGATCGGCTGGGACTTCGTGGCGAAGTCGGCGCCCGACGGCTACACGCTCGGTATCACGGGAAGCACGCTGCTGATCGGCGCGCACCTCTACAAGAACGCGCCCTACGATGCGCTGAAAGACTTCACCCACATCACGATGATGGCCTCGGGACCCTATGTGCTCGTCGTCAATCCGCACAAGGTTCCGGCGAACTCCGTACGCGAGCTCATCGCGGCGGCGAAAGCACAGCCCGGCGCCATCGACTTCGCGAGTTCCGGCAACGGCAGCTCCCAGCACCTCGTCGGCGCGCTCTTCAACATGATGGCCGGCACGCAACTCAATCACGTCCCGTACAAGGGCAGCGGTCCGGCGATGCAGGATCTGCTCGGCGGGCAGGTTGGCGTCTCCTTTGCCGGCGTGCCGAACGTGCTCGGCAACGTGCGCGGCGGCAAGCTGAAAGCGCTCGCCGTCACCACGCCCAAGCGCTGGGTCGAGCTGCCGGAGGTCCCCACCATGGCGGAAGCCGGCGTTCCGGGCTATGAAGCGACACTCTGGCTCAGCATCTCCGGCCCTGCCGGCATGCCAGCGGAAATCGTCCAGCGGCTTTACACGGAGATCAGCAAGGCGCTGCAGAATCCGGAGCTGCAGCACAGCTTCCGAACTGCGGGCGTCGAGGCGATGGCGATGCCGCCAGACGAGCTCAACCGCTACATGGCAAGCGAATACGAGAAATGGGGTCGCGTGGTGAAGGAAACCGGCGCGACCGTCAACTAGGCTACATACTGCGGCGGTACTGGCCGCCGACCTCGAAGAGCGCATGCGTGATCTGCCCGAGCGAGCAGACGCGCACCGCGTCCATCAGCACTTCAAATACGTTCTGATCCTGGATCACCGCCTGCCGCAGGCGCTCGAGCATCGCGGGCGCCGCGCTTTCGTTTTTTCTCTGGAACTCGCGCAGCCGTTTTAGCTGCGACTGCTTTTCATTTTCCGTGGAGCGGATCAGCTCGAGCTTCTGCGGCACCGGCTCGCCGTGGGGATTGCGGAAGGTGTTGACGCCGATCAGCGGGTATGTACCGTCATGCTTCTTGTGCTCGTAGTAGAGCGACTCCTCCTGGATCTTGCTCCGCTGATAGCCGGTCTCCATCGCGCCGAGCACGCCGCCGCGGCTGGAAATCGCCTCGAACTCCTTCAGCACGGCCTCTTCGACGAGGTCGGTGAGCTCCTCGAGGATGAACGAGCCCTGGTTCGGGTTCTCGTTCTTCGCCACGCCCCATTCCTTGTTGATGATGAGCTGGATCGCCATCGCGCGGCGCACCGATTCCTCGGTCGGCGTGGTGATCGCCTCGTCGTAGGCATTGGTGTGCAGCGAATTGGTATTGTCGTAAGTCGAGATCAGCGCCTGCAGCGTCGTGCGGATGTCGTTGAACGCCACTTCCTGCGCGTGCAGCGAGCGGCCGGAAGTCTGCGAATGGAATTTCAGCTTCTGGCTGCGATCGTTGCCCCCATAGCGGTGTTTCATCGCCACCGCCCAGATGCGGCGCGCCACGCGCCCGAGCACCGCATACTCGGGATCCATGCCATACGAGAAGAAGAACGACAGGTTCGGCGCGAAGTCGTCGATCTTCATGCCGCGCGCCAAGTAGGCTTCCACGAAGGTGAAGCCATTGGCGAGCGTAAAGGCCAGCTGCGAGATGGGATTGGCGCCCGCTTCGGCGATGTGATAGCCGGAGATCGACACCGAATAGAAGTTCTTCACGTCGTGCTGGATGAAGTACTCCTGGATGTCGCCCATCACCTTGAGCGAAAACTCGGTCGAGAAGATGCAGGTGTTCTGGCCCTGGTCCTCCTTCAGGATGTCGGCCTGCTCCGTGCCGCGCACCGTCGAGAGCGTCTTCGCCTTGAGCTTCGCGCGCTCCGCCTCGCTCGGCTCGCGCCCGTGTTGGACGCGGAACTTCTCCAACTGCTGGTCGATCGCGGTATTGAAGAACATCGCGAGGATGGTCGGCGCCGGGCCGTTGATGGTCATCGACACCGAGGTCGCCGGATCGGACAGATCGAAGCCCGAGTAGAGCACCTTCATGTCCTCGAGCGTCGCGATCGACACGCCCGAGTTGCCGACCTTGCCATAGATGTCGGGCCGCTCGTGCGGATCGAAGCCGTAAAGCGTTACCGAATCGAAGGCGGTGGAGAGCCGCTTCGCCGGCATGTCTTTCGAGAGCAAGTGGAAGCGCTTGTTGGTACGGAACGGGTCGCCCTCGCCCGCGAACATGCGCGTCGGGTCCTCGTTCTCGCGCTTGAAGTGGAACACGCCCGCCGTGTAGGGGAACTCGCCGGGCAGGTTCTCGCGCATGCGCCAGCGCAAAAGCTCGCCGTGGCACTGGTAGCGCGGCAGCGCCACCTTCGCCACCTTGGTGCCCGAGAGCGAGCTACTCGTCAGGCGCGTGCGGATCTCCTTGCCGCGTACCTTCACCACCTGCTCTTCGCCCGAATAGGCCTTTACCGTCGCCGGCCACGTATCGAGCAACCTCTTCGCTTGCGCGTCGAGCGCGGCCTCTTTTTCATCGATCAGGCTGGCGAGCCCGGGCACATCGGCACTCAGCATGTCGCGCGTGGCGACAAGTTGCTGCCGCTCGCGCGCGAGCTGCGACTGCTTCTCCACGGTGTCGTGATAGCCGCGCACGGTGTCCGCAATCTCGGCGAGATAGCGCTGACGCTTCGCCGGGATGATGACGTGCACGCTCGACGAAACCTTGCCGGCCGGCTGCGGCAAACGGCGCTCGCCGAGCTGCAAACCCTTGGTGGCGAGCCTGGCGGCGAGCGCGTGATAGAGCGCGGTGACGCCGTCATCGTTGAAGCGCGCCGCGATCGTGCCGAACACGGGCATCGTGTCGGGCGCTTCCCGAAACGCCTCGCGGTTGCGCTGCACCTGCTTGCGCACGTCGCGCAAGGCATCCTCGGCGCCCTTGCGGTCGAACTTGTTGATGGCGATGAAGTCGGCGAAGTCCAGCATGTCGATCTTTTCGAGCTGGCTGGCGGCGCCGAACTCGGGCGTCATGACGTAAAGCGTGACGTCGGCATGCGGCACGATCGCCGCATCCCCCTGCCCGATGCCGGCCGTCTCGACGATCACCAACTGGTAGCCGCCCGCTTTGCACGCCGCGATGGCATCGCCGATGGCGGCGGAAAGCTCGCTTCCCGTGTCGCGCGTCGCGAGCGAGCGCATGAAGGTGCGTGCGCCATGGATCGCGTTCATGCGGATGCGATCGCCAAGCAGCGCGCCGCCGGTCTTGCGGCGCGTCGGATCGACCGACAGCACCGCAATGCCGAGCTCATCGCCCTGGTCCAGGCGGAAGCGGCGCACGAGCTCGTCGGTAAGCGAGCTCTTGCCCGCGCCGCCCGTGCCGGTGACGCCGAGCACCGGCGCCGTGCTCTTCTCTGCCGCCGCGCGAATCGGCCGCGGATCGAGCGTGCCCAGCTCGAGCGCGCTGATGATCTGCGCGAGCGAGCGCGCATCGCCAGCGTTCAGCTGCTTTGGCGCGTACTGCGCAAGATCGAAATCGCAGTGCGCCAGCATGTCATTGATCATGCCCTGAAGGCCCATGCGCTGGCCGTCCTCCGGCGAGTAGATGCGCGCCACGCCGTAGTCCTGCAGCTCCTTGATCTCGGCGGGCACGATCACGCCGCCGCCACCCGCGAACACCTTGATGTGCGCGCCGCCGCGCTGACGCAGCAGGTCGACCATGTATTTGAAGAACTCGAGGTGCCCGCCCTGGTAGGACGAGACGGCGATCCCCTGCACGTCTTCCTGCAGCGCGGCGTTGACGATCTCCTCGACCGAGCGGTTATGCCCGAGATGGATCACTTCGGCGCCGGAGGACTGCAGGATCCGGCGCATGATATTGATCGACGCGTCGTGGCCGTCGAACAGGCTCGCCGCGGTGACGAAGCGGATTTTGTGCTTTGCCTTGTAGACGAGCTTCGCCGAGTCCGAGAGGTCGGTCATGCCGGCGAGCCTAGTTGACGTTTACGTAAACGTCAATCTCGATAGGACGGATCACGCGCATCCATCAGGCGCACCAGCGCCGCGTAGACGTCCTCGCAGGTCTGGGTCTCGCCGGGGCCGGATTCGCCCAGCATGCGGTCGATTACCGGCTGCGACAGCGCGTTCACCTCGCCGCCCGCCTGCCCGGCAGCCACCTGCACGTCGCAGGCGCGCTGCAGCGTCCAGAGCCGCAGATAGGCCTCGGCGACGTTGCGGCCCCAGGACAGCAGACCGTGGTTGCGCAGGATCATCACGTGCTTGTCGCCAAGATCGCGCACCAGGCTTTCGCGCTCGGCGAGATCGACGGTCACGCCCTGCAGCTCGTGGTAGGCGACGCGGCCGTGCAGCATCGCGCCGTAGAAGTTATGGCTCGATAACCCGTCTTTCAGGCAGGAGACGGCGACGCCGTTGGTCGTATGCGTATGCATGACGCAGTGCGCCTGCGGGATCGCACCATGGATCGCCGAATGGATCACGAAGCCGGCGCGGTTCACCGGCCACTTGGTCTCGCGCAACGCGTTGCCCTCGAGGTCGATCAGCACCAGGCTGGATGCCGTGATTTCCCGGTAATGCAGCCCGAATGGATTGATCAGGAACCGCGCCGAAGGAAACCCCTCAACGGCAGGCCCCGGCACGCGCAGCGTAATGTGGTTGAAGATCATCTCGGTCCAGCCGAGCATGTCGAAGATGCGATAGCACGCCGCGAGCTCGACGCGCGCCTTGCGCTCGGCCTCGGTCATCGGCAGGTCTTTCGCCGGCCGGGCCGCGGTCTGGAGGTAGATGGTCATGGCGGCGAGTTTACTCCGCGGCTATCGCGCGGCGCAGCCGCTCCAGCACCTGCGGGTCATCCCACTTCACCGCACCCAGATGCCTGCCGATCTCCCGGCCGTGTCGGTCGATGAGGAGGCTCGCCGGCAGGCCAGCGGCGTCGAGCGTAAACGCGGCCTTGGCCGTCGGATCGATATACAGGGGCAGCGCCTTGATGCCCGCTTCCGCGTAGAACTTGCGGGCGATGGCGAGGCCCTGCTGATCGACCGACAGCGCCACCACGTGGAAGCGCTCGCCGCCAAGTTTCGCTTCCAGCCGGTCAAGCGCGGGCATCTCCTCGCGGCAGGGCTCGCACCACGTCGCCCAGATATTCAGCAGCACCACTTTGCCGCTGAAGTCGGCGAGCGTGTGCCCGCGGCCCTGGTCGTCGTTGAAGCGCAGCTCGGGCACGGGTTTTGGCCGCGCCGCGCGTGCGAACGGCACCTCGCTATCGGTGTGCCAGGCGCCGAAGTAAACGCCGAGGCCTGCTGCGGCGAGTGCCACCACGATGAAGACCACGGCGGCAGGCTTGTTCACGCGCGGGCGATCTCCCGCGCACAGTTGTATCCGCAGATGCCCGGGATGCCTGGGTACATTGCCGGCCCGCCGAGCCAAAGCCCCCCGATCGGCGTGCGATAGCGGGCAAGCTCCGGCAGCGGGCGCATCCACATCGCCTGATCGAGCGACAGTTCCGCGTGATGCGGTTGTCCATCGGGCCACTCTGCCGGCGGCGGCAGAGGCGCGCATCGCCAGACCGCGGGAAGGTGCGGCGCGACGAGTTGCGCAATGCACTCCTCGGCGGCTCTGCCGTGCGGCGCGTATTGCATGTGGACGTCGACCATCTTGCCGTTCGCCAGGAGGTCGAGCCACGGTCGGGCGGAGGCGCGGCCGTATTTGACGTCGTCATAGGCGCGCTCGACGTAATCGAGCGAGGGTGCGAGCGTCAGCGTCTCCCAGTCCGGTGGTTCATCCAGCGCGAGCGCGAAGCGCGCCACCACGCCGCGCGAGCGGATATGGCGCAAGGCATGTCGCAGGTCCGGATCGAGCGTACCCGGCTCCACGAGCTGCTCGAGCGTGCGGCGTGGATCGAGCGTCGAAAGCACCGATTGCGCGCGAATCTCCTGGCCGTCGGTGAGCACCACGCCGGTCACTTCGCCGGCCTGCACGGCGATGCGGGCTGCGGTCGCCTCGCGCAGCGTGATACCGGGCCGCGCGTGCAGCGCGCGCGGCAGATCGGTGCTCGGCGCGCGAAACACGCCAGGCGGCGCGCCGACGTGGTAGTGCAGCAGTCGAAACGCGGTGCCCGCGGAACGCGGACCCTGCTGCAGGTGCCGCACGGCAAGCGCGCCGAGCGCGCCTTTCAGGACGTCGCTTTCGAACCAGTCATCCAGCAGCTCCGCCGCCGGCATCGGCAGGAGCCTCATCAGGTCTTCCATCGCCTGGCGTCCGAGCCGCCGCACGCGCAGCGCGAAACGCAGGTCGATGAGACCCGGCGGCGGCGCGAGATAAATCTCCTCCAGCAGCCGCGCAAGACGCGCCATGCGCTCGCAAAAGCGCGGCCAGGCTTCTGCATCGCGCGGGCTGATCCGGCGGATCGAGGCAACGCTCCTCGCCATCTCGCTCGAGAGCTCGAGCACGCCGCCCTCGCCGAGCGGTGCTCTCAGCCACGGTTCCGGCCGCGCGATCGCGAGCTCGCTCATGCCGAGATCCTGCGCGAGCTCGCTCGGCACCCAGCCGCTCATGCGATCGGGGAGCGACTCGGCGCCGATCAGCGTCACCCGATGCCCTCGGCGCGCCAGGAGGTGCGCGGCCACCAGGCCGTCGGCTGTGCGCCCGAGCACCACGATGTCGCTCAAGCGCGCGCTCCGAGAATCTCCATCGCGGCGTTGCGCCCCGCGGCGCCCATCACGCCGCCGCCGGGGTGGGTACCCGCGCCGCATTGATAAAGACCGTGGATCGGCGTGCGGTAACGCGCCCATGCCGGCGCCGGGCGCAGGAAAAACATCTGCTGCAGCGTCAGCTCGCCCTGGAAGATATTCCCTTCGCTCAAGCCAACGATGCGCTCGATATCGGCGGGCGTAACGACCTGCCGGTGCAGAATCGCGCCTTTCAGGTTGGGCGCGTACTCCGTCAGCGTATCGACGACCGTGTCGCCGAGCTCTTCGCGCCGCGCGTCGCTCCAGCCGCCGTTCAGGTGGTAGGGCGCGTACTGCACGAAGATCGACATCACGTGCTTGCCCGGCGGCGCCATCGCCGGGTCGAGCATCGACGGCATGATGATGTCCATGTAGGGGCGGCGCGAGATCTCGCCGTACTTGGCGTCGTCGTAGGCGCGCTCGAGATAGTCGACGCTCGGGCTGATCGAGATCGCGCCGCGCAAATGCGGACCCGGCTCGGGCATGCAGGTGAAGCGCGGCGGCTCGGCGAGCGCCAGATTCACCTTCGCCGATGAACCGCGGAACCGGTAGCGGCGGATGGCGCTGGCGAACTCGGCCGGCAGGTGCTCTTCCCCCACGAGGCCGAGAAACGTGCGTCGCGGGTCAGCGCCCGAGACGATGATCGGCGCGCGCAGCTCGTCGCCGCCGTCCAGCACCACCCCGGTGGCGCGGCTGCCGTTGACCAGGACCTTACTGACGCTCGCTTGGGTACGGATTTCCGCACCGTGCGCCTGCGCCGCCGCGGCGATGGCGGCGCTGACCGAGCCGTTGCCGCCGCGCGCGAACCCCCAGGCGCGGAACACCCCGTCGAGCTCGCCCATGTAGTGGTGCAGCAGCACGTACGCCGTGCCTGGCGAGCGCGGCCCGAGCAGCGTGCCGATGATGCCGCTCGCCGACTTGGTGCCCTTCAGCGCCTCGCCTTCGAACCATTCGTCGAGATAATCGGCGGCGCTCATGGTCAGCAGCTTCCAGAGCGCATGCAGATCCTTCTCCGGCAGCCCGCGGAAATAGCGGCCAAGACGCCAGAGGTCGAGCAGCTCTCGCGGATCGAGCGAGCCCGGATCGGGCGGCGCGACGCCAAGGAGCGGCTTGATGGCGCGTGCCATTCGATGCAGCAGCAGCCCGAACTCGTCGTACGCCTCGGCGTCGCGCACCGAGTGGCGCGCGAGCTCGCGCCGGTTCTGGTCGTGATCGGACCATTGCGCAAGGTAGTTGCCGTCGGGCAGCGGCGTGAGCGTGCTCTCGAGCGGCAGGATGTGCAGGCCATGCCGCGGCAGCTCGAGTTCGCGGATGATCTCCGGGCGCAACAGGCTGACGACGTACGAAAACACGGAGAAGCGAAAGCCCGGGAATACCTCCTCGGTCATCGCCGCGCCGCCGACGCGTTCGCGCCGCTCGAGCACCAGCACCTTGCGCCCCGCCCGCGCGAGATACGCGGCACAGGCGAGGCCGTTGTGGCCGCCGCCGACAATGATGGCGTCGTAGCGCTTCACGCCCGCTTCCGTGGCGGATCGAAAAACGGTTTTTTTACGACGCGCGCCGAGGCGCGCTTGCGCCGGTGCTCGACAGTCATCTCCATCTCGAGCGACGTGCCGGGTCTCGCCCAGCGCGAGCGCAGGTGCGCGAGCGCGATGTACCGCTTGAGGAGCGGCGACCAGCCGCCGCTCGTGGCGTAGCCCGCCTGCTCGCCGTCGGCGTAGAGCGGAACGCTCATGCGCCATGTCGCATTCGGTAGCCGCGTCGCGAGGCCGACTTCGCTGTAGAGACGCTCGAGCGAGTTCCACTCGACTTCGACACCGACGAACTGCCACGCCGCACCGCGCGCCTTTTCCGCGGCGAGCGCATCGCGGCCATTGAAGCGTGCTTTCTCCAGGTTCACAGTCCAGCCAAGGTCGATCTCATAGGGCGAGGAGAGCTGGCTTTCGATCAGCGCCTTGCGCGCGGGCACGTAATCCACATCGATGAGGATGAGGCCCGCTTCCAGTCGCGCCATGTCAAGCGCCAGCATCCCGGCCGGCATGATCCCGTACGGGCGGCCCGCTTCGATCACGGCGTCCCAAAGCCGGACCGCATCGCGTACGTCTGCCCAGATTTCGTAGCCGAGATCGCCGGTGTAGCCGGTGCGCGAAACGGTGACGGCGATGCCATCGATGATGGCCGCCGCGACGCGGAAATACTTCAGTGCCGGCGCGCCGAGCGCGGCGAGGATCGCACCGGCGGCCGGGCCTTGCAGCGAGAGCGCGGCAATGTCGTCGGAGACATCACTGATGTCCGCGTCGAGGCCCGCAGCGTTTTCCTGCAGCCAGCGCAAATTGGGCTCGGCCGAGGTCATGCGGAACGTGGACTCATCCAGTCGCGCGACGGTGCCGTCGTCGATCACTTTGCCGGCGTGATCGCACCACGGCGTATAGAGCACCTGGCCGACCGCCGCCTTCTGGACGTTGCGCGTCACCACCAGGTCCAGCAATTTCGCGGCGTCGCGGCCCTTAACCCTGTACTTGTAGAGCGGCGAGACGTCGAAGAGCGCCGCCGCAGTGCGAATCACATGGTATTCGCGCTCGTGGGTGAGCTCGTACGAGCTCGCGACGACATAGCCGGCCCAACGCCGCCAGGCGTGGCTCACGCAGAGCGCGGCTGTGCGCTCATGGAACGGCGTGGTCTTCAGCATCAGGTGAGTCGTGCGCCGCTTGCCGCGTCGAAGTAATGAGCGTCTGCCGGCCGGTAGCGCAACGGCAGCCGTCCAGCGCGTGCTGCCATCGAGGCGTGCAGCCGGGCGGCGATGCGGCCGCCCTGGCCGTCGAGATGGCCATACACGAGCGTATCGGCACCCAGCGGCTCGATCAGGTCGATGTCCGCAGTGAGCAGCGCTTCGGCCGGCGCGCACGGCTCCAGGTGCTCTGGCCGGATGCCGAGCAGCACGCGCCTGCCGTCCCGCTCGCCGGGGATCAGGTTCATCGGCGGCGAGCCGATGAAGGCGGCGACGAAGGTGCTCGCCGGCCGCGCGTACACCTCGAGCGGCGCCCCGATCTGCTCGACGCGTCCCGCGTTCATCACCACCATGCGCTGCGCGAGCGTCATCGCCTCCACCTGATCATGAGTCACGTAGAGGCTCGTAGTTCCCAGGCGGCGATGCAGCGCCTGGAGCTCGGCGCGCATCTGCACGCGCAGCTTCGCGTCGAGGTTCGACAGCGGCTCATCGAACAGGAACACTGCCGGCTCGCGCACGATGGCGCGCCCCATGGCGACGCGTTGCCGCTGCCCGCCCGAGAGCTCGCGCGGCCGCCGGCGCAGGAACTGGCCGAGCTCCAGGATCTGGGCGGCGCGCTGCACGCGCTCTTCGATCTGCCCGCGTGTGAGCCCGCGTATGCGCAGCCCGTAGGCCATGTTGTCGTAGACGCTCATGTGCGGATAGAGCGCGTAGTTCTGGAACACCATCGCGATGTCGCGGTCCTTGGGCTCGAGGTTATTCACCACACGATCGCCGATGCGGATCTCGCCCGCCGTGATCATTTCAAGCCCGGCGACCATGCGCAGCAGCGTCGACTTGCCGCAGCCGGACGGTCCGACGATGACCACGAATTCACCGTCGGCGACGTCTGCGGTGACCCCGTGGATCACCTCCTGGTCGCGGTAGCTCTTGCGCACATCGCGAAACTGCAGCGCCGCCATTACTTCTCCGTCTCCACCAGGCCGCGCACGAACCACTTCTGCATGGCGAGCACCACCAGCGCCGGCGGCAGCATCGCCAGCATCGCGGTCGCCATGATGAGCGGCCATTCGTTGGCGGCGTCGCTGCCGACGATCATGCGCTTGATGCCGATGACCGCGGTGTACATCGACTCGTCGCTCGTCACGAGCAGCGGCCACAGGTACTGGTTCCAGCCGTAGATGAACTGGATGACGAAGAGCGCGGCAATGCTGGTTTTCGACAGCGGCAGCAGCATGTCGCGGAAGAAGCGCATCGGACCGGCGCCGTCGATGCGCGCTGCTTCGGCGAGCTCGTCAGGCACCGTGAGGAAGAACTGGCGGAAGAGAAAGGTCGCCGTCGCCGAGGCAATGAGCGGCAGCGTGAGGCCAACATAGGAGTTGAGCAGGTGCAGGTCCGAGGCGACCTGGAACGTCGGGATGATGCGCACCTCGACCGGCAACATCAGCGTGACGAAGATCATCCAGAAAAAGAAATTGCGCAGCGGGAAGCGGAAATAGACGATCGCGAACGAAGCGATGATCGAGATGGCGATCTTGCCGAGCGCGATGCCGAGCGCCATCACCAGGCTGTTGCCGAGCATCGTGGCGACGGCGGCTTGCGAGCCCTTGGTGGAGCCGGCCGCCAGCACCTGGCGATAGTTCTCCAGCAGGTGATCGCCCGGCAGCAGCGGCATGGGCACCGTCAGGATCTGCTCCAGCGTCAGCGTCGACGCGACGAAGGTCACGTACAGCGGAAAGGCGATCACCGCGATGCCCAGGATCAGCACAATGTGGGAGAAAGCGGTGAGCCCCGGCCGGTTCTCGACCATCAGTACTGCACCTTGCGTTCGACGAAGCGGAACTGCAGCGCCGTCAGCACGATGACGATGCACATCAGGATCACCGACTGCGCGGAGGAGCCGCCGAGGTCGGCGGCCTTCACGCCGTCGTAGTACACCTTGTAGACCAGGATCTGCGTGTCCTGCGCCGGGCCGCCCTGCGTGGTGGCGTCGATGACGCCGAACGTGTCGAAGAACGCATAGACGATGTTCACCACCAGCAGGAAGAACGTAGTGGGCGAGAGCAGCGGGAAAACGACGGTCCAGAAGCGCCGCGCCGGCCCGGCGCCATCGATGGCCGCCGCCTCGACCAGCGAGCGCGGGATCGACTGCAGGCCGGCGAGAAAGAAGAGGAAGTTGTACGAGATCTGCTTCCAGACGGAGGCGATTACGACGAGCAGCATCGCCTGGTCGCCGCGCAGGATCCAGTTCCAGTCAATGCCCCAGCGCCGCAGCACGTAGGTCACGATGCCGACCGACGGCGCGAAGATGAACGCCCAGAGCACCCCGGCCACGGCCGGCGCCACCGCGTACGGCCAGATGAGGAGCGTGCGGTAGGCGAGCGCGCCACGTACCACGCGATCGGCCATGGCGGCGAGCAGCAGCGAGATCGCGATGCCGAAGGCTGCAACCGCCACGCTGAACACTGCGGTGGTGCGGAACGACGCGAGATAGTGCGGATCGGTGAAGAGCGCGACGAAGTTGCGCAGGCCGACGAACTCGGTGCGCAGGCCAAAGGCGTCCTGGAGCTGAAAGGAGAACCAGATCGCCTGTACCGCCGGCCAGAAGAAAAACACCAGCGTGACGGCGATCTGCGGCGCGAGGAGCGCGTAAGGCAGCCACGCCGAGCGGAAGACGACGCGCTTTTCCATGCTGCCTGCCGGTGCTGCTAGTGACCCGCGGTCGCCTCGAACTTGCGCAGGATCTCGTTGCCGCGCTTCACGGCGTCATCGAGCGCGACCTTGGCTTCCTTCTTGCCGGCGAACACGGCTTCGAGCTCCTCTTCGATCACCTCGCGTCCCTGCACGAAGTTGCCGAAGCGCAGGCCTTTGGAGTTCGGCGTCGGCGGCTTGTGGGTGAGCTGCTTCACCGGCATGTCGGCGCCCGGGTTCTTGTCGTAGAAGCCGGATTTGCGCGTGAGCTCATAGGCGGCGAGCGTGATCGGCACGTAGCCCGTGCCGACGTGCCAGTCCATCTGCACCTCGGGCCGCGACAGGAAGGCAAAGAACTTGGCGACGCCCTTGTACTCCTGCGGCTTCTTTCCGCCCATCACCCAGAGCGAGGCACCGCCGATGATCGAGTTCTGCGGCGCGCCTTTCACGTCGTCGTAGTAGGGCAGGAAGTTGATCGACCAGTCGAGCTTGGAGTTCTTGCGGAAGGTGGCCTGGGCGCCGGCGCTGGCAGTGACCATGACGCATTCGCCGCTCGCGAATTTGCCGTCGCCCTGGTTGGTGCGGCCGGCGTACGTGAACATGCCTTTCTTCGCCAGCTCGCCCAGCATCGCGATATGCCGTACGTGCAGCGGCGAGTTGATGGTGAACTGCGTATCGAAACCGCCCATGCCGTTCTGCTTGGTGCCGATCGGCACGTTGTGCCAGGCGCTGAAGTTCTCGATGTGCGTCCACGAAGGCCAGCTGGTGGTGTACACGCATTGCTGACCGGCGGACTTCAGCTTCTCCGCCGCCGCCTGGAACTCCTTCCAGGTTTTTGGCGCCTGGGGCGCGAGCCCGGCCTTCTTGAAGGCGTCGCGATTTATGTAGAACATCACCGTCGAGCTGTTGAACGGGAACGACAGCATGTTCCCCTTGACGTCGGTGTAGTAGCCGCTGACGGTCGGCAGATACGCGTTCGCGTCGAACGGCTCCTTGGCGTCGTTCATCAGCTTCGCCACCGGCACGATCGCTCCCTTGGCCGCCATCATGGTGGCAGTGCCGACCTCGAACACCTGCAGGATATGCGGCGCATTGCCGGCACGGAAAGCGGCGATGGCGGCGGTCATCGATTCCGGATAGCTCCCCTTGTAAACGGGCACCACCTTGTAGTCCTTCTGACCGTCGTTGAATTTCGCGGCAAGCGCGTTCAGCTGCTCGCCGAGCGCCCCACCCATCGAATGCCACCAGACGATCTCGGTCTGCGCCTGCACGCTGCCCGCACCAAGCGCGAGCGCGAGCGCCAGCATTCTCATCTGCACGGTACCTCCTCCTTTAGCTGTCCGGGGCGAAGGTTATTCCACCGTCACCGACTTCGCCAAATTGCGGGGCTTGTCGACGTCGGTGCCGCGGGCGAGCGCCGCATGGTAGGCGAGGAGCTGCAATGGCACGACATGCAGCATGGGCGAGAGCGGCCCGGCATGGGCGCCGAGCTCGATGACGTGCACATGGTCGGACTCGGCGAAATGGGCCCCCTTGTCGGCAAAGACGTAGAGCTCGCCGCCGCGGGCGCGCACTTCCTGCAGGTTGGACTTCAGCTTCTCGATCAGCGTGTCGGTGGGCGCGACTGCGATCACCGGCATGGTGGCATCCACCAGCGCGAGCGGCCCATGTTTGAGCTCGCCCGCGGCATAGGCCTCGGCGTGGATATAGGAGATCTCCTTCAGCTTGAGCGCTCCTTCCATCGCGATCGGCCAGTGGATGCCGCGGCCGAGGAAAAGCGCATGCTCCTTGGTGGCAAAGCCCGCTGCCCACTGCGCGACGCGCGGCTCGGTTTCGAGGATCTCGTTCATGGCAGCCGGCAGGTGCCGCAGCGCCTGAAGATGGGCGTGCTCGAGCTCCCGCGACAGCCGGCCGCGCAGCCGCCCCATGACGAGCGCCAGCACGAACAGCGACGCCAGCTGGGTGGTGAACGCCTTGGTCGAGGCGACGCCGATTTCCGGGCCGGCGCGGGTCAGAAAGCGCAGCTTGGATGCGCGGATCAGCGAGCTCTCGGGCACGTTGCAGATGCTGAGCGTCGCCCGATAGCCGAGCGCCTTCGCGTGCTCGAGCGCCGCCAATGTGTCGGCAGTCTCGCCTGACTGCGAAATGGTGACGAAGAGGCCGTTCGGATCGGCGACCGAGCGCCGGTAGCGGTATTCGCTCGCGATCTCCGCGGTGGTCGGAATGCCGGCGACGTCTTCCAGCCAATAGCGCCCGATCAGCGCCGCGTGGTAGCTCGTGCCGCAGGCGACGAGGTGCACCGAGCTCGCCGCGCGCAGTAAAGGCTCGGCCTCGGCGCCGAACAGCCCGGGCTGCAGGGACGAGGTGGCGGTGAGGATTTCGAGCGTGTTGGCGAGCGCGCCCGGCTGCTCATGGATCTCCTTCTGCATGTAGTGGCGGTACGGGCCAAGCGCCACCGACTCATCACTGAGCTCCGACACGTGCACCGGCCGCTCAACCGCTGCGCCACGCACGTCCACTACCCGATAACCGCCGGGGCGGATCTCGGCGCAGTCGCCGTCCTCGAGGTAGACCACCCGCCGCGTCACCGCGAGGAGCGCGGAAACGTCGGAGGCAGCGAAGTTCTCGCCATCGCCGATACCGAGGAGGAGCGGCGGGCCGCGGCGCGCAACGACCACCGCGTCGGGGTCGCGCGACGAGACGAGCGCGAGCGCGAAAGCGCCCTCGAGCTCGCTGATCGCGCGCACGGTGGCGGCGAAAAGCGAAGACTCGCGCTTGCGATGCTCGGCGATGAGATGCGCCACCACCTCAGTGTCGGTTTCGGAGGCAAAAGCGTATCCGGCGCGTTTCAGCCGCTCGCGCAGCGCCTCGTGGTTCTCGACGATGCCGTTGTGGACGATGGCGATGTCGCCGGAGAGGTGCGGGTGCGCGTTGCGCTCGGTCGGCGCACCGTGCGTCGCCCAGCGCGTGTGCGCGATGCCGGTCTGGCCGCTCAGATGCTCGGCCGCGCTCTGGGCGGCCAGCTCGGAAACGCGGCCCGGAGCGCGCAGGCGCTTGAGCTCGGCGCGGTTGACGACGGCGATGCCGGCCGAGTCGTAGCCGCGGTACTCGAGCCGGCGCAACCCGTCGACGAGTAAGGGCACGATGTCGCGGCGAGCGGCCGCACCGACAATGCCGCACATCGCTAGCTCTTCTTCGGCGGTTTCCATCCGGGGATGGAAACCTGCCGCGCGCGCGCCACGGTGAGCTGCCCCGCGGGCGTGTCCTTGTTGATGGTCGAGCCGGCGCCGATGTAGGAGCCCTTCGCCACGCGCACCGGCGCGACCAGCGTCGTATCGGAACCGATGAAGCAGTCGTCCTCGATGACGGTGCGGTGCTTCGCCGCGCCGTCGTAGTTGCAGGTGATGGTGCCGGCGCCGACGTTGACTCGGGCGCCGAGCTCGGCGTCGCCAATATAGGAAAGGTGGTTCGCCTTCGACGCGCGGCCCAGGCGGCTCGCCTTCACTTCGACGAAATTACCGATGTGCACTTCGTCGGCGAGGCTCGCGCCCGGGCGCAGGCGCGCGTACGGTCCGACGCGGCAGCGCGCGCCGATTTCCGAATCCTCGAGGTGCGAAAAGGGAAACACTTCGGTGTCCGCACCAACGGTGACGTTGCGCAGCAGGCAGTTCGCCGCGATGCGCACCCGGTCGCCGAGCTGCACGCGACCTTCGAATACACAATTGACGTCGATCACGACGTCCGCACCGCACTCGAGCGTGCCGCGCACGTCGAGGCGCGCCGGGTCCGCGAGGCTGACGCCGTCCTCAAGCAGGCGCTCGGCATGCCGGCGCTGCAGCGCGCGCTCAAGCTGCGCCAGCTCGCGCTTCGAATTGACGCCCGCCACCTCGCTCGCGTCCTCCACTTTGACCGCGTTGACCCCGACGCCGTCGCTGAGCGCGAGCGTGACGAGGTCGGTGAGGTAGTACTCTTTCTGCGCGTTGCGATTGCCGATCTTGCCGAGCCAGCCGCCGAGCCGCCGTCCCGGGACCGCCATCAGGCCGGCGTTGATTTCGCGGATGCCGCGCTGCTCGGGGCTCGCGTCCTTCTCCTCGACGATGCGCTCTACTTTTCCGGCGCGGTCGCGCACGATGCGGCCATAGCCACGCGGCTCGGCGAGCTCGGTCGTGGTGATCGCCAGGCCATCGCCGGCCGCTTCCAGCAAGCGCTTGAGCGTTTCCCCGCGCACGAGCGGCACGTCGCCGTACAGGATCAGCACCTGTGCGTCGCTGCCGATGAAAGGCAGCGCTTGCTGCACGGCGTGTCCGGTGCCGAGTTGCTCGGATTGCAGCACCCAATGGACGTCGGTATCGGCGAATGCGGAGCGCACCGCTTCGGCGCCATGGCCGTGCACGACGATCGTCTTGCGCGCGCCGAGCGCTCGTGCCGTCTCGAGCACATGCGCAAGCAGCGGCCGGCCGCCGAGCGGATGCAGCACCTTCGGCAAGGCGGAGCGCATCCGCTTGCCCTGGCCGGCGGCAAGCACGATCACGTCGAGGGGCATCGGGGCATTTTAGCTAATATCGCTTGCAGTGCTGACCGAGGAACTCGCCGGCCGCTTCGCGCGCGTCGCGCTCGCCAATATCGTGCGCGAATATCCGCGCCACATCCAGCATCTCGTGTCGAGCGCCGACGACGAGCTGCGCGAGCGGCAACTACATCCGGCGTTTTACGGCAGCTATGACTGGCACTCTGCGGTGCACATGCACTGGCTGCTCGTGCGGGTGCTGCGCCTCTACCCGAACTTGCGTGACGCAGTTCGCATTACGGCGGCCCTCGATGCGCATCTCACGCCGAGCGCCATGGAAGCGGAGCTCGCCTATTTCCGCAGCGCCGCGGGCCGCACCTTCGAACGTCCCTACGGATGGGCCTGGCTCCTCGAGCTGCAGGCCGAAGCGCTCGCGTCGCAGTCGCGCTGGTCGCGCCCCGTCGCGCCGCTCGCTGTCGAGCTGGCACGGCGCTTTGCCGATTTCATACGCAGGTCACCCTATCCGGTGCGCTCGGGCGCACATGGCAATACCGCTTTCGCCTGCCTGCTCGCGCTCGATTATGCGCGCGCCGCGGCCAACGACGCGCTCGAGTCGGAAATACGCCAGGCGGCCCGGCGCTGGTACGGCGCCGATCGCGGTGCGCCGCTCGCGTTCGAGCCGTCGGCCGACGATTTCCTGTCGCCGAGTTTGATGGAAGCTGTGCTCATGCGAGAGGTGCTCGAGCGCGAAGAGTTCCAAGGCTGGCTCGCGCAGTTTGCGCCGGACGGATTCGGCCTACTCGCGGACCCGCCGGTGATCACGGACCATGCCGATCCGAAGCAGAGCCACCTCGATGGCCTTTGCTTCACGCGCGCGTGGTGCTTCCGGCGGCTGGGTGACGCGGCATCCGCCGACGCGCTGATCGCCGCCGCGCTACCGCACGCGGCAGGCGGGGACTACGCCGGCGAGCATTGGCTCGCCTCGTT
>DASREB010000182.1:0-2925 GCA_035652275.1 Burkholderiales bacterium
TCGCAGATCTCTTCGAAGTGCGTGTAGAGAAAGCTCTCCCGGTGATGCGACAGGCACCACTTCGCCATGATCGAGCCGCCGCGCGAAACGATGCCGGTCATGCGCTTCGCGGTCAGCGGAATGAAGGGCAGGCGCACGCCGGCGTGGATGGTGAAGTAGTCGACGCCCTGCTCGGCCTGCTCGATCAAGGTGTCGCGGAAGATTTCCCAGGTGAGCTCCTCCGCTTTTCCGTTCACTTTCTCCAGCGCCTGGTAGATCGGCACGGTGCCGATCGGCACGGGGCTATTGCGGATGATCCACTCGCGCGTCTCGTGGATGTGTTTTCCGGTCGAAAGATCCATCACCGTGTCGGCGCCCCAGCGGATCGCCCAGGTCATCTTGTCCACTTCCTCGCCGATCGAGGAGGTGACGGCGGAGTTGCCGATGTTGCAATTGATCTTCACCAGGAAATTGCGGCCGATGATCATCGGCTCGGTTTCCGGGTGGTTGATGTTCGCCGGGATGATGGCGCGGCCGCGCGCCACTTCGGCGCGCACGAATTCCGGCGTCACGTCGCGCGGGATCTTTGCACCGAATGACTCACCGCGGTGCTGCGCCGCCAGCGACTCGACCATGCGCTGGTTTTCGCGCACCGCGATGTACTCCATTTCGGGCGTGATGATGCCGCGCCGCGCGTAATGCATCTGCGTCACGCAGCTGCCGCGGCGCGGCTGCCGCTTGAGATCGAAGCGCAGCTCGGCGAGCTTCGCATCGCTCAGACGCGCGCGGCCGTACGCCGAGCTCGGCCCTTCCAGCAGGACGCTATCGCCGCGCGCGCTGATCCACGGCTCGCGCATTGGCGCCAGCCCTTTGCGGATATCGATGGGCGCCTGCGGGTCGGTGTACGGGCCCGACGTGTCGTAGACCACGACCGGCGGATTGCCGGCGCTCTGCGTGATCTCGCGCATCGGCACGCGCAGCGGGCCGACGTAGACCTTGCGCGAATTGGGCAGCGCTTGAATCGCCGCGTCGTCGACGTGTGCGGTGGCGGCGAGAAACTTCGGATTGGCGTTCATCGGCGTTTTCCTACGGCGGGATTACCCGCATCAGGTTCGAAGGGTTTGTCTCACCGGCGTTCACCCGAACGCAGGACCCCCAACGCAAGAGCGACCATTATAATCCGCGGGCTGATGGATCTAGAGCAAGCACGCACAAACATGGTCGAGCAGCAGATCCGCACCTGGGATGTGCTCGATCAGGACGTGCTCGACCTGCTCTATGTCGTGCCCCGCGAGGAGTTCGTGCCCGCGCAGCACCGGGCACTCGCTTTCTCCGACATGCAACTCCCGATTGGCGACGGTCAACGCATGTGGGAGCCGAAGCTCGAGGCACGCGTCCTGCAGGAGCTCGACGTGCACCGCAGCGACCGCGTGCTGGAAGTGGGCACCGGCAGCGGCTATTTCGCGGCGCTCCTGGCGCACCGCGCGGCGCATGTTTACTCGGTGGAGATCAACGAGCGGCTCGCCGCCTTCGGGCGCCACAACCTCGAGCGTCATGGCGCCGACAACGTAACGCTCGAGATCGGCGACGCCGCGCGCGGCTGGGACCGACACGCGCCTTACCACGTGATCGTGCTCACCGGATCGTCGCCGGTGCTGCCGCGGGCGTTCTACGAGCAGCTGGAGATCGGCGGCCGGCTTTTCGCAGTGGTCGGCCAATTGCCGGTGATGAGCGCGCGCGTGGTCACCTGCACCGCACCCGGAGCGTTTCACAGCGTGGATCTATTCGAGACCGTGGTGGCGCCGCTCGTCAACGCCGAGCACCCCCCGCGCTTTCGCTTCTAGGATGAAGGAGATTACGCCCGCCGAGCTCGCCGCGTGGCTCGCCGACACGGGCCGCAAGAAGCCCGTGCTCCTCGACGTGCGCGAGCCGTGGGAATACGAAAAGGCACGCATCGCCGGCGCGCAGCTCATGCCGATGCGCGACGTGCCGGGCCGGCTGCAGGAGCTCGATCAGTCGCAGGACATCGTGGCCATCTGCCACCATGGCGGCCGAAGCCTCCAGGTGGCGCTGTTCCTCGAGAAGAACGGATATCACAAGGTCCATAACCTCGTGGGGGGCGTGGATGGCTGGTCGCGGACCGTCGACCCGGCTGTACCGCTTTACTAGCGCCTGCGGCCTGGTGGCCGCGCTCGCGGCGTTTCCGGCCGGCGCGGAGGATCTGCTGCAGGTCTATCGTGACGCGCAGCGCTACGACGCCGTATTCGCCGCTGCCCGCTACACGCTCGAGGCGGGCCGTGAGCGCATCCCGCAGGGACGGGCGCTGGTGCTGCCCTCCCTCACGCTCTCGGCGAACGCGACCTCGCAGCGCTTCGACATCACCTCGAGCAACACGCTGGTGACGCCGAGCTTCGGCCGCAGTGTCTCGAACTTCGGCTACGTGCTCACCTTCAGCCAGCCGGTGTACCGGCCGCAGAACATCGCGCAATGGCAGCAGGCCGACTACCAGGTGCGCCAGAGCGAAGCGACCTTTGCGCAGGCGAGCCAGGATCTCGCGCTGCGCACCGCACAGGCTTACTTCGACGTGCTCGCCGCGCAGGACACGCTGGCATTCGTCGGCGCGCAGAAAGCCGCCATCTCCGAGCAGCTCGCCGCCGCCAAGCGCAACTTCGAGGTCGGCACCGCGACGATCACCGACACGCACGAGGCGCAGGCGCGCTACGACCTGATCATCGCGCAGGAGATCGCGGCGCAAAACGACCTGGAGAGCAAACGGCGCGCGCTGCAGACCGTCGGCGGCAAGGAATACGCGCAGCTTAAGCCCCTGCGCAGCGATATCCGCCTGCCGCCGCCGAACCCGGACAACATGCAGACCTGGGTGGATATTGCCGAGAAGCAGGCCTACCCGGTGCTCGCGCAGGAGGCCGCCACCGAAGTGGCGCAGCT
>DASREB010000183.1:0-7789 GCA_035652275.1 Burkholderiales bacterium
ACTACACCCGCGGCGCGGCCGATTTTACGGTTTTCTCTACAGCCCGGCGTTCTGGATGAAAAGAAAGAGCGGCGCGAGGCCTGCGAGGGCAGCCGCGCGCCGCTGAGCCACGCCAGGCGGCCGCTCGCGACGACGGCGAGCATTCCGGCAAGCGCGCCGACGATGCCGAAAGCGGCGTGAAAAATCGTAGTGCGCGGGTGAGCGACAAGGACGAATGCGTCGGCGAGCTTCTTGCCGCGGTCATGGCCGGGTGCTCGACCAGGCACACATAGACCGCGGCGCCGGTGTAGAGCGCGCAGCACAGCAACAATGTTTCTGCGCCACGGCCTGCACCAGGATCAGCATCGCGTTCATTGTTCTTGGCTCCCTGGGGTCGCGAGTTTAAGCGCTATCATTCACCCCATGATCGAAGTGAAAGTCAACGGCGCGTCGCGGCGCTTTGCAGCGCCGCTCGATGTGGCCACCCTGCTGGCGCAGCTCGAGATGGCGGGGAAGAAGGTCGCGGTGGAAAGGAACGGCGAGATCGTCCCGAAGAGCGCGCATGCGCGGACCTTGGTCGCGGACGGCGACCAGCTCGAAATCGTCGTCGCGGTAGGTGGCGGATGAGCGACGCTCTCGTCATCGCCGGCAAAACGTACACCTCTCGCCTGCTCATCGGC
This sequence comes from Burkholderiales bacterium, assembly GCA_035652275.1. Taxonomy (GTDB): domain Bacteria; phylum Pseudomonadota; class Gammaproteobacteria; order Burkholderiales; family SG8-39; genus SCGC-AG-212-J23. Next base: position 660 of record DASREB010000183.1, read on the forward strand.
ACGGGCAAGTACAAGGATTTCGCGCAGACGCGCGAAGCGGTCGAGGCCTCCGGCGCGCAGATCGTGACCGTCGCGATCCGCCGGACCAACATCGGCCAGAACCGTGGCGAGCCGAGTCTGCTCGAATACCTGCCGCCCTCGCGCATTACCTATCTGCCGAACACCGCGGGCTGCTATAGCGCGCAGGACGCGGTGCGCACGCTGCGCCTTGCACGCGAGCTCCTCGACGGCCACGAGCTCGTCAAGCTCGAGGTGCTGGGCGATCCGCACACGCTCTACCCGAACATGCCGGAAACGCTCAAGGCCGCCGAGCAGCTGGTGAAGGAAGGCTTCAAGGTGATGGTGTACTGCTCCGACGATCCGATCCAGGCGCAGATGCTGGAGGCGGCCGGGTGCGTCGCGATCATGCCGCTCGCCTCGCTCATCGGCTCGGGCATGGGCATCCTGAATCCGTGGAACCTGCAGCTCGTGCTCGACAAGGTGAAGGTGCCGGTGCTGGTCGACGCCGGCGTCGGCACCGCGTCCGATGCCGCGGTCGCCATGGAGCTTGGCTGCGACGGCGTGCTGATGAACACCGCCGTGGCGGCGGCGCGTAACCCCGTGCTGATGGCGCGCGCGATGAAGAAAGCGGTCGAGGCCGGCCGCGAAGCGTTCCTCGCTGGCCGCATGCCGAAGAAGCTCTACTCGGCGTCGCCGAGCTCGCCCACCGAAGGAACGATCTCGTCCAAGGCGGCTTGAACCGGCCGATCCGCAGCTACGTCCTGCGCCAAGGCAGGACTACGCCGGCGCAGCAGCGAGCGCTCAAGGAGCTCTTTCCGAAGTACGGCATCGCGTTCTCCAGCGCCAAGCTGCACTCGGCACGTTATGCGCCGCTCGTGCTCGAGGTCGGCTCCGGGATGGGCGAGACGACCATCGCCATCGCCAAGGCGCATCCGGAGGCGGATTTCATCGCCGTCGAAGTTCACGCTCCCGGCGTCGGCGCGCTGCTGAATGCGATCGAGCGCGAGCGCCTGACCAACGTGCGCGTGATCCGACACGATGCCGTGGAAGTGCTCGAGCGCATGGTCGAGGATGCGAGCCTGGTGGCGATCCACCTGTTCTTTCCGGATCCGTGGCCGAAGAAGCGCCACCACAAGCGGCGCCTGGTGCAGCCCGACGTCGCCGCCTTGATGGCGCGCAAGCTCATGGCGGGCGGCACGCTGCACGCGGCGACCGACTGGCCGGATTACGCCGAGCAGATGGCCGCCGTCTTCGGCGCGGAGCCGCTGCTCGAGGCGGTGGCTGGCGGCTTCGCGCCTCGGCCCGCTACAAAATTCGAGTCGCGGGGCCGGCGACTCGGACACCCGATTCGAGACCTGCACTTTCGCCGCCGGTAACGAAGAGTCCCAGCAGCTCGTTGAGGAAGAGCCGCCCGCGTTCCGTCGGCCGCAGGTTCTGCACGTCGCGCCCGATGAGGCCGCGCTGCTCCGCCTGTTCCAGTTCGCGCGCGATGACGGTGATCGGTAATCCGGTGCGCTCCTGGAAGAGCGCGAGCGCAAAGCCATCGACGAGCCTCAGTGCATTGAGCATGAACTCGAACGGCAGCTCGGCCGGCGGCACCGCGTTTTCCTTTGCGATGGTGTTGGCAGCCGCCAAGTAATCGCGCGGCTGCTTGATGCGTTCCTGGCGCGTCACGCGATCGGGAAAGCTCACCTTGCCGTGCGCGCCGGCGCCGATGCCGAGATAGTCGCCGAATTGCCAGTAGTTCAGGTTGTGCCTGCACCGGCGGCCCGGGCGAGCGAACGCTGATGTCTCGTAGTGCTGGTAACCCGCGCTGCTCAGCGCCTCCTCCACGGCGAGCTGCATGTCGGCGCACGTATCGTGCTCCGGTAGCGGCGGTGGCCGTCGATAGAACGCGGTGTTGGGCTCGATCGTAAGCTGGTATGCCGAGATGTGCGGCACGCCGCAGGCGAGCGCTGCGCGGATGTCGGTGCGCGCCATGTCGAGCGTCTGGCCCGGCAGGCCGTACATCAGATCGATGTTGACGTTGTCGAAGCTCGCAAGCGCCGCGTCAACCCCGCGCCGCGCTTCCGCAGCGCTATGGATGCGGCCGAGCGCCGTCAGCATCGCATCGTCGAAGCTTTGCACGCCAAGCGAGATGCGGTTCACGCCCGCGTCGCGGAAGCCGCGGAAACGCGCCGCTTCCACTGTGCCGGGATTCGCCTCGAGCGTGATCTCGGCGCCGGGCTCAAGGACCAGGCGCGCGCGCACGGCGCAGAGCAGCTCGTCGATCGCCGCCGGCGAAAAGAGGCTCGGCGTACCGCCGCCGATGAAAACGCTGATGAGGCGCCTTCCCCAGACCGACGGCAGCAGCGCTTCGAGATCGGAAATCAGCTTGGCGACGTACTCGCGCTCGGGCAGCGGTTGGTTGCGCTCGTGCGAGTTGAAGTCGCAGTACGGGCATTTGCGCACGCACCACGGGATGTGGACATAGAGCGCGAGCGGCGGCAGCAGCGTGAGCCGCACCTGCGATGGCCGCTCAACCGCGATGGTCGGCATGCAAGAGCTCCAGCAACCGCCGCGCCGCGACGGCGCGGTGGCTGATGCGATTCTTCTCCGCCGGCGAGAGCTCCGCCGCGGTCTTGCCGGTACCGGGGACGAGGAACAGAGGGTCGTAGCCGAAGCCGCCGGTGCCACGCGCTGCGCGCGCGATTTGCCCGTGCCAGAGGCCTTCGGCAATGAGCGGCCGCGGGTCGTCGGGCCGGCGCACCAGCACCATCAGGCAGCAGTAATAGGCCGCGCGATTCTCCTCGAGCTCGGCGAGCAAGCGCCGATTGTTGCGCGCATCGCGTGCGTCGCGGTCGCCTTCGCGCCCCGCGTAGTAGGCCGAGTGCACGCCCGGCTCGCCGCCCAGCGAAGGCACGCAAAGCCCGGAATCGTCCGCGATTGCCGGCAGCCGAGCAGCGCGGCTCGCGTGGCGCGCCTTGGCGAGCGCGTTCTCGACGAACGTCTCATGCGGCTCCGCGGCCTCCGGGATGCCGAGCGCCGCCTGCGATACGAGCTCCAGCTCGGGCGCGAGGATCGCTTCCAGCTCGCGCAGCTTTCCAGGGTTACGGGTGGCGACGACGACCTTCATTGCCGGTAAAGGGCAGAGACCCCGTTTATCGCAGGGTGTATTCGAGCAGCCAGTAGTAATCGAGCGCGCGATACGCAAGCTCGCGCGCATGCGGCGCGAGCGTGGCGCGAAGATCGGCTTCGGTGGGGAAGTTCTTGAGCACGCGGTGCTGGCTGCCGTCAGCGACCGGCCGCAGCTGGTAAGTGTTGCCCTCGGCATCGCGCTCGGCGATCGGCGTACTATTTCCCGCGACATACAGATTGTCCATCAGCAGCACGCGCGCGCCGGGCTCGAGCACATGGTGCAGCGAGCCCAGGAAATCGTCGACGCGACCGAGCGGGATGTGCGACCACCAGAAGCAGGCGAGCGCCGCATTGAATCGCCCGAGCTCGGCCGGCAGCGCATAGGCGTCCGCGAGCTCGAAGCGCACGTTGCGCTCGCCGTAGTCCTTCGACATGGCGATGCGCATCGGCTCCTGCGCCGCATCGACCGCGACGATGCTTGCCGCGCTACGTGCCACGAGCACGGTCCAGTAGCCGGTGCCGCAGGCAACTTCGATGACGCGGCGCCCGGCGAGGCGGCTCGCAAAGTGCTCGCGCATGAACGCGAGATCGACCTGGCGCTCGGCCTTCGCGTAGATCGCCTCGTACTCGCGCGCGCGACGCTGGTAGTAGTCGAGGAGCTCAGCCGAGGCCAAGCGCACTCCGTTGATGGCCGATCAGCTCGCGAATGCCGCGTTCTGCGAGCGTGATCAGCTCATCGAGCTGCCGGCGGCCGAACGCCGCGCCTTCGGCGGTGCCCTGCACTTCGACGAAGTTGCCGGCGCCGGTCATCACGACATTCATGTCGCAGCCGCACGCGGAATCCTCCGCGTAATCGAGATCGAGCACCGGCGCGCCCTGATAGATACCGACCGACACGGCGCCGACGAAGTCGCGGATCGGCAGTTCACGCAGCAGGCCCTTGGCCTTGAGCCAGGTGAGCGCGTCGTGCAACGCGACGAACGAGCCGGTGATCGCCGCCGTGCGCGTGCCGCCGTCAGCCTGCAGCACATCGCAATCGAGCTGCACGGTGCGGGCCCCGAGGGCCGCCAGATCGACCACCGCGCGCAGCGACCGGCCGATGAGGCGCTGGATCTCCTGCGTGCGGCCGCTCTGCCTGCCGCGCGAGGCTTCGCGTTCGGTGCGGGTGTTGGTCGAGCGCGGCAGCATGCCGTATTCGGCGGTGACCCAGCCGCGGCCAGTGTCTTTCATGAACGGGGGCACGCGCTCCTCCACCGATGCCGTGCAAAGCACGTGCGTATCGCCGAACTCGATGCGCACCGAGCCTTCGGCGTGCTTGGTGTAGCGCCGCAGGATGCGGACCGGCCGCAGCTCGTGCGCCTGGCGGCCGCTCGGTCTCAAGACGAGGAGCTCTTGCGCAGCGCTGCCTTGAGCTCGTCGATCGCGCGCTCGATCTCCTCGTCGGAGACCTGCCGGTAGTCGAGGTCGGTGGCGGTGAAATCCTGCACCAGGGTGCGCTCCGGCTCGGGCACCGCCGCCGCGGCTCGCGCCTCGCCCCAGCGCATCGCGAGCACCGAGATGTTGTCGCAATCGAGGCCCGCGCGGTGCTGTGCCAGCTCGACCAGCTCGGGAATCGCCTCGTCGAAGCGCCGCGCCATCAGCGAGTGCAAGAGCTGTCGCTGGGTGAGCGGCCCCCAGAAGCCGTCGGAGCAAAGCAGCACCACGTCGTGCTCTAGAAGCGGCTCGCGCGAGAGCGGCGACGGCTGCGGCGCGGTGTAGCCGCCGAGGCATTGCAGCAGGCGATTGCGCTCGGGGTGCGTCGTGCTCGCCTCTTCGCGAATGCGGCCGGTATCGACAAGCTCCTGCACCACCGTGTGATCGCGCGTGCGATGCACGATGCGACCATCGCGAATCAGATAGAGCCGGCTGTCGCCGACGTGCGTCCAGTACGCCTGGCCGTCCTGCACGATGCACACGACGAGCACCGTGCGCGGCGTGTCGCTCAGGCCGCGCTTCGCCGCTTCGCGCAGGATCGCCGCATGCCCCGCGGCGATGGCGCGGTTGAGGAAGCTGCCGGGGTCGGCGACACGCGGCTTTGCCTCGCGTACGAACGCGGCACCGAGGAGCCCTACGGCGAACTCCGCTGCCACCTCGCCATGCGGGTGCCCGCCCAGGCCATCGGCGAGCGCCATCAGCACGCAATCCGAAGTCGCCCAGTGGCCGATGCGGTCCTGGTTGATGCGGCGCGTGCCGATGCGGGTTTCCTGGGCGAGCGCGTACTTCATTTACCGCGCAGCCCGAGCGAGTTCTTCAGGTGCCAGACGAAACGCGCCTCGGTCTTCTCGTCGCCTTTTTCGCCGCCCTTTCCCCCCGTGTGCTCGGGCTGCTTTTCGCCGAGCAGCGCCTTCTGCAGGGCGAGCACGCTCTGCGGCCGTTCGAGGTGATCGAGCCGCAGGCACCAGTCGATGATGTCGAGGAGCAGCGCCGAATATTTGTCCGCCCACGCGCGCCGCGCCGGTTTGAGCTCGTCCTTTTCCAGGCGCTCATGCGCGGCCTGCGGCGCCGCGCTCGCGAGGCACGCGTATACGGTGGCGCCGACCGAATAGATGTCGGTCCAGGGCCCGAGCTCGCCTTGCCGGGCGTACTGCTCGGGCGCGGCGAAGCCTGGCGTGTAGGTGAGCGGCAGCATCACGCCCTCCGCCGAGAGGGTCTGGCGCGCGCCGCCGAAGTCGATGAGCAGCGGCGAGCCGTCGTCGCGCAGGAAGACGTTGCCGGGCTTGATGTCCAGATGCAGCAGCTTGTTGGCATGCACCTCGCGCAGCCCGTTCAGGAGCTGTGCGAAGGTCGAGCGCACCCACACTTCGTCGGGCAGGGCGCCCTTGCGGCCGACGATGTGCTGCTTGAGCGAGCGCCCGCGCTCGTGCCGCATCACCAGATAGACCGTGTCGTTCGCGCGGAAGAAGTTCAGGACTCGCACTACGTTCGGGTGTTGCAGCCGCGCGAGGGCGCGGCCTTCCTCGAAGAAGCACTTCAAGCCGTAGCGAAAGCGCGCCGCATCCGACATCGCCACCTTCGGTACCGCGCTGCCGTCGAGGCGCACCGCAAGCGCCGAGGGCAGGTACTCCTTGATGACGACGGGCGTCTCGTTCTCGTCGTGGGCGAGGTAGACGAAGGAGAAGCCGCCCGCGCCGAGCGTACGCACGATCGTATAGTTCTCGAGCCGGCTCCCCTCCGGGAGCGCGCGATTGGCTTGGGACGGCATTTCGCTCCTATGATAACGAATGATCCAAAGCATGACCGGCTTCGCTACCGGCAGCGCCGACACGCCGCGCGGCCGGCTGAGCGTGGAATTGCGCTCGGTGAACGCGCGGTTTCTGGATCTGCAGTTCCGCATAGCGGACGAACTGCGCGCGGTGGAGCCCGCGCTGCGTGAATTACTGCAAGCGCGGCTTGCGCGCGGCAAGGTCGACTGCCGGGTGTTCTTTGCCGATAGCGAGCCCGTCGCCTCCGGCCGGCTCAGCAGCGAAGCGATCGCGCGGCTGCGCGAGCTCTCTGCTCAGGTTTTAAAGGAAATGCCGCAGGCGGCGCCGCTTCGGGTAGCCGATGTGCTGCGCTGGCCCGGCGTCATCGCCGAGTCGCCGCTCGATGAAGAGAAAACCCGGCGTCTCGCGGCCGAGGTCTGCGCGCGCGCGCTCGATGAGCTCGTCGCCTCGCGCTCGCGTGAAGGAGCGAAGCTCGCCGCCGCCATCACCGAGCGCGTCGCCTCGATGCGCGAGCGTCTGGGCGAGGTCGCGCCGCTCGTGCCGCAGTCGGTCGCCGCCTACCAGGCGCGGCTCGCCGAGCGGCTGCGCGACGCGCTCGGCTCGGCCGACGATGATCGCGTGCGTGCCGAGATCGCGGTGTTCGCCGCCAAGGCCGACGTCGACGAGGAGCTCACCCGGCTCAACGCGCATCTCGGCGAAGTGGATCGCGTGCTCGGCGAAGGCGGCGCGCGCACGGTTCCGATCGGCAAACGGCTCGACTTCCTTGCCCAG
>DASREB010000184.1:0-6787 GCA_035652275.1 Burkholderiales bacterium
GGCTGCCTCGGTGCGCGCCTCGAGGCGACCGCCGGCAAAGATCGGTTGCGTAATGCTTGCCGCGAAAAGCCAGATGCCCGCCGGGCCGGTGAAAAGGTTGGAGAGCGCCGCGCTTTCGCGGCCGGCCGTCCCGGTGAGGACGATGGACGGAAAGAGATCGGCGCGCGCGGCGGCGACGCGCGCATTCGCGGCCGCGAGACTGCGCTCAGCCTCCACCAGATCGGGACGCCGCAGCAGCAGCTCGGATGGCATGCCGGAGGGCAGCACCGCAGCATGCAGCGACTCGTCGAAGATGTTGCTGCGCGCGACGCCCGCCTCGAGGATCTGCTGGGGGCTGCGGCCAAGGAGCACGGTCAGCGCAGCTTCCTCGGCGTCGCGGCTGCGCTGGAGCGGCGGCAGCTGCGCACGGATCGTCGCCGCTTCGGCTTCGAGCTGGCGCAGGTCGTACTCCGAGATCACGCCGCCCTGGAAGCGCTTGCGCTGCAGGCCGAGCGCGTCCTCGCGCAGTCCGATGTTGCGCTGGGTCACGGTGATCTGCTCATCCAGCGCGCGCAGGGAGAAGTAGGACTTCGCCACCTGGGAGGCAAGCGCGAGGCGCACGCCCTCGCGCGCCGCTTCGCTTGCCTGCAGGTCGGCGCGCGCGGCGGAGGCGTTCGAGCGCAACCGGCCGAAGAGATCGACCTCCCACGAGACGTCGAGCGTCGCGCGGTAATCAGTGAACTCGGTCGGAATGCCGGGAAAGAAGGTCGGGCTGCGTTGCGAAATTTTCTGCCGCGTGCCGCTCGCTCCGGCGCTCACCACCGGCAGCTGCGCGCCGCGCGCATCGGCGACCAGCGCGCGTGCCTCGTCGACGCGTGCGGCAGCAACCCGCAGGTCGGTGTTGCGCGCGAACGCTTCATCGACCAGCTTGTCGAGCTCGGCGTCCTGGTAGATGTGCCACCAGCGACCGTCCTCGGCAAAGCGCGGCGCGCTTTCCTTCCATTGCGCCGGCAGCTCTACCTGCGGCGGCTGTGGCGGCGGCGGCGTGGCGCAGGCGGCGAGGAGCACTAAGCTAATGAGAAGTACGCGGTGCATGGTGCGGGGGCAGCGAAATGTCGTGGCTGTGAGATGCGGTGCGTGAACGCTCGACCTCCTCGCGCAGCTCTGCGGTGGTGCGCGCCTCGGAGAGCCGCCGCGTCGCGAGCAGCTTGAAGAACATCGGCACGAAGAAGATCGCGAGGAACGTGGCGGCGAGCATGCCGCCCATCACGCCGGTGCCGACCGAGCGCCGGGCGCCGGCGCCCGCGCCGGTAGAGATGGCGAGCGGCAGCACGCCGAAAATGAACGCGAGCGAGGTCATCAGGATCGGCCGGAAGCGAAGCCGCGCCGCTTCGAGCGCCGAGGCGGCGGCGGAGAGTCCCTCGCGCTCCTTCAGCTCGGCGAACTGCACGATCAGGATGGCGTTCTTCGCCGCCAGGCCGAGCAGCGTCACCAGGCCGATCTGGAAATAGACGTCGTTGGTGTGCCCGGTGAGGTTCACGGCGGCGAGCGCGCCAAAGGTGCCGAACGGCAGCGCCAGCAGCACCGAGAGCGGCAGCGACCAGCGCTCGTACTGCGCGGCGAGAATCAGGAACACCATGATCACTGCCAGTCCGAGCGCGATCACCGAGGTGCCGCCGGACTTCTTCTCCTGGTAGGACGCGCCGCCCCAGTCGAAGCTGAAGTCCGCCGGCAGCACTTCGGCGGCGACGCGCTCGGCTTCGGCGATCGCCTGGCCGGAGGACACGCCCGGCGCCGCCTGGCCGAAAAGCTTCACGGCCGGCAGGTTATTGAAGCGCGTCATCGAATCGGGACCGGAGGCGTAACGGATGTTGGCGAGCGAGCGCAGCGGGATCATGTCGCCGCGTTCCGAGCGCACGTAGATGTCGCCGACGTCGCCCGGGCTGTTGCGGTATTGCGGCTCGGCCGACATCAGCACCTGCCAGGTCCGCCCGTACTTGTTGAAGTCGTTCACGTAGTAGTTGCCGAGCGTCGCCGCGAGCGCGCCGTAAAGGTCGCCCAGCGGCACGCCGAGCGCCTTTGCCTTGTCGCGATCGACATCGACGTAGAGCTGCGGCGTCGCGGGACGCCAGAGCGTCTGCACGAAGGCGAAGTTGGGATCCTTCATCGCCCGCCGCATGTACTGGCCCATCACCTGCGCAAGGCGCTGCGGACCGCCCTCGCCCCGGTTCTGCAGATAGAGCTCGAAGCCGCCGGCGGTGCCGAGGCCGAAGATCGGCGGCGGGCCGAAGGCGAGCACCAGGCCTTCCTTGATGCCCGCGGTCTTCATGAACAAATCGCCGACCACGACCTTCGTGTCGACCTTGCGCTGGTCCCACGGCTTCTGCGTGACGAAGATCGTGGCCGCGTTGTTGCGGAAGTAGCCGCCGAGGAAGTCGAAGCCGGTAAAGGCGACCGCGTCCTCGTTGTTGGGATTGGACTTGATCGCCTCCAGAACCTTGGCGACGACCTTGTCGGTGCGCTCGAGCGTCGCGCCGTCGGGCAGGATCACGGCGGCGATGTAGAACCCCTGGTCCTCGTCGGGGACGAGGCTCCCTGGCGTCCTGAACCAGAGGTAGGTCGCCGCTCCGACCATGACCAGGAAGAGCACGAGCCCGATGCCGGCGCGGCGCAGCAGCCAGGCGACGCCGCTCGTGTAATGGCGCGTGGTCTCGAGGAAGCCGGAGTTGAAGATGCGGAATGGGCGCCAGGTGACCTTGTGCTCGCGCTTGAGAATCAGCACGCAGAGCGACGGCGTGAGCGTCAGCGCGACCACGCCGGAAATCACCACCGCGATCGAGATCGTCACGGCGAACTGCCGGTAGAGCTCGCCCGCGAGGCCGCCGAGGAAGGCGATCGGCACGAACACGGAACAGAGCACGAGCACGATGGCGATCACCGGTCCCGACACTTCGCGCATCGCCTTCACCGCCGCGTCGCGCGCCGGCAGATGCTCCTCGTGCATGATCCGCTCGATGTTCTCCAGCACCACGATCGCGTCGTCCACCACGATGCCGATGGCGAGCACCATGCCGAAGAGCGTGAGCGTATTGATCGAGTAGCCGAGCAGATAGAGGCCCGCAAAAGTGCCGACCAGCGACACCGGCACTGCCACGATCGGGATCAGCGTTGCGCGCCAGTCCTGCAGGAAGATGAACACCACCGCGACGACGAGCAGAATGGCGATGAGCAGCGTCTTGACGACCTCTTCGATCGACACCTTGACGAAGCGCGTGGTGTCGTAGGGCACCGAATAGACCATGCCCGGCGGGAAGCGCGGCTTGATCTCGTCCACCGTCTTCACCACGTCCTGCGCGACCTTCAGCGCGTTGGCGCCCGGCAGCAGGAACACGCCGATGAGCGTCGCCTGCTGGCCGTTCATGCGGCCGATGAACTCGTAGTCCTTGGAGGCGAGCTCGACGCGCGCCACGTCCTTCAGCCGCAGGCTCGAGCCGTCGGGATTTGCGCGCACGATGATGTTCTCGAACTCGCGCACGTCGGCAAGGCGTCCCTTGGTGGTGATGGAGTAGACCAGCTCCTGCCCGTTGTTCGACGGCGACTGGCCGATCTTGCCGGCCGCGAACTGGGCGTTCTGCTCGTTCAGCGCACGGATCAGATCGTTCGGCGTGAGGCGCAGCTGCGTCAGCCGGTCGGGGCGCACCCAGATGCGCATGGCGTAGTCCTTGGCGCCAAAGATCTGCACGTTGGTGGTGCCCGGGACGCGCTTCAGCTGATCGAGCACGTTCAGCGTCACGTAGTTGCTGATCGCCAGGTTGTCGTAGCGGTTGTCCGGCGAATAGAACGCCAGCACCTGCAGGAACGCGGACGAACCCTTCACCACCGTTACGCCCTGCCGGCGGACTTCCTCCGGCAGGCGCGGCTCCGCCTGCTTGACGCGGTTGTTGACGTTGAGCGTCGCCTGGTCGGCGTCGGTGCCGATGTCGAAGGTCACCTCGATCTGCACGATGCCGTTCGAGCCCGAGGTGGAGCTCATGTAGATCATTTTTTCCACGCCGGTGATGGCGTTCTCGATCGGCGCGGCGACGGTCTGCTCGATGGTCTCGGCGGTGGCGCCGGGATAAATCGCCGTCACCGTCACGACCGGCGGCGCGATCTCCGGGTACTGCGCGATCGGCAGGTTCCTCATCGCCGCGAGACCGGCGAGCACGATGAAGATCGAAAGCACGGCCGCAAAGATCGGCCGATCGATAAAGAATCGGGAGAACATGCGCCGCCTATTTCTTGGGTTGCGGTTTTTGCGGTTGCTGGCCCTGCGCCGGCGCTTTGCCAGCCGCGCCCGCCGCGTTGGCGTCGGCGATGCGCACCGGTGCGCCGGGGCCGAGCTTCATCAGGCCGTCGGTGATCACACGATCGCCCGGCTGCACGCCCTTGTTGATGACCCAGGCGTCGCCCGCCCAATCGCCGACCTCGACCGGGCGCGGCTGCGCGGTGCCGTTCTCATCGACGATATAGACGAACTTGCCCTGCGGGCCTTCGAGCACCGCCTTTTGCGGCACGGTGAGCGCGTTGGGCCGCGTCGCGCCGCGCAGAATGACGCGCACGAACTCGCCCGGGCGCAGCACCCCGTTCGGGTTGGGCAGCTCGGCGCGCGCCTCGCGCGTGCCGGTCGTGGTCGAAACGCGCACGTCGGAGAAGTTGAGCTTGCCGGTGGGCTCGTAGATCGAGCCGTCGGCACGCTTCAGCGCCACCTCGAACTGGCCTGCCTTCGGCAGCGCCACGCGGCCCGCCTGCACTTCCTTGGTGAGCTCGGCCTGCGCGTTGTCCGGAATGCCGAAATTCACCCAGATGGGATGGATCTGCACGACGGTGGTGAGAAGCGTCTGCGGCCCCTCGACGAGCGAGCCTTCCGAGCGCAGCGAGCGGCCGGCAAGGCCCGAGACCGGTGCCTCGACCTTGGTGTACGCGAGGTTCAGCTTGTCGGTGACGAGGCGCGCGCGCGCCGCCTTGAGGTCGGCTGCGCCGATTTCTTCCGCTGACACCGCGTCGTCGTGCTCCTTCTGGCTCACCGCCTTCTCGGCATAAAGCGGCGCGAGGCGCGCGGCATTGCGCTTCGCCTGCTCGTAGCGCGCCTGGGCCGCGCCGACGTCCGCCTCGGAGCGCGCCACCGCCGCCTCGAACGGCGCCGGGTCGATCGTATAGAGCGACTGGCCTTCCTTGACCGGCATGCCCTCGGCGAAATTGCGCTTGAGGATGATGCCGGCGACGCGCGCGCGCACTTCGACCTCGCGCGAGCCGGCGGTCTGGCCGACGTACTCGAAGGCGAGCGGCAAGGTGCGAGGCGTCACCGTCTCGACGCTGACTTCCGGCGGCGGCATGCCCATGCCGGGATGGCCGCCTTTCTTTTCCGAGCCGTTGGACTGGCCGCAGGCGGCGAGCAGCAGCAACAAAAGCGGCGCCAGCGACAGGAGGATTGGCGAGCGAACCGGCATCAGGACTCCTCGGGAACGGGGCTTGCGAGCGATGTTACTAGGTAGTAACATGGATGGTACTGATCGGTAACAGCGCTTGTCAAGCATCGCACGTTTCAAACGACATTCACCGCCGCCGCCGCGCGAGCGCATCTTGCAGGCGGCGCGCGAGCTTTTTTATCGCGACGGCATCAACGCCGTCAGCGTCGAGGCCGTGGCCGCCGCCGCCGGCACCAACAAGATGACGCTCTACCGGCATTTTTCGTCGAAGGACGAGCTGGTCGCGGCGTACCTCAGCCAGCTCGCCGAAGAGGGCGAAGGACTCTGGGATAAGGCGCGCGATGCGCACCCCGGCGATCCCGACGCGCAGCTGCGCTTCATGCTGAAGCACGCTTCCCAGTTCGCCACCGAGGGCCGCGGCCGCGGCTGCGCGCTCGCCAACGCGGCGGTCGAGCTCGCTGCGCCGCGCCATCCGGCGCGCCGCGTGATCGAGGCGCACAAGCGCCGGCAGCGCGAGCGCCTGGTGGCGCTGGTGCGCGCGGCCGGCTACGCTCGCCCCGAGAGCCTCGCCGACGAGCTCTTTTTGCTTGTCGAGGGCGCGCGCGTCTCGGTGCAGAGCGTCGGCCGCGAAGGCCCGGGCAAGCGCCTGTACGCGCTCGCCGAGGGCCTGCTCGACGCCGCGCCGCGCAGGAAAGCCGTCAAGAGCTGATTGCGGGTCCAGGGGTCGCCTCCTTCCCCTATGTCGATCAGGCCGGCGCCAAATCGACAGCCCGCAGACAAAAAGGTCGCGCGAAAGCCGCTCGTTTTCAGCCCGGCCGGCAGACGAGCCCCGCGCTCGCATGCGGGGCGACGGCCCGTTCGGAACTCTGCGGATAGGCCGCCATGGCGACGCTCCACACGGTGGCAAAGGTGGCGAGGAGCGCCACGGATGCGGCAGTAACACGCTCGACGGTCAGGTACATGCGCAAAGCCTAGCGGCCTTGCGTTACCGCCTTGCTTCTGGCCGGCAACAGCTTGTTGCCATCGTGTAGCGCCGCTTCGATCAGCACTGAATCGCCGAACTCGTGAGTGCGATATGCGCGCGCCTCAAGCGCTGCGCTCGCTCGCGCCAAGGTCGCCTCATCCTGGAAGGCGCGCAGCAGCTGATAGTGGCTCTCCTGCGGCTCATGAGTGCCGGAGAGCATGGCGTCGACAACGCGCAGCCGCGTGCCGCCGCCGATTCGTTGGTCCGCCATCCCGAGCCCGGCAACCCCGCGCGAATGCTCCAGCGCGCGCACCACCGTGGTGCCGATCGCGACGACCCGACCGCCGCCGGTCTTGGCCTTGAGAATCGCCGCGGC
>DASREB010000185.1:0-29724 GCA_035652275.1 Burkholderiales bacterium
AAGGCGCCGGCGCACCCGGGCGAGGAGCGCGACGCCGTGCACCGCTGGGAAGACGAAGGCGGCAACATCGAATGAAAATGAAACTGCCCCTCCTCGCCTGCGTCCTGGCCGCATTCGTACTCAGCGCTGCGGGCTGTCAAAGAGAAGGTCCGGCGCAAAGGGCCGGCAAGCAGGTCGACCGGGCGGCAGCAAAAGCCGGCGACAAGATCGACGGCGCGGTCGACAAGCTGAGGAAATAGGTTTTTGCTGGATTTCGAGCGCGTCAGATTGCGCTCGCCGCGAGGCCGGGCGGCGCCGCCGGCAGCAGCCGGTCGTATTCGCGTTTCACCACCGCATAGCACTCGCATACGCGCCCTTCGAGATGCTCGCGGTCGAGCACCGTGATGTGCCCGCGGCGGTACTCGATCAGCCCCTCGGCCTGCAGCCTGCTCGCAGCTTCGGTGACGCCCTCGCGGCGCACGCCGAGCATATTGGCGATCAGCTCCTGCGTCATCACCAGCTCGTTCGCGGGCAGCCGGTCGAGGCTCAGCAGCAGCCAGCGACAAAGCTGCTGCTCGAGCGAATGGTGCCGGTTGCACACGGCGGTCTGCGCCATCTGCGTGATGAGCGCCTGCGTGAAGCGCAGCAGCGCCAGCTGCAGCGGACCCCCGCGCTCGAACTTCTCCTTCAGCACCGAGGCTCTGAGCCGGTAGCCCTCGCCTGCGCTCTGCACCACCGCGCGGCTCGGCGTGGTATCGCCGCCCATGAAGAGCGCGATCCCAACCAGGCCCTCGCATCCCGTGACGGCGATCTCCGCGGAGGACCCGTCTTCGAGCACGTAGAGCAGGGACACGATGCAGCTCGTGGGGAAGTACACGTAGTTCTGCGCCGCGCCCGACTCGTACACGGAGAGGCCGAGCGGCATCGGCACCGGTTCAAGCGACGCCAGCAGCCCCTGGTAGTCCTCTTCGGGCAGGGCAGCGAGCAGCTGATTGTCCTTCGGCGTTTTCGGTGGGCCCAATGCCGTGTGCGGTGCAAGCCCCGTGCCCATGCATCATCGGGTGGTGCCCAGCTTGCGGATGACCTCGTAGCAGCTGCACGACGCCGCGCGCAGGCGCCTGCCGTCGAGTATCTGCACCCGGCCGCGGCTGTAGCGGATCAGGTTGCGGCGCTGCAGTTCGCCCGCCGCGACGGTCACCCCGGTCCGGCGCACTCCCAGCATCAACGCGATGAATTGCTGAGTGAAGTGAAAGTCATCCGAGCCTACGCGGTCTCGGGTCATCAGCAGCCAGCGCGCGAGCCGCGCCTGCAGGAGGTGCTCCTTGTTGCACACGGCGACCTGCATCGCCGTCGCCATCGCCACATAGGCGCAGCGATCGACCTCGCGCCGCAGGGGCCGGCTGCGCTCGAGCTCGCGGCCAAAGCGCGCCGCGCTCATGCGCATGGCGCTGCCGGCGCCCTGCACCATGGCCCTGACCGGCGAGGTGGAAACGCCCAGGGCGAGCGGCACGCC
Organism: Burkholderiales bacterium; assembly: GCA_035652275.1. Classification (GTDB taxonomy): domain Bacteria; phylum Pseudomonadota; class Gammaproteobacteria; order Burkholderiales; family SG8-39; genus SCGC-AG-212-J23. The sequence goes on from DASREB010000185.1 coordinate 1,493, forward strand.
GATCATGCCTTCGGCGCCGACCAGGCCCACTTCCAGGCCGCTGCCGCGATCGGCCACCGCGACGAGCGACACCAGGCAATCGTTGGGGAAATACACCTGCCGGCTGGTCGTGCCGGATTGGTACAGCACCCGTCCCAGGGGCAGCTCGACGCGCGCGAGCGCGGACAGCAGGCGCCGCTGCGCCTTTGGCGGCAGGGCGGCGAGGATGCGATTGGTCGGCGGGAAGTTCGATGCGTTGCGGATGGCGACCCCTGGTTGACGTAAGGTGAAAAGTCGACTGACGGCAGGAGTAGCAAGCGCGAACCCGATGTCGAAAGCCTGGTGCAGCGGGGCTGCAGTGCGCTCAGGATATGACGCGCTCAGATCGCGCGTCCGTGCGCGAGCGAACATCAGTAACTTTAGCCGCTATGTACGCGAGGGAACAGACCGCGGCGCGAGCGGCGACTACCATGGCGCCAAGAATAGGGATCACGCATGAACCGCGTTTCCAGCGCCGCGCGCCACACGACGAGCAGCCTCGAGGTCGAATCCTCGGAGGCGGGCGCAACGGCGTTCACGGCGCGGCTCCCGCGAAGGGCATAGTGGAAATCGGGACATCCGTGCTCCTCGTGTCCGACGGCGCTCCGCCGGAGACCCGCGCCATTGGGGAGGAGCAGCGCACCCCTGCCGACTTGATGCTGGTGCTGTGCCCCAACCCGGGCAGGGCGAGCGCGCAGTCCGACGTCATGCTCGCGTGGCTGCGTCCCCGCGGAACACTTGAGCTTCTGAGCGTAGCGGCGTGGGCCCGGGCGCTCGGCTACGTGCCGCAGGAATTGAGCGGAAAGTCGCTCGGCGAGCTGTTGCCGCTCGAGCAGCCTGCCGGCGAGATCGTTGCCGAGCTCCTCGATCCGAACGTTGCCGCGCCGGTCGATGTCACCCTTTGCTGCAAGGACGAGCGGCACAAGCGCTTGCGCTTCCACCGGCGCTTCGACGCCAATGAGGAGGCGATTTTCGTGGTCGCCGACGAAGTCAGCGCGGCCGACGGCTGAGCTGCCGACCGGACGCGGCGCACTAGCCCGCATGGATTGGCCGCAGCGTGCGGCGACGAACAGAGCCGTTTCGCCGCGCTTACCTATGATCTGCCGGATGCGCGCAAAGGCGAGATGTCCGGAAGATCTCAGGCTCGTGTTCCAGCACAGCCTCGCGGATGCCTATGAGCTCTCAAGGGTGCTCCTCGCGAGAGCCGGTTTCGACGGCACACTGCAGCTGCTCACTTCGGGCTGGGAACGCTCGCTCGGCTACCAGCGCGGGGAGCTCGAAGGACGCACGCTGCGCGAGCTCATGGGGTCCAGCCGGCGCAGCACCGCCGCCGCGGTCGCCGCGATCCTCGACGAGCACAACACGGCCCCGGTCGAGCTGAGGATGCGCTGCCGTGATGGCCTGGCGAAAGGCCTCAGGCTGCATCGCCACTACGACGCGCAGGAACGCTTGATGTACATCGTCGCGGAGGAAGTGGCGGCATGCCCGGCCGAAGGCGCAGGCCTCGGCGAACAACGCCGCGTTGCCGGGCGTACCGGGTAGCCGAGCGACATGGAGCGCCGTGGCGCCCGCATTACCGAGTGTCCCGAGTACGTGCGCGTCGATTTCGGCAGCGCCGATTGCATGGAGACGACCGCCGCGTACCGCTCCTTCGCCGAACTTTGGAGCGGCAAGGCTCCGAGGCACGTGCTGCTGAAAGCCGGCGACAACGATCCGGCCGGCCACACGCGGCTGCGCGATGTGCTCGAGGGGATGGCGCGGGCCGCGGTGATGCGCCCGGACTTCAAGCTGGCGCTCGTCGCGAGCACGCCGCCGGTTCACGCGCTCTATCGCGAGGCGCAGCAGAAATTGCGAGCGATCGGGGTCAATGCCTGGGTGTTCGACACCGGCAGTGAAGCGGTGGAATGGCTGGAGGGACGCTTGCACGGCGGACGGATGACGTCGTAGCCCTGAGCGCAGGCGTCACTTGGCGCCATCCGGGCCGTCTACTCACTCTTCTTCGGCCAGGATGAAGATCCTGTCGGCGTACGCATCGAAGCGGCGGTGCAGGCGCAAGCTTTTGCGCTTGCCGTTCCTGCAGCAAAGCGTCAGGTCGACGGGTTCGATGCCTTGGCGGTCGAGGATCGCCGCGACGGTTGCGGCAGCCCCGCCCGATACCATCAGCTCGCCGAGGGTCTTTGCGCTGAACTCCTCGCGCCCGTAGCCGAGAAGCTTTTCCCAGGCCGCGGTCAGCAATTCGAAGTGCCCATTGAAGCTCGCTCTCGCCAGCAGCACCTTCGACCATTCGTAGGTGATCGCGGGATTGAGATGGACGGCCATCGTGAAGTCGATCGGGTGGCCGGCGGAAGCGCTCGCTGGAATCGTTTTCATGCGTCTACGATATTTCGGCGCCCGATTTGCGATCTGTTCGATAGCGTACATGGCAGCGATTTGAACTGTGAGGCTGCGGCGTCAGCTCCGCGAGTGCTAATCCGACAGCTCGACGAGCGTCAGCTCTTTTCCGTCGTACGCGAGCTTCTTGCCCTTGGGCAGGGTCAGGTAGCGCGCGGCTTCAGGAGCGGCGAGCCCGTACGAAAAACTCATCGCGCCCCGGCTGAAGCTGCCGGCGCCGTGGCCCTTGCGCATGCCAAGGCGTTGAAAATGGAAGGTAGCGCTGCTGCTGTCGCTGCAATGCAGCTGTCCCTCGCCGCCGAGCTCTGCGCTCGAAGTGAACTCCCCGACACAGGTAAGAGCGGGCGTCTTCTGCGAATGAATGGCGAGCGTGCCCGCGCCGTCGACATGGCCTTCGGCCTCGCCGAGGAAAAGCTCGTCCGCGAGGATCGCGATCACCGTCGCCGTCGCGGAAAGAAGCCCCGGAGCGCTCGCGCTCGCCGGGATCGCGAGTCCGACGCACGCGGCAAGAACGCCGGTCCCGAGATGGGCCATCGACTCAGGTATTCGCCTTGCCATCTGCGCGCTCTGTGCGCTGGCGCGCGAGCCGCGCTTCAGCGCACGTTGAGCGATACCGGCCCGCCCGGCCTTTGGGCGACATCAAAGCGCGAGCCGGCTGACCAGGTAACCGGCGATGAGCGCGAGTCCCACGGACTCCACGGGATGCTCGGCGATGTACTTGCGTGTGATGTCGACTGCCTTGTTCAGCATTCCCATGGCGCTCTCCGATTGAACTCGAGGGCAAGGCTACGGCGCGAACGCAGCCGCGTATGTACGCTGTCACACCGATTGAGCGGGGCCGCGAACAGACCCGGGGATCGGTTTTACTTCAGCGCGCCGGTGCGCCAATCACCCTGAACAGGATGAGCAGAGGACATCATGCCGATGACCCACAGGAGGACGAGGATGATGGCGATGCTGTAGAGCATGGCGGGAAGTCTGCGCGACAAATGCGGCGCTGGTGCTGCTGCTACGCGGGGCGAGGTAGTACCGCCGGCACCTTGATGATGCCGTAGCACCCGCAGCTGGCGGCTTCAAGTCCGGGCTCATCCAGGATGCGGATGTTGCCGCGCGTATACTCGATCAGCTTCCGGCGCTGCAGGGAAGAAGCCGCTTCCGTGACGCCGACCCGGCGCACGCCGAGCATGTGGGAGAGAAACTCGTGCGTCATGCGGAACTTCGCGGAACGCATGCGATCGCGAGTCATCAGCAGCCAGCGGGCAAGGCGCGCCTCCACGACGTGAAAGCGGTTGCAAGCCGCGGTTTGCGTGATCTGTTCCATCAGCGAATGAATGTAGCGGTTGAGGGCGCGCTGCAGCGCCGGGTCCTGCGCCAGCTCGCGCCGAAAGCCCGCCGCGCTCAGGCGCAACGCGCTGCCTGCGCCCTGGACCAGCGCCTTGAGCGGCGAATGCACGATTCCCAGTGCGAGCGATGCGCCAACCATGCCTTCGCGGCCGACCATGCCGACCTCGACGTCGAAGTGCTTCTCGACCGGCAGCAGCAGCGACACCATCGATTCGCAGGGGAAGTACACATGCGTGATGGTCGCGCCCGGCTCGTAGAGCACCTCGCCGAACACGAGCTCGACCGGCGCGAGCGCGGGAAGCAGCGCCTCATACGCTTTGCGCGGCATCGCCGCGAGCAGCTCGTTCTGGATTGCGCGTGTTGCCATCGCCTGCATTGTGTTCCGCGCCGCGCGCTTTCGGCTGTGCGTTCGCGCACCGATGGCCGGCGCGATGGCCGGGGTTCGGTGGCGCACAGACTGGCGCGGCGGAGCCGCCGCATGATCGGGCAACCCAGGAGAAACACCATGTTCATCCGTTCAGCGATCGCCAGTGCCGTGTTTGCCGCAGTGACCGTCGGATGCACGCCGCCGCAGGCGGCGAAGAGCGCCGCGATCAACGACAAGGTCTATGCCGTGACGCCCGCCGACCTCACCGTGAAGGGCCCGGTGCTGAGCGGCGCGCTCACCGAGATGAAGGTGGTCGAGCGCATCGAGGACGGCTCGGGCCGCATCGACCAGCCCGCCCGCCTCACCGGAAAGCTCGTTCTCACCAACGTCTCGAAGGACCAGAGCGTGCGCCTGGTCGGCGGCAAGCTCCTCTATATCGACGCGCAGGGCAAGCCGATCCCGCTCGAGGACAAGCGCACCGAGCCGACGCTCAAGGCCTCGCCGCAATACGGCGGCCAGGAGCGGCTCGACCCGGGCCAGGACGCCACCCAGCAGGTGGAAGCGGAGTTTCCCGTGGCCGCGCTGCAGATGAAGCACCTGAAGGAGATCCGCCTCGAGCTGCTCTACATCCCGTCGGCGTACAAGCAGGAGACGATGAACTTCGGCGTCTCCGTCGCGCAGCCGTGAGCATGAATCCGGTCACGTCATTCGTCGTCCTCGTCCTGATCCTGGCGGGGTTCGCCAGCGGCCGCTGGATCAATCTGTACCTTGCATTCGTGTTGTTCGGCGCCGCGGCCATCGTCGCGCTGTCGCTGAAGATGGCCAACGTCTGGCAGAAGTTCGTGATCCTGAGGATGGGCAAGCTTCAGGGCGTGAGGGGGCCCGGCATCTTCGCCATCATCCCGATCTTCGACAACGTGGTGGCGGTGATCGACGAGCGCATCCAGACCACCGCCTTCAACGCCGAGCAGGCGCTCACCAAGGACACGGTGCCGGTGAATGTCGATGCGATCATCTTCTGGCACGTGCACGATGCCGAGAAGGCCGCCTTGGCGATCACCGATTATCGCCAGGCGATCGACCGGGTGGCGCAAACCTCGCTGCGCGAGATGATCGGCGCTTCGATGCTGGCTGCGCTGTTATCCGATCGCAAGGAGGCCGACGATCAGTTGAAGGAAGAGATCGGCGCGAAGACCGCTCCGTGGGGCATCTCGGTGAGCTCGGTGGAGATACGCGACGTCGCCATCCCGGAGGCCTTGCAGGATGCGATGTCCCGGCAGGCCCAGGCGGAGCGCGAGAAACAGGCGCGAGTGATTCTCGGATCGGCGGAAGCGGCGATTGCGGGAAAGTTCGTCGAGGCCGCGGCGACCTATGCAGGGCATCCGGCCGCGCTGCAGCTGCGGGCCATGAACATCATTTACGAGACCACCAAGGAGCGCGGCACGACGATCCTGATTCCGAGCTCGATGGTCGATGCCCTGAACCCTTCGACGACGCTCGCGCTCGCGTTCGCGAGCAAAGCCGCGCCTGATCCCCAGACCGAGCTTCCGCCCAAAATCGGCGCCTGAATGCGGCCCGTCGGCAGCAGCGCGTTTTTCGACTACACCGCCTCAGCGGCGCGGCGCTGTGGGAAACCGGCGCCTACCGACGCTCGCCTCGCCGCGGCGCCGTACCGCCATGACCCCGGACGCGATGGCGCGGCCGAGGAGCGCTGGTATGCGGAAGGCGGCAGCACGCAGACGCGGGTTGCGCGCCGCGGGGCTAGAGCGCCGGCATAAGGGCCGACGTTCGCGCGTTTTGGTTTTTCAGCGCTGCCGCGCGCTGCCGAGGCGGCGTGCTCGCAGGTACACGTCCGGCGGCATGGCCTCGTGGCCGCGCAGCCAGCCCGACAGGACTTCGACGGACACGCCGAGCTTCGCGGCGAGCGGCGCTTCTCCGCCGCAATCCTGCAGAGCGCGCGACAGGGCCTGCATCTGGGGCGAGGGTTTGGCCATAGGCGGCCATCTTTGCCCGGCGCGCCGCTGCCGTTCCGTGCGCTAGCGTACATAGGGGTGCATTGCGTGCGCCAGCGCACAGAAGCGGGCTCGCGGCGCCAGATAATCATCGCGGGGAGCCTAGGGGGATTCCATGCGCAAGCATCCGGCGCGCGCGATGTACGACCAGCTCGACGACAGCCTGAGGTCGCTCACGAGCCAGCTGCGCTCGGCGATCGCGGCCGACGCGCAGCCGCCGGACGGCGACGGCAGGGTGAACGGCTGGGCGAGGCGCATTTCGGCGGATCTCGCCTCGGTGCTGCTCGACACCGTCGGCCTCGGCGCGACCATCGAATGGCACCTGCGCCAGTACCAGAAATGCACCGGCATCCTCTGCGAGCTGACGCTGAGCAGCGCGGGCGCGAGCGACCTGCCGGATGGCCATGCGGCGACCATCTTCGACGTCTACAGCGAGGCCCTGAGCAAGGTCGCGCGCCATGCGGCCGCGAGCCGGATCGCGATCAACCTCAGCGTGACGTCGCGAGAAGTCGCCATCGTGGTGAGCGATAACGACGGCGGGCTGCGCGCCGAGGCGCGCGCGGCGGGCGCGAGCGGCGTTGCCGCCATGCGCACGATCCTGACCGTCAGCCTGCCGATGGCGCCGCCGCCAGCGCGCCTCGGCGTCTCACTCGCGCGGCCGTAGCTTGGACTGGAACCGCGTCGAAGCCGACTGGCCGCGCTTCAAGCACGCCGCCAAGCGCCGCTGGGACCGCCTCGGCGAGCAGCAGCTGAACGCCATCGGCGGGCGGCGGCACCTGCTCGCGGCGCGCATCCGCGACGCCTACGGCATCAGCGACGCCGAGAGCGAGCGCCAGGTCGCGGCATGGCAGGAGCAGCTGACCTAGGCCGCGCGAGCTCGTCCAATCCACCGGGCTTGCCAACGGACCGATAAAGGACTAAATTCGGTCTGATGAAGCCTTCGCGCGTCAAGCCGATCAGCTACGTCAAAGCCAACGCCGCGGACCTGATTCGCGAGCTGCGGGAAACGCGCGAGCCGCTCGTGATCACGCAAAACGGCGAGGCACGCGCGGTGATGCAGGATGTGGCCACCTACCATGCCACGCAGGAAACTCTCGCGCTTCTGCGGATCATCGCGCTCGGCAACCGCGACATCGCCGCGGGACGAACCATTCCATCAGCCGAGTTGTTCCGCCGGCTGCGCGCGCGCCGCCGCAAGCGCTGATGTCCTTCGAGGTCCGCTGGACGGCCGCCGCGTCCGCCGACCTCGAGGAGATCATCGACTGGATTGCGGAGAACGACTCGCCGGCGCGGGCGGAATACGTCCTCGCGCGGATCGAGAGCGCCGTGGATTCGCTGAGGCGCTATCCGCAGCGGGGCAGCTATCCCCCCGAGCTCGTCGAAATCGGGTCGCGCGACTATCGCGAGACGTTCTTCAAGCCTTACCGCATCGTCTATCGCGTGCAAGCCCGCCAGGTCTTCATCTACCTCGTCGCGGACGGCCGGCGCGACATGCAGACATTGCTCACCCGAAGGCTGCTGACCGGCTGACGGCCTCCGACTACTCCATTCGGACTGCGCCGTCGTTGGCCGGCCGTAGTACCGCGCCCTCTACGATTCGCCCAGCAAGGAGGGATCGAATATGCGCATCAAAGGCCAGGCGGACATCGAGGTCTTCATCTCCGACAGCGGCTACATCTGCCTGAAGCAGGAGGACGACGTCACCGGCGACAAGGTGATCGAGTTCGCGCCGGCGTACGGCACGAAGGTGGCGTCGGCGATCAGCTCGCTTCAGGAGTTCGCGCAGGCGAAGTTCGAGAAGGCGGTCGCGGTAGAAGACTGAAGGCTGATCCCCGCTTTCGCGGGGAGGACGTCCGCGCGCTTTCGCGTGAAATCGGTGTCAGGCACCGATTTTCAATTTAATGGTGCCTGACCCCGATTGTCGCTGCTCGGACAATTTTGCCGACGGCACCATCGCCGCAAAAACGGCGTATGGTGTCGCAAAAGGGGGGTGCCGATGAAGTATCCGCGCTATCAGCCGCGGCCGCAGCGTCCGCGCGGCGCGGGCGCGTTCTTCGACTGGACGCTGTTCGTGGCGCGCCACGGCGCGGCAGAGCTGAAGTCGAGCTCGCTCCCCCGGCGGCCGCGCACGGCCGCGGGCGCGTTCGCGCCGGCGAGGCGGGTGCGATAGCGCCGCGTCAGCCGACAGCGACGAGCTCGACCTCGTAGATCAGCGTCGCCTCCGGCGGGACGAAGTCGCCGCGGCCTTCCGCGCCGTAGGCGAGCGACGCCGGCACGCTGAGGCGGCGCTTGCCGCCCGCGCGCATGCCGATCACGCCGCGGTCAATGCCGCGGATCACCTGTCCCGCGCCGACGACGAAGTCGAGCGGATCGCGCCCGCGGCTGGTCTCGAACTGACGGCGGCCGTCGGCGACCCAGCCGACAAAGTGCACGAGCACGTTGTCGCCATCGGCCGCGCTCCTGCCGTTGCCGATGCGCAGGTCTTCCTTGATGAGCGCGCTGGGAATGTAATCGTAGGGCCGTATCACGGGCGACCTTCTCTCTGCCAATCGCGCATTGTACGCGGCTGCTAAGCGCGCTATCGCACAGAGCCGTGGGCGCACGGTGCCTAGGCTCTCGCGGGCGCTCTCTAGGCGAAGCTGAGCGAGCAGGTCTCGAGCTCATCGCCGGCAGCCGCGATGCGCTGTTGATGCAGATCAGCGCGCTCGACACGGCGCAGATGCAGCTCGTCATCGGCCGTGGGCATGCCTGCCGCGCGCGGCGAGGACCGCTCAGGCTAGCGAGATCACCGCGTCCCCCGGCACTAGACGTACTTCGGCCTGCCTCCCGATTCGTAAAGCGCGCGTCCTAGCGCCAGCTCCAAGAGCTCGCATCGCCGCTCGCGAGCGAAACGCGCTGCGCGGTTGCGCGCGGCGTTTAGTACGATCGCCGTCGAGGAGGCGGGAAATGAACCTTAAGGTTTTATTGCTCGGCGCGGCGGCCGCGATGGCGCTCGCGACGGTGGGCTGTCAGACGCAGCCACAAATCGCGGCAGCGCCGGTCACGGAAGGCGACGACATCGTCGGCGTGGTCACGGGCGACAAAGGCCCCGAGGCGGGCGTCTGGGTCATCGCGGAGACGCTCGATCTGCCGACCAAATACACGAAGATCGTGGTGACCGACGACCAGGGCCGCTACGCGATCCCGGACCTGCCGAAGGCGAGCTACGACGTGTGGGTGCGCGGCTATGGGCTCGTCGACTCGGCCAAGGTCAAGGCGCAGCCCGGCGCGACGCTGAACTTGCGCGCAGGCCGCGCGGCGTCGGCGAAGGAGGCGGCCGAGATCTATCCGGCGATGTACTGGTTCTCGCTCCTGCACGTGCCCGCGGCGAGCGAGTTCCCGCTCGGGCCGGTGAGTAGCCAGCAGCAGTGGCTGAACACGATCAAGGAGGGCGCGTGCCAGTCGTGCCACGCGCTCGGCACGCCGGGCACGCGGCATGTGCCGGATCTTTTCATGCAGATGGGCAAGGGCGACTCGCGCGAAGCGTGGCGCAATCGCCTGCGCGCGGGGAGCGCGCAGGCGCTGATGGCGCGCGACATCAGCCGGCTGGATGGCGAGCGCGCGATCGCCAACTTCGCCGACTGGACCGACCGCATCGCGAAGGGCGAGCTGCCGTTCGACCAGCCGCGTCGCCCTGAAGGCCTCGAGCGCAATCTCGTCATCACCATGTGGGACTACTCGGCGCCGCAGTTCTACCTGCACGACGTGGTGTCGACCGACCGCCGGAATCCGCGCGTGAATCCGAACGGCGCGGTGTATGCCTCGCCGGAAGACAGCACCGACATCGTCGCCGTGGTCGATCCGCGCACCAATCGGGCGATCGATCTGCCGCACCCGCTGCGCGATCCGGCGACGCCCTCGGTGAAGAGCCTGCCGTACGGCGTCTCGGCGTACTGGGGCGACAAGCCGTACTGGGAAGGGCACACGCTGAACCACAACCCGATGATGGACGAGCGCGTGCGCACCTGGTTCACCTCGCGCATTACGCCGGATGCGAATCCCGACTGGTGCAAGAGCGGCTCGTCGCTGCCCTCGGCGCAGGCGTTTCCGCTGAACGGCGGCGCGAACCGGCACCTCGGCATGTTCGATCCGTATACCAATCAATGGACGCTGATTCGGACGTGCTTCCCGACGCACCATCTCAACTTCGATAACAACGGCGTGCTGTGGCTCAGCCCGGGCGTCGTGGGACCCGGAGTCATGGGCTGGCTCGACACGAAGAAGTACGAACAGACGAAGGACGAGCGCGCGTCGCAGGGCTGGACGCCGCTCATCGTCGACACCAACGGCGATGGCAAGCGCGGCGACTACGTCGCGCATGATCAGCCGCTCGATCCGACGCGCGACAAGCAGGTGATGCTGAACCTCTATGCCATCGCGCCGAACCTCACCGACGGCTCGGTCTGGGGCACCGCGATCGGCTATCCCGGCCAGATCGTGCGGTTCGTGCCGGGGCCGGATCCGATCCACACCGGGCTCACCGAGGTCTACGAGCCGCCGCTCCCGGGCTACGGGCCGCGCGGCGGCGATGTGGATTCGAAGGGCGTGTACTGGGTCGCGCTATCGAGCGGCCATCTCGGCGAATTCGATCGGCGCAAATGCAAGGTGCTGAACGGGCCGACCGCGCTCGGGAAGCATTGCCCCGAGGGCTGGACGCTGCATCCGTTCCCCGGGCCGCAGCTGCGCGATGTGAAGGATCCGGGAAGCGCGGAGATCAGCTACTACGTCTGGGTCGACCGCTACAACGTGCTCGGGCTTGGCGCCGATGTGCCGATCGCGATGGGCAACGGCTCCGACTCGATCATGCCGTTCGTCGACGGCAAGTTCGTGACGCTGCGCTTGCCGTATCCGTCGGGCGTGTTCCCGAAGAACGTGGATGGGCGCATCGACGACGATGCCGCCGGCTGGAAGGGCCGCGCGCTCTGGACCACCTCGGGCACGCGCGTCAACTTCCATCTCGAGGGCGGCAAGAGCAACCGGCCGAAGGCGATCAAGCTGCAGCTAAGGCCCGATCCGCTCGCCCATTGAAATCGGGGTCAGGCACCAATTAAATTGAAAATCGGTGCCTGACACCGATTTCAGAATTAATTGGTGCCTGACCCCGATTTCAGTCGAGCTCCATGCCGGCGTCGGCGATGAGCTTTCGCCAGAGCGCGAGGTCGGCGCGGTTGATCTCGTAGAGTTGCTCGGGCGTCGAGGCTTCGGCGGCGTAGCCGTAGCTCTGCATCTTCTCCACGACTTCCGGCCGCCTAACCACCGCGTTCAGCTCGCGGTTCAGGCGCGCGACGATCTCGCGCGGCAGCTTCGCCGGGCCGTAAACGCCGGCCCACTGCCGCACGGTGATCTGCGGAAGGCCCGCCTCCGCCACGGTCGGCACGTCGGGCATCAGGCCGCTGCGCTTGTCGGCGAGCACCGCGAGCGTACGCAGGCGCCCCTCGCGCGCGAGCTGGATGCCCGCCGGATTGCTGAGGAAGGTGCACTGCACGCGGCCGGCGATGAGATCCGGCGTGAGCGGGCCTTCGCCCTTGTACGGCACGTGCACCATGGTGATGTTGCCGGCGTTCATCAGCTGCACCATCGACAGGATGGTGAGCGGGTTGCCGGTACCGTAGTTGAGCTTGCCGGGGTTCTTGCGCGCGTAGGCGACGAACTCCTGCATGGTCTTCGCCGGCACGTCGGGATGCACATCGAAGAAGAAGGTCGCGCGGCCGACGAGCCCGAGCGGCGTGAACTCCTTCAGCGGGTCGTAGAGCGGCTGCTTCTTCAGCGCCACTGCGGCGGTCATGGCGCTGTTCGAGCCGAAGAAAAGCGTATAGCCATCCGGCGCCTGCTGCGCCACGTACTGCGCGCCGATCGCGCTGTCGGCGCCCGGCCGGTTCTCGATCACCACCGGCTGGCCGAGCTGGTCGGAGAGCGCGGCGCCAATGATGCGCGCGGTCGGATCGGCCGAGCCGCCGGGCGGGAAGCCGACGATGAAGCGGATCGGCTTCGATGGGTACGACTGGGCCGCAGCGCCGAGCGAAACCAGTAGCGCCGCAGCAAGCGTGAGTAGCCTGGTCATTAGTCCTCCTCCTCGGCCCGATTCTAGACAGGGATCGGGAATAGTTCGCCGACATGCGCCTTGCCACGGTGGAGACTGAAGGCGCCTCTTTTTCTTGCGGAGGGAAAACATGACGTCAATCAAGCGAACCTGCATCCTCGTTTCCATGCTGCTTGCCACCGGCTGCGCCACCACCGGCGACTACCTCGGCGATGCGCGCACCACCAGCCGGGTGAAGACCGCGATCTACAACGAGCCCGAGCTCAAGGTGATGTCGATCCACGTCTCCACTGCGGAGGGCGTGGTGACCCTGAGCGGCACGGTGAAGAACCGCGCCGAGCGCGCCAAGGCGGTCTCGGCGGCGCGCAAGGTCGAGGGCGTGAAGCAGGTAAAGAACGACCTCACGATCGAGCAGTAAGCGCTTGTCGCCATTGGCCCCGGCCGCCGCAGGGCGAGCGGGGCCTTTGCCTTGTCAGGCCGGTCCTGTCACTTTCCATTGACCGCAAATGCACCAGCGGCGCGACATGACAGGCGCCGGGGAGGCCCGGAGAATGGTGTCTCCCCCCCGAGCCATCCACCCTCCCTCCCTTGGGTATGGCTCCCTAAGAGGCCGCCGCAAGGCGGCTTCTTTTTTTCTAGGTAGCCACCGCTTTCGCCAGCGCGCGCAGGAGCGCCGCGCCGTCGCCGCGCCATGCGCTGCCGTGCATGCAGGCAAGCGTAGTGGGCTCCTCGCGTGCGAGCCGCTCGAGCGCCTCGGCAGTGTTCGGCGAGTGCGCCCAGTAGTCCATGCGCGCGCGCATCGCTTCGCTCGGCCCGAGGATGTCGCCGTCGGTGAGCGGCGTGGCGCCGCTGCCCGGCTGCGTGAAGAGATCGCCGCACAGCAGGGTCTTTGTTTCCAGCTCCATCAGGTAGCCGCATTCCCAGCCATGCGGCACGTGCGGCGTGTCGTGCCAGCGCAGGCGATGGCGGCCGAGCGACAGCACCTCGCCGTCGGCGAGCGCGCGCGCCGGGCGCGTCGCGCCGTCGTTCACCGAGACCATCGCGGCGACGCGGCTGCACACCGGCTCGGCGCGCGGCGCGGCGGCGAGGAAGTCGTTCAGCGCGCCGCACTCGTCCGCCTCGTAGTGCGAGAAGGCGACGTAGCGGAGCTGCGCCAGCGGCATGACCTTGGCGATCGCCTCGCTGACCAAGGGGAATAGCTTGCGCGGGCCGGTATGGAAGACGAGCGGCGCCTCGCCGGCGATCAAGTACTGGTTGAAGTTGAACTGCCCGTTCGGGATGGCGACCGGCGTGTTGATGCGAAAGATGCCGGGCGCGATTTCGTGGAGATTGGTGCCAGCGGTCGCGTTGGTAATCATCGGCCGATTATAGAAAGCACAACGTCGGATTTTTCCCGACAGACGGCGAGCCGCCGTCCGTCAATAATAGGTTCCCCCTAGAGCCGGCACCCGCCCTCCCTTGGGTCTGGCTCATCGAGAAGCCGCCGAAAGGCGGCTTCTTTTTTCCGCAATTGCGACCCGGACGGAATCAGCGCTTCTGGAAGCTGCGCACGAGCGACGCGCGCTCGCGGCCCGCCTGCATCAGGAGCGAGAAATCGGAACCGGAGAGGACGAGCTGCACACCCATCGCGATGTGGCGCTCGAGAAGCTCGGGCGTGTACATGCCGCCCATGCCGGGGAACTTGCCGTGCTTGCGGCAGGCAGCGATCACTTTCCGGTACGCCTCGCCGACGCGCGGATCATTGAATTGCCCCGGGATGCCGAGCTCGAAGCAAAGATCATTCGTGCCGATCAGCAGCGCGTCGATGCCGCGCACCGCGGCGATCTCCTCGGCGTTTGCGACGCCCTGCGGCGATTCGATCATCACCACGACGAGCGTCTCATCGTTGACGATGCGCGCCGCATCGCCCACCGGCATGGTGGCGAAGCCGAGCTGCTGCAGGCCGCCGCCCATCGAGCGGTGGCCAATCGGCGGGAAGCGGCACGCCGCGGCGACGCGCGAAGCTTGCGCGGCGTCGTCGACGTGTGGCACGACGACGCCTTGCGCGCCGTTGTCGAGAATGCGCGAGGCGTGCCAGTGCTCGAGGCCGGCGACGCGCACGAGCGGCGTCACGCCGACCGCGAGCGAGGCCGCGGCGAGTTGCGCCGCGGTGTCGAGCTCGATCGAGCTGTGCTCGCAATCGATGAAGAGGAAGTCGAAGCCGCAGGTCTTGGCGATCTGCGCGATGTCGACGGTGCGCGCCTGGCGAAGCCCCAGGCCGATGGCTAGGTTTCCCGCGCGCAGCTGCGCGAGGGCGTGGTTCTGGACGGTGCTCATGGAGCGCATTGTGCGGTAATTCAGGCCCCGCGCCTCGACTAGTTCACTGAATCGGCACCGCTTTCCGCCGTGTATCGCGGCTTGCGCGCCAGTCATCGGCAGCCCCCGCGCCCTGCGGAAAAGGACACAGACCTCTCGCCGGCGCAGGCGTAACTTGCGACCCGTGCCTCGCCGACTCCTCCTCCTCGGGGTCGAGACACAAAAGCCCGGCTAATAAGGCGAACGCCAACCCGGGCTTTTTCATTTGTACTGCCGCCCGCAACAAGCCGCATCGATCGCCAATCGTCGTTCCCGCGCCAGCGGTAACCCACGCTTTTGCCGACCTGCGATAATTACACTGTCTTCGTGTAATTAACCGAGCCGCGATGAAGAACGTCACCATCACCCTGGACGATGCAACCGTCGCGCGCGCGCGCGTCAAGGCTGCGGAGCAGAACATGAGCCTCTCGCGCTACATCGGCGAAGTACTGCGCCAGCACACACGCGGCGACGATGAGTACGAGAGCGCGATGCGGCTCGCGCTTGCTTGCAAGCCCTTTGCAGGCAGGAAGGCCGGCGAGCGATAGCTCATGCGCGACGAGATCTACGACCGCGCGGCGATGCGTCGCCTGGGCAAGACGGCGCGGCAGAAGTCATGACCTCGCGCGCGGCCAGGCGTCTAAGAAATGTGACGGTGACTCTCGATGACGAAACGCTCGCCAAGGCGCGCGTGCGAGCGGCGGAGCGCAACATGAGCCTGTCGCGCTTCATGAGCGACATGTTGCGTCAGGAGCTACGGCACGAAAGTGACTACGAAGCGGCCTTCCGGGCGTGGCGCGCTCGCAAGCCTTTTCCGCTGAAGGGACCGGCGCAACCCTATCCCAAGCGCGAGGAGCTTTACGACCGCGCTGCCATGCGCGCTGAGGACGCCGCGCGCAGAAAGCAGAAGTGATGCTCACCTTCGTCGACACAAACGTGCTGGTCTATTCGGTCGATCCAAGAGACCCGCTGAAAAAATCCCGCGCGAACGCCTGGCTCCACCGACTGTGGCAGCAGCGCAGCGGTCGTACCAGCGTCCAGGTGCTGGCGGAGTTTTATACGTCCGCGACGCGCAAGATCGCGCCGCGCATGCCGAGCGATCAGGCCTGGGAGGAAGCCACTCGCTACTTCGTCTGGGCGCCACGGCAGATCGACATGCCGCTTCTCGTACGAGCTCGGGACATCGAGCGGCGCTACGCCATCTCCTGGTGGGACAGCATGGTGGTGGCCGCAGCCGTGCTGCAGGACTGCCAAGTGCTCCTAACGGAAGATCTGCAGGACGGCATGGTGTTCGGCACGCTGGCGGTACGCAGTCCGTTCAGCACGGTCATCGAGGAACCAGCGGCGGCATACGAGGTCGAGCCAGCCGCGCCGTTGCATCGGCCCCGCGGACGTCCCAAGCGCCTGGCGGCTTGAAACCGCGCAACTTGCGGCCCCATCTCGCGCTCTAAGGGGACACCCCATGGAGGCGCCAGTGCGTATCAAGGTCCTGCTATTTGCCGTCGCGGCGCTTGCGCTCGCCGGCGGCTGCACCAAGGAAGAGCCGGTCAAGGCGAGCGCGCCGCCGGCCACCGCCAACGTCCCGGCGGCCGGCAACACCGCGCCGACGCCGCAGGCGGGCGCGGCGGCCTCCGGCGGCGCGACGCAGATGCTTCCGGATTTCGCTGCGATTGTCGACGCGAACAAAGGTGCGGTGGTCAACATAACCGCGACAAAGCTCGCCTCGCCGCGCGGCCAGTCGCCCTTTGGCGCGAATCCGGGCGGCGGCGGCGACGACGACGAAGACAACCCGCTCAACGAATTCCTGCGGCGCTTCCAGGGGCCGGCGCCGCGCCTGCCGCAGCAGGGCATGGGCTCGGGGTTCATCGTGCATGCCGACGGCGTGGTGCTGACCAACGCGCACGTGGTCGAAGGCGCCGACGAGGTGCGGGTGAAGCTTTCCGACCGGCGCGAGTTCAAGGGCAAGGTCGCGGGCATCGACAAGCTCACCGATGTCGCGGTGGTGAAGATCGATGCCAAGGGGCTGCCGACCGTGAAGCTCGGCGACCCGGCGAAGATCCGCGTCGGCGAATGGGTGCTGGCGATCGGCTCACCGTTCGGCTTCGAGAACACCGTGACGGCAGGCATCGTCTCGGGCACCTCGCGCTCGCTGCCGGAAGGCACCTACGTGCCCTTCATCCAGACCGACGCGGCGGTGAACCCCGGGAATTCCGGCGGGCCGCTCTTCAATCTGCGCGGCGAGGTGATCGGCGTCACTTCGGCGATCTACTCGCGCACCGGCGGCTACATGGGCGTGGCGTTCGCCATCCCGATCGACGTGGCGGCGGGCGTCGAAGAGCAGCTCTTGAAGACCGGCAAGGTCGAGCGCGGCCGCATCGGCATCGGCATCCAGGACCTCAATGGCTCGCTTGCGCAGTCCTTCGGCCTCGAGAAGCCGCAGGGCGCGCTCGTCTCGACGGTCGAGTCCGGCGGGCCGGCGGAGAAGGCCGGCATCAAGCCCGGCGACGTGATCCTCTCGTACAACGGCAAGCCGATCGACAACTCGAACCAGCTGCCGCCGCTCGTCGCGGCGACCAAGCCGGGCTCCAAGGCGACCGTCGAGGTGTGGCGCGACGGCAAGAAGCAGACGCTCAACCTCGCGGTCGGCGAGCTGAAGGAAGACCAGGTGGCACGCGCCAAGCCGAACGGCGGCGGCGCCGAGCGCGGCGGCAAGCTTGGCCTCGCGGTGCGGCCGCTCTCGCCGGACGAGAAGAAGGAGCTCGGCTCCGCGCAGGGCGTGGTGGTCGAGCAGGTCGGCGGGCCGGCGGCGCGCGCCGGCATCCGGCCGGGCGACGTCATCACCGCAGTGAACGGCACGCCGGTGAAGTCGCCCGATGATCTGCGCCGGCAGGTGGAGAAGGCGAAGGGCTCGATCGCGCTCCTCGTGCGGCGCGGCGACGCCAGCATCTTCGTGCCGATCGAAATCGGCTAACAATCGGGGTCAGGCACCGATTAAGCGGCTAATCGGTGCCTGACCCCAATTTCATTTGCGCGAGCACCGCGCGGCCGAGCGGGCCGTAGGGATTGCCGAGCGTCTCGGCGAGCTCGAAGTGGTTGTAGCCCTCGGCGCGGATCAGCTCGCATGACTTGCCCGCGCGCGTCAGCGCGTCGGCAAATTCGCGCGTCTGGCGCTGGAATTCAGGGGTTTCGAGCGAGCCGAAAAGCAGGACGATCGGGGCGTTGATGCGCTCGAGGTGCCGCTGCGGCGAGAGCGCCTGCTCCGCCTCGTCGGTGAACTTGACGTAGGCCGAGCGCTTGGAGAGCCGCGGGCCGCGCAGGTCGTACATGCCGCTCGCGAGCGTGTAGCCGCGGATCGGGTCAGCGACCAGCCCGTAGCGCATCCAGTCGGTCGTGGCGGCGACGCCGCCGAGATGCGCGCCGGACGAGGTGCCGCAGACGTACACCCGCCGCGCATCGGCCCCGATGCGCGCGGCGTTCTTGCACACCCAGGCGATGCCGCGCCGCACCTGCTCGGCCATCACCAGCAGATCGCCATTCGTCTCGAGCACGTTATTGAAGTCGAGCGCCGCGTAATGCGCGCCGGCGCGCAGGAACACTTCGGCGGGGAAGGCATAGTTGCGCGCGAGGCCGCCGCGCCACGCGCCGCCGTGCACGAAGACGCAGATCGGCGCGCGCTCGGCCTTCGTCCGGTAGAGGTCGAGCCCTTCGATCTCCTTTTCGCCATAGGAAAACCGCTGCGGCGCGCCCAGCCGCCGGCGCGCCAGCTCGCTCGAATGCGCGAGCCGCGCCAGCAGCTGCTCGCGATTGGGCGCATACGCGGACTGGTCGTACGCGCGGTCGAGCTCCTCCTGCGTGTAATCGAGAAACACCTTGCTCATAGAATGCCTCCATTATGGCGGTGATCGACGGCGACACAGGAGCGGTGTTCTCGCGCTGCCGGCGCTGGCGCTATCTGCTCTGGCGGCGCTGGGACGCGGCCCGGCCGATCGCCAACTTCCTGATGCTCAACCCGAGCACGGCGGACGAATACCGCCTCGATCCCTCCTGCACGCGCGCGCGCCGCTACGCCGAGCGCTGGGGCTTCGGCGCGCTCATCGTCACCAACCTCTTCGGCTGGCGCGCCACCGACCCCGCGGCGATGAAGGCGGCGCACGAGCCCGTCGGCCGCGCGAACGACCGCGCGATCCTCGCCGCCGCGCGCGAGTCCGGCATCGTCGTCTGCGCCTGGGGCAACCATGGCGCGCATCGCGAGCGCTCGGCGCGCGTCCTCGAGCTCCTGCGCACGGCTGGCATCCGTCTGCACGCGCTGCGCATCACCGGCGCGGGCGAGCCGGCGCATCCACTCTATCTGCGACAGAACCTCGGGCCAAAGACGTGGAAATCGGGGTCAGGCACCAATTAATTAATCGGGGTCAGGCACCAATTAGCCGAACAATCGGTGCCTGACCCCGATTACTCGACGGCGATGGACGCGTTCACCTTGCGGTAGCTGTAAAAGTCGATGTTCGAGCGGTTGTCTTCCACCGAAAAGACGAGCGCCGCCTTGGCGTTGCGCCAGCGCCATTCCTTGTGCTGCACGCGCAGCTCCACGGCGCTCTTGCGATCGACGCGCACGATGCCGAAGAACGGATCGGCGCCCGAATAGTCGCGCCGGCCGAGCCCGACAGTCCCGCTCAGCAGGATCGGCGCGACCGACAGGAGATAGCTCGCGCCGGGCGCGAACGCGATGCCGTTGTACGAGTAGGCGTGCTCATAGGCGTCCGCGTGCTCGAGCGTCAGCCGCGCCGACAGCAACGTCGCGTCCGAGACCGCCCGCAGGCCGGAGAGCGCCACGCTGCCATAGGTCGCATTCAGGTACGAGTAGTCGGGAAAGCGCACATAGCCGAGCTTCACCCCCCCCGCGAGCTGCTGCCGCGGCGTCTGGACAAACGCATACTCAGCGCTCGCATAGGGAAAGGCGTAAAGCCAGCGGTTGCTGAAGCTGCCGCCTTCGATGCCGCCCTTCAGCACGGCGCGCGGGCCGAGGCCTTTGCTCAGCCCCGCGTCGATGTTCGCGCGATCGACCGCGACGCCCGGATAGTCGAGATACGCGGCGGTGACATAGCCCGAGAGCTGCCCCGCCGGGTAAATCGGTTGCAGCGCCTGCGCGAAGTAGCGCAGCCCCGTGACCGGCTTGTTGTCCGCCGGCGGCTCGAACGTCAGGCGAAAGCCGCCGATGGTGAATTCCCGCTGGCTCGTGATGTTGCGCGGGTTCGAGTCGTGCACCACCGAAATCGAGAAGCGGCGAAAGCCGACGATGTTGTCGATCTGGCGGGTGAACGCCTCGATGTTCTCGCGCACCCGCCAGGGCGTGTCCGGCTCGGCCAGCACCTCGTTGAAAAGCTTGCGCGCTTCGCCGTACTCGCCGTTGAGGAAGAGCGCGCGCGCGAGCTCCAGCTTGACGCGCGGACTCTGCGTCTGCTCGAGCAGCGCACGCAGCAGGCTGATGGCCGGGTTGTAGTTTCGCGTCTGGATGAGTTGCAGCGCCTCGATGAAGGCGCGCTGCGCTTGCGGATCGAACTCCGCCGCCGCGCTCGCGCTGCAGATGAGCGCCGCCGCGACAGCGGCGGCAAAGGCGCTACGCCGAGCTATCGCTTGCCGCCGAAGCCACCCATCATGGTGCCGGCAGTGCCTCCGAGGTTGTACACGCCGCCGACTTCTTCGGCGTTCGGCCCGTAGTAGCGGCCGCTGACGTTGCCGGTCATGCCGTTCCCGCTCGTCACCGCGCCGCTGAAAGCGTTCACGCCGCCCGTGTAGCTGAAACTGCCGTTGAGGTTCAAGCCTAAATTGGGCGTACCGGTGCTGCTCGGCGCTGTGAGGCCGACAACCTGAGTATTCATGGTCGAAAACGTAATGCTCGGCGTAGTCCAGTTGACGTTGGCCGTCATTTGCGCCGTGGTGAAGAACGCCGCGTGAGTGCTGTCGATGAAGAAGCCATTCGCCAGGCCGTTGAAGGTGGCGTTGCCCGTGGTCGGGAGCGCGGTGGCGGGCGTTGGGCTGCCGAAGGAAAAGACGCCAGCGTCGAACGACGTCAACGAGGTGGAGCGTTCCCACACGCCGAAGGTCTGATAGTTCCAGCCCAGCGGCGAGGTGGTCGGGTCGATGACGATCGCCGAGGCGGTGGTGCTGGTCAGGCCGCAGACGCCGCTCGCGCAACTGAACGCGTTGCCGGCGCCCGTGTTGCTGAACGAAATGCTGGCGAACGGCGTCACGGCGCTAACCGCGGACAATCTGCGGTTGGCATCGTACGTCAGCGTGCCGCTCGTTGACGTCGGATCGACACTGATCGGGCTTAAGCTGGTTATCGAGGTGCCGGAGTTCGTGCCGGTTACGACCTCCGACATGCCACCACTGAACGTGACGGCCTGGTTCGCTTGGATGGCACTAAACGAACTGAACGGCACGGTCGTGATCATCGGCGTGTTCGTGCCGCCACCGCCGCTGCCGCAAGCGCTGAGGAATGCCATCGCACCCGCTGTCATGAGTCTCTTCACGGCAGTCGCCTCCTCGCTTGATATTGACCCGGAAACAGCGATTCCATCAACCGTATTCCCGCGAAGTACCGTATTCAGACGCGCAAGAGGTCGTGCGCCAGGTAGGCCTGGCGGAAGGTCTCGAAGTCGATCTGGTCGGCGGCCTCGAGCTCGCGCTGCTTGACAATCGATTCCTGCGCCAGGCGCGAGAAGCGCTCGCGCACCTCGCGCGCGAGCTCGCGGTGCTGCAGGGTCGACTTGTGCAACGTGGATTCGATCAGCGCGAAGCGCACGAACGCGTTGTCGTGGTTGCGCGCCATCGCGTGCAGCACGCGGGCGGACGGGGTCTGTGTGACATCGGCAGCAAGCTTGAGCATTGCCTGGTAGGCGTCGCGATAGGCCGCGCCACCGAGGCGGGCGTCGATCTTCTCGGGAATCGGCTCACACTCGCCGAGCACCTCGCGCGCCCACTCGGCGAGCGGGACGTCCTTGCCGTTGCGGACGAGCGTAAGGCCCGGTTCGCGGCCCCGGTGCGCCACGCGCTGCAGGTTGTCGCGCACCTCGCGGATCTCGCGCGGCGTGTCGGGTGGGCTGTCGCTGACGAGGCAGTGGAGCAGGAACGTATCGAGGAAGCGGCAGGTCTGCTCGGTAATCCCGATCGGCACGAACGGGTCGAGGTCCATGAGACGCACCTCGACGTACTCGACGCCGCGTTCCCGCAGCGCATGCAGCGGCCGCTCGCCGCGCTTGATGCGGCGCTTGGGCCGCACCGAGCTGTAGAACTCGTTCTCGATCTGCAGGAGCGAGGTGCTGAGCTGCTTGTAATCGTCGCCGTCGCGGATGCCGATCTTCTCGTACGGCGGATAGGGCACCGTCAGCGCCTCATAGAGCGAGGCGGTGTAGTGCTCGAGATTGTTGTAGCTCACGCTGAGCGAGGCCTGCGCGTCGCTCTGGTAGCCGAGCCGCCCCATGCGCAGTGACGTGGCGTGCGGCGAGTAATGCGTCCCGGGCGCAAGCTCTACGAGCTCGTGGTCGCGACCGGCGACGAAGCTCGAGCACACCGCGGGCGAGGCGCCGAAGAGATAGAGCAGGAGCCACGAGTGACGGCGGAAATTGCGGATCAGGCCGAAGTACTGCTCGTCAGTGACGCCGGGCAGCGAGAAGTTGTAGTGGATGCCGGAGATCGCCTGCATGCGCCTGCCGTAGCGATGCGCGAGGCCGAGGCGATACACAGTCTTCGCGCGGCCGACGTTGGAGATGCCATAGCGGCCGATCGGGATCAGGTTGTCCGCCGGCAGGTTGCACGGCATGCTCGCGCACCACAGGATCTCCTCGCCGATCGCCCGGTAAACAACCTGGTGGATGTGCGTGAGCTCCTCCAGGCACGCCTCGACGCTCGCGTGCACGCCGGTGATCAGCTCGAGCTGCGATTCCGAAAAATCCGTAGTGATATGCGGGTGCGTCAGCGCGGAGCCGAGTGCTTGCGGGTGCAGCGTCTGCGCCAGGCTGCCGTCGGGCCGCACGCGCAGGCTCTCCTTCTCGATGCCGCGGCGCATGCCTCGCAGCGCATCGCCCGATAGCGTTCGCAGTCGTTCCTGAATGCTCATGGGGAAGGGCGAAGCGTAGCAGACCGTAAATCCGATCCAGGGTCGTAGTTCGATCTGGGCACGCGGCGGTAACGGCATGCCGCCAACTTGCGGACCTGGCCGGGATTCGGTAACTGGACGCATATACAGTATAGTCCGCGCATGGAGGTCGCGGACAAGTACAAAAAGCTAAACGCCGCGCAGCGCGCGGCGGCGTGTCACGGTGATGGCGCACTGCTGATCCTCGCCGGCGCCGGCACGGGCAAGACCAATACGCTCGCGCACCGCGTGGCGCACCTCATCCTGCAGGGCGCGAATCCGCAGCGCATCCTGCTTTTGACATTCTCGCGCCGCGCGGCGCTCGAGATGACGCGCCGCGCGAGCCGCATCGTCGGTGAGTTCGCGACACCGGTGCGGCTACCGTGGTCGGGCACGTTCCATTCCATCGCCAATCGCCTGATCCGCCGCTACAGCGCCTCGCTCGGTCTGTCGCCGAACTTCAGCGTGCTCGACCGCGGCGACGCCGCCGACCTCATGGATCTCGTGCGCTATGAGCTCGGCTTCTCCAAGTCCGAGCGGCGCTTTCCGCGCAAGGACACCTGCCTCGCGATCTATTCCCACCGCGTGAACACGCAGGGCGCGCTCGCCGATACGCTGGCGTCCTATTTCCCGTGGTGCGCCGAATGGGAAGCGGAGCTCACGCGCCTCTACCGCACCTACGTCGAGCGCAAGCTCGCGAACCAGGCGCTCGACTACGACGACCTGCTGCTCTACTGGCACGCGATGCTCGGCGAGGAGCGCCTCGCGCGCGAGATCGGCAGCGGCTTCGACCACATCCTGGTCGACGAATACCAGGACACCAACGTGCTGCAGGCCGAAATCCTGCGGCGCCTGCGCCCCGACGGCAAAGGACTCACCGTCGTTGGCGACGACGCGCAGGCGATCTACTCCTTCCGCGCCGCGACCGTCGAGAACATCCGCAGCTTCGCCGCCACCTATGGCGCTGCGACCGTCAACCTCGAGGACAACTATCGCTCCACGCAGCCGATCCTCGATGCGGCGAATACGCTCATCGGCAAGCGCCTGCGCTCGGCCCAAGGCAGCGGCGCCAAGCCGCGCTATGTGAGCGTGGCCGACGATGCGGCGCAGGCGAACTATGTCGTGGTCCAAATCCTGGAAAACCGTGAGAAGGGCATCGCGCTCCGTCGGCAGGCGGTGCTCTTTCGCAGCTCGCATCACAGCGACGTGCTGGAGCTCGAGCTCGTGCGGCGAAACATTCCCTACGTGAAGTACGGCGGCCTCAAGTTCCTCGAGGCGGCGCACGTCAAGGATCTGCTGGCGCTCCTGCGCTGGGCGGACAACCCCAACAACCGCATCGCCGCCTTTCGGGCGCTGCAATTGCTGCCCGGCGTCGGGCCGGCGACGGCACAGCAGGCGTATACGCGCTACGAGATCGGCGGCTGGCCATCGCTCGCCTCTCTCGATCCAGCGCTGGCGGAGCTGCTCGCTACGCTTGCAGAGCCCGAAGCGCCATGGGCAGGGCAGGTGACGCGGGTGCGCGAATGGTACGAACCGCATCTCGAACGCATCTATGAGCAGGCACAGGTGCGCAGTGCAGATCTGCTCCAGCTCGAGCGCATCGCCGGCAATTTCGCGAGCCGCGAGACCTTCCTCACCGAGCTCGCGCTCGATCCGCCGGCCGCGACGAGCGATCACGCCGGTGCGCCGCAATTGGACGAGGACTACCTGATTCTCTCCACCGTGCACTCGGCGAAGGGGCAGGAGTGGGACGCGGTGTACGTCCTCAACGTGGCGGACGGCAGCTTCCCCTCCGAGTTTGCGACCGGCAGCGCGGCGCTGATCGAGGAGGAACGGCGCCTCCTGTACGTCGCGATGACGCGCGCCAGGCGCGAGCTCGATCTGATCGCGCCGCTCAAGTACTACGTCACGCAGCAGTCGCGCATGGGCGATCGCCATGTGTATGGCGCTCGCAGCCGGTTCATGAACGTTGCCGTCATGGCGTGTCTCGAGCAGCGCGCCTGGGACGAAAAACCGCCGCTCGACGTGGCCACGAAGCTGCGCGCCATGTGGTGATTTCCGCCAGTGGACTAAGCCCGACAAATTATTTTTTGCGGCG
This sequence comes from Burkholderiales bacterium, assembly GCA_035652275.1. Lineage (GTDB taxonomy): Bacteria > Pseudomonadota > Gammaproteobacteria > Burkholderiales > SG8-39 > SCGC-AG-212-J23. Next base: position 26,273 of record DASREB010000185.1, read on the forward strand.
CGGTCGCGCTTGTAGTGCAAGCGCGAGCAAGCGGCACTTCCGCGTGCGATATGTCACTGATCTCAAAGCAGCGCAGCAAGTGTTGTCGGGACGCCCCGACGGCAACTACAACTACACGACTATAGGATTTTCAGTCTTCCCGAGTGTCGTAATCCCGGCTACAGTTCGTAGCGTTTTCGTAGTCAGAACTACCAGGGAGGATCGGCGATGGGAGGACGGGGGATTGTGCGCGCGGTGCTGCTTGCCGCCACGCTCGTCGCAGGGCTCGGCGCCGGGGCGGCGCAAGCCCAGGAAGATCACTCCTACTACGGCCCGCGGCTGATCGAAGAACGCATCCGCATCCCGCTCGCGAGCGGGCGCACGATCGCCGCCACGATCCTGCGGCCGGAGGGACAAGGGCCGTACGGCGCCGTAATCCTTAACCACGGCGTCTCCGCTTCGGCACGCGAGCGCGCACGTGAATCATCTGATCTCCTCATCAACGCCGCCGCAGTGTTCGCCCGCCGCGGTTACGTGGTGGTGATGCCGCTACGCCGTGGCTTCGGCGCGACCGGCGGCGAGATGGCCGAGGATCCGGGCTCCTGCAGCAACCCGGACTACCGCACCGCCGAGTCGAACGCCGCTGATGACGTGATGGCGGCGTACGACTACGCACGCGCGCTGCCCTATGTCGATGGCAACCGCATGCTCCTCGCCGGCCAGTCCGCCGGCGGCATGGTCGCGCTCTTCACCGCCGGTACGCGCACGCCGCCGGGACTGCAGGCGGTGCTCGCCTTTGCCGCGGGGCGCGGCGGCGATCCCGACATCAACCCGGGCGTGCCGTGCGCAATCGAGCCGGTGGCGCGGGTCTTCGACATGATCGGCAAGACCATCCGCGTGCCGGTGCTGATGAACTACGCCGAGAACGATCTCTTCTTCAGCCCCAAGATTTCGCGCGAATGGTTTGCGCGCCTCAATTCGAGCTGGGGCGATGCCGAATACGCGCTGCAGCCCTCCTTCGGCAAGGACGGCCACTACCTCTTCGGTGATACGCTCGGCGTGCGCTACTGGCTGCCGACGGTCGAAGGCTTCCTCGCGCGCCATGGCATCGCATTCAACCGCCTGGACGCCACCGATCCGGACCGCTCGCCGCTCCTCGCGCTCGAGCGGCTGCCGAACATCAAGAGCGACGCCTGCAGAGGCCTCTATCGCGCCTTCCTCGAGTCGCCTGGCCCGCGTGCCTATGCGGTGAGCGGCGATGGCCGCTGCGGTTTCGCCGGCGGCTTGCCGGATGCGCGCGACGTGGCGATGAGGCAATGCAGCAACGTCGCCAAGTCGAGCTGCATGCTCTACGCGGTCGACGACGCGGTCATCTGGAAAGAGAACCTCGCCGGGCAGGGCGCCGGCGGTGTGACGCCGGCCGCTGCCGCGGCGACGCGCTGATGCATTTCACGCTGGTGTTTGAGGAGCGCCCGGACGGGCGCTGGAGCGCGCAGGTCGCCGAGTACCCTCAACTCGTCGCCGTCGGCGGGACCAAGGACAAAGCAACCCAGAAAGCCGAAGCGCTCGCGCTCACCCTGCTAGCTGAGCTGCGCCTGCGCATTCCGACCGAGGGTAATTAGGAACTGGGCCCCCGCTTTCGCGGGGGCGAGGCACTGCTTATACCGGAGCCGGCTCGACGTCCCGCGGCTTGGCGGGCGAGGGCTCCTTCGGCTTCTCTTCCCGGGCGCGACGCTCGCGCTCCTGTTGCTCCAGCTCCTTGCGCGCTTCTTCAGCGCGGCGCTGCTGGTACCACTCGAACTCGTAGCACATAAGCACCTCCTGAGTTTGGGCGCGGGGTCATCGCGCCTTCCTTCCTTGGTTCGCCCGGCTATCCTACGCTTGGCGATGGCAGCGATACCAGCCCCGACCGACGACAAGGAAAACCTGCTGCGCGAGGATCGCCGCTTGCTGGGGCGGCTCCTCGGCGAGGTAATCCGCGCGCAAGCGGGTGAGGAAGCGCTCAATCGCATCGAGCGCATCCGGCAGGCGGCGGTCGCATTTCGCAGAGAGAACAGGGACAGCGCCGAGCTCGATAGGCTTCTCAACGCGCTCGACCTCGACCAGACGATGGACGTGGTGCGCGCGTTCAGCTTTTTCTCGCATCTCCTCAACATCGCCGAGGACGAGCAGCAGCATCGCCGCCGCCGCGCGCACGCGGTGGCGGGCTCGCCGCGCCGGCCCGGCAGCTTCTCGCACGCGCTGCACGAGGTGGAGGACATGGGCTGCGACGCGCTGATGCAATGGTTCGCTCGCGCGCATGTCTCGCCGGTGCTGACCGCGCATCCGACCGAAGTGCAGCGCCAGAGCATCCTCGACACCGAGCGCGAGATCGCGCGGCTGCTGGCGCAGCCGCAAAGCGGCGAGCGCGATGAGGCGATGCACGGCGAGGTGCTGCGCCTCTGGCTCACTTCGATGCTGCGCATGGTGCGGCTGCAGGCGGCGGATGAGGTCACCAACGGGGTCAACTATTTCCGCCTCACCTTTCTGCACGAGTTGCCGCGCCTATACGCGGAGTTCGAGCACGCGCTGAAGGAGCGCTATGCGCTCGCCGAGCTGCCGTGGCTCGCCTCGTTCCTCACCGTCGGCAGCTGGATCGGCGGCGATCGCGACGGCAATCCCAATGTAGATGCGGCGGTCCTGCGCACCGCGCTGGTGCTGCAGGCGCGGTTGCTCTTCCCCGATTACCTCGCCGACGTGCACCAGCTCGGCCGCGAGCTCGGCCTGTCCGCGCGCCTCGCCGTCGTGCCACCGGCGGTGCAGGCGCTCGCCGAGCGTTCGGGCGATCGCTCCCCGCACCGGCAGGACGAGCCTTACCGGCGGGCGCTTACCGGCATCTATGCGCGCCTCGCGGCCACGATGCAGGCGCTTGCGCAGCAGGCGGCGAGCCCGCCGCCGATCGGCAAAGGCACGGCTTACGCGAGCGCCGATGAGCTCGCCGCCGAGCTCGACACCATCGCGCAGGCGCTCGCCTCGCACGGCGCGGGCCTGCTCGCCTCGGGGCGCTTGCGCACGCTGCGACGCAAGGTGTCGCTCTTCGGCTTCCATCTCGCGCCGCTCGATCTGCGGCAGAGCTCCGATGTGCACGAAGCGACGGTGGATGAGCTCCTCGCGCGCGCGGGCATGAGCGGCTACGCAGCGCTCGGCGAGTCACAGCGGGTCGAACTCCTGGCACGCGAGCTCGCGAGTCCACGGCCGCTCCGCTCCCCGCACCTGGAGTATTCGGCGCTGGTGCAGAAGGAGCTTGCGATCCTCGATGCAGCGGCCGAGGGCCGGCGCCGCTACGGCGAGCGCGCCGTGCCGCGCTACGTCATCTCGCATTGCGACTCGGTCTCGGATCTGCTCGAGGTCGGCGTGCTGCTGCGCGAAGCAGGCCTCGCGAAGCCGGGCGCGGCCGCGCCGCTCGAGCTCGACATCGTGCCGCTCTACGAATC
>DASREB010000186.1:0-2830 GCA_035652275.1 Burkholderiales bacterium
CTGCCGGCGCGCGAGCAGCTGGGCGACATGCTGATGGAGCTCAAGCGCCCGGCCGAGGCGCTGAAGGAGTACGAGCGCTCGCAGCAGCGCGAGCCGGATCGCTTCCGCGGCTTGTACGGCGCCGCGCTCGCGGCCGAGATGGCGGGCGATGCGCGCGCGGCGCGGCGTTATTACGGGCGTCTGTTGCAGGTGGCGGGCAAGGGCGAGCCGCGCGCGGAGCTGAAGCTCGCGCAGATCTATCTGAGCCAGTAACAACGTGGCCCCCGCGAGAGCGGGGGCCGTTTCCGTCAGGGGGCGGCGAGCCGCTCGAAATCGTTGTCGGCGCCGAGGATGTAGCGGGCGAGGTCGTCGCCGGCGTCCTTGAACTTCGCGGCGGAAATGCGGAGCTGCCGGCGGCCGGGACGGCGCACGTTCGTCAGGTCGACCGTCACCACCAGCGCGTCGTAATCGGCGTGCATCTCTATCTCGCAAAGAAGCTTGCCTTTCACCGTAAACGCGGCGCGGCGCGCTTCGCCGAAGTCGGTCTTTGCCTCCACCTGTACGGCGTACTCGGCGCCGAGCGATTTCAGCAGCTGCTCGCAGCGCGCAATGTCGGCACCGAAGATCGACACCCGCATCGGCTGCACCGGGCTCACCCGGTAGCGCAGGTAGATGCGCTCGCAGCATTCGCGGCCTTCCACGCGGCGCGGACGGCTCTCGGTCCAGGCGTCCGATAGCGCTACGGTGAGGCGGCCGACGTACAGCACATCGTAGGGCTGGCCGGCCTGCGGCTTCACCTCGTTCACTTCGCCGGCGAACTGTCCCAGATACTGCGCCGCTGCGCGCATTTGCGCGTTGAGCCCGTCGATCGCCTTGGCTCGCGCCACGACCGGATCGTCGCGCTGCTGCTTGACGCCGGCCTGCTGGCGCAGCGCCTCGAGCGCGCTCGGACGCCGTGTCGTGGTGGTGGTCGCGGCTGCGGCGGCCTGCGTGCCGTTGCGCGTCGCCTCGAGTGCCGCGCGCTTACGCTGCTCCTCGGCGCGCGCCAGGTCTTCGGCGCGGCGCTTGCGCTCGGCTTCCGCGGCGCGCAGCTGTGCCTGCTGCTCCTCATCGATCTTCTTCACGAACGTGTCGAGGTCGTCCAGCAGCTGGTTCTTCATCGTATCGACCTTGACGGTCTTCTCGTAGGAGTGGCCGACGGCGGTCGTTTCGCGTGCCGCCTTGCGCAGGTCATCCGCCATTTCGGAGGCGCGTGCGTAGCGGTCCTGCGGTTTCTTGGCGAGCGCGCGATTGACGATCCGCTCGACGGCTGCCGGAATGGCCGGGTCGTGCTGGCGCAGCGGCGCATGCGGCTCCACGGAAATGCGGTGCATCACCGGCAGCGGGGTCGTATCGCTCTCGCGCACGAAAGGATTGCGGCCGGTGAGCATCTCGTAGAGCACGACACCGAGCGAGAAGATATCGGCGCGCCCGTCGAGGCCGATGCCGGAGACGTGCTCGGGCGACATGTACTTCGGCGAGCCGAGCGCCGTGCCGGTCTGCGTCATGCTGGAGGTCGGCACGTAGGCAATGCCGAAGTCCGTGATCTTGCAGCGGCCGGTCGGCCCGACCATGATGTTGCCCGGCTTGATGTCACGGTGCACGATGCGGTATTGCTGCGCATGATCGAGCGCATCGGCCACCTGCGCCGCGATGTCCGCGGCGATGGCGAAGGGGGTGCGCGGCTGGTTGCGCATGATCTGCTGCAGCGAGCGGCCTTCGAGCAGCTCCATCGCGATGTAGGCGACCCCGCGGTCCTCGCCGACGTCGAAGATGGTGACGATATTCGGATGGTTGAGGCGGCCGGCAGAGCGCGCCTCGCGCAGAAAACGCTCGCGCACCTCCGTCATGATTTCGGACGGAAGGTCGTCGAGCAGCGTCTTAATGGCGACTTCGCGCTCGATCAATGGATCGACCGCGCGGTACACCGCTCCCATTGCGCCGCGGCCGAGTTCGGCCACGATACGGTAGCGCCCTAGTTTTTCGTATTGCATGCGCCCCCCCAACGAAAGCTATGATGCCCGCGAAGCGAGGAAATTGCCAATTCACTGGCTCTCAAAGCTGGTCGTATTCGCCGCCGCGTTGTGCTGCGCCATCGCACAAGCGCAAACTTTTCCCGCTCGGCCGCTCAAGATCCTGGTTCCTTCGGTCGCCGGCAGCTCACCTGACATCCGTGCGCGCCAGATCGCCGCGAAGCTCGCCGAAGCGCTCGGACAGCCGGTGATTGTGGAAAACCGCACAGGCGCGAACGGTTTCATCGCCGCGCGCGAGGCCGCGAAGGCGCCGCCGGACGGTCATACGCTGTTTCTCGCTCTCATCAATAACGCGGTGACGGACGCGATTGCCCCGGATCCGTGCTGCCGGCTCGGGATTGAGCTTATCCCGGTGTCGCGCTTCTCCATGACCCCCTACCTCGTGCTGGTGAATGCCGAGGTGCCGGCGCAAACGCTGCAGGAATTTTTGGCACTGGCGCGCGCCAAACCTGACAGCGTCACCCTGGCCTCGCACGGCCCGGCAAGCCTGCCCAATCTGCTCGGCGCCTGGCTGAAATCGCAGTGGGGCGTGCGCCTGCTCGAGGTGCCCTACAAAGGCGTCAACTCGGAGATCCCGGACCTGCAAAGCAATGGGATGGACCCCTCCTCACCTAAACGGCATCTAAGTGCCAGACTGAAAGTGTGAGCAACCAGTCGATAGGAGGGAGGGGTCACATGAAGCTTATTCGCGTCGGGATCGATTTGGCAAAGAATGTCTTTCAAGTTCACGGCGTTGATCGCGGCGAGAAGGTGGCGTGGCGCCGGCGTTTGCGCCGTGA
>DASREB010000187.1:0-7459 GCA_035652275.1 Burkholderiales bacterium
GCCACCGCCAGGAAGATCCAGCTCGCGAGGAACTTGGCGACGATCGCCTGCCATGTCGCGACCGGCATGGTGAGGAGCAGCTCCATGGTCCCGGAGCGACGCTCTTCCGCCCAGACGCGCATGCCGACCGCCGGCACGAGCACGAGATACAGCCACGGATGCCAGCCGAAGAAGCTCGCGAGGCTCGCTTCGCCGCGCTCGAAGAAGCTGCCGGCGGTGAAGGTGAAGAACCCGGTGAGGAGCAGAAAGATCACTAGAAAAACGTAGGCCACCGGGCTGGTGAAATACGCGACCAGCTCGCGCTTGATGAGCGCCCAGATGATTTTCATGTCGTCGCCGCCCTGATCTGGGGCGTGGTGCGAAAGGCGCGGACGCTCACTTTTTCACCGTATCCGGCAGGGTGATTCGTCTAAAAACCTCATCCAGCTCGCCGCGCTCGCTGTACATGCCTTCGACCTTCCAGCCGTGCACGTTGACGAGCTCGACGACTTCCTGCGCGAGCTGCGATGCCTGCGACCTGTCGCGCGGATAGATGCGGAAAGCGCCATTCAGCTTCTCGACGCGCCCGAGCGTTGCCAGCCGCTCGGCGCTCGCGCCGCGCGCCTGCAGCGTCACGGCACCGGCCAGCTCCGACATGTTGCGCAGCTCCTCCGGCGTGCCGTTGGCGACGATCCTGCCGCGGTCGATGATGATGGCGCGCGTGCAGGCGGCATCGACTTCTTCGAGGATATGCGTGGAGAAGACGATCGCCTTGCTGGCGCCGAGCTCGCGGATCAGATTGCGCACTTCGTGCTTCTGGTTCGGATCGAGGCCGTCGGTGGGCTCGTCCATGATCAGTACCTGCGGATCGTGGATCAGCGCCTGCGCAAGACAGGTGCGGTGCTTGTAGCCTTTGGAAAGCGTGTCGATCGACTGGTGCAGCACCGAGTCGAGAAAACAAAGATCGATCACGCGCTGCACGGCTTTCTTGCGCGCCTGCCCAGCGAGGCCGCGCAGCTCGGCGGCGAACTTGAGGAACCCTGCGACCGTCATGTCGGGGTAGGACGCGGCGTTCTCCGGCAGGTAGCCGATCAGCCGCTTCGCCTCGATCGGCGATTCCGTGACATCGAAGCCGCCGACCGTGACTTTGCCCGAGGTCGGCGGCATGAAGCCCGTAATCATGCGCATGGTGGTGGACTTGCCCGCGCCGTTCGGGCCGAGGAAGCCGAGCACCTCGCCGCGCTCGACGCGGAACGAGATGCCGTCGACCGCGCGCTTCGGGCCGAACGTCTTCACCAAATTTTCGATCGTGATCATCGGACTTGCGCTGCGCGAATCCGCCGACAGGGCGTCATACTTTTCGGCAATAATTGCGGCCCTTGCCCCGGATTCAGGGGCGCGATTCTCGCACAAGCCAGGGGATCAAAACCATGCAAGCCTTAAGAAAATCGCTCGCGCTGGTGTTCGCCGCGTGCGCGCTCTTCGCGTTCTGCGCGCACGCGCAGAAGTATCCGGCGAAGCCGGTGCTGATCATCGTGCCGTTCGCGCCGGGCGGCGGATCGGACTTCATCGCGCGCTTCACCGCGCAGCGCCTCGGCGATTCGCTCGGCTCGCAAGTGATCGTCGAGAACCGGCCGGGCGCGGGCGGCCTGCTCGGCATCGAGCAAGGCGTGAAGGCGAAGCCCGATGGCTATACCTTGATCCTGATTGCGTCGAGCTACACGGTGAACGCCGCGCTCTATCCGCTGAAGTACGACCCGATCGCCGATATCACGCCGGTCGTGCAGATTTCCCAAGGGCCTATGATCGTCGTTGCGAATCCCAAGTTCCCGGCGAAAAACATGCAGGAGCTGATCGCGCTCGCAAAGCAGAAGCCGGGCACCATCAACTTCGCCTCGGCGGGCCAGGGCAGCATCACGCATATGGTGGGAGAGTTTTTCCAGTATCGCGCCGGCATCCAGATGAATCACGTGCCGTACAAGGGCACGGGTCCTGCGCTCACCGACACGATCTCCGGTCAGACCGACATCTTCTTCGCCACCACGGCGACGTCGCTGCCACACGTGAAGTCCGGCCGGCTTAAGGCGCTCGCCGTCACTACGGCGAAGCGCCTGCCCGCGGAGCCCGAGGTGCCGACCATTGCCGAGTCCGGCGTGGGCGGTTTCGACGTACCGATCTGGCACGGGCTGATTGCACCGAAGGGCGTACCGGCGCCGATCGTCGAGCAGCTGAACGCGGCGGTGAACAAGATGCTGCAGATTCCGGAGACCACGAAGCAGCTCGAGACCGACGGCGTCGCGCCCGCCGGCGGCAACGCGCAGCGCTTCGCCGAGCAGATCAAGAAAGAGATCGGCGTGTGGCAGGAGGTCGTCGCGAAGACCGGCGTGAAGGTGCAGTAACCGCGCCCTAACGCGGCGCGTTTTGCATCGCGCGAGTGCGCTGCCAGGCGGGCAGGTCCGCGAGCATTGCTGCCCAGCGGCGAATCTCGCGATAGCCCTCAAGCGGCAGCTGCGCCGGCTCCGCCATCGTCAGATCGGCGCCGATGGCGAAATCGGCGAGCGACAGGCGATTGCCGCACACGTAGGTCCGCCCGTGCAAATGCGTGTCCAGCACTTTCGCCGCGCGGTGGAAGCGCTGCAGGCCCTTTTCAACCTCCACCGGGTCGGGGGCGCCGCCGCCGAAGAAGCGCTTCACGACCCGCTCGTAGACGAGGATGGCGCACGCCGCATCCCAGCTGGTCGATTCCCAGAATTGCCAGCGCGCGACATCGGCGCGGCTCGGTTCATCCATGGGCAGCAGGCCGCCCTCGGGCTTCTTCGTCGCGAGGTACTGGATGATGGCGTTCGATTCCCAGAGCTTGAGCTCGCCGTCCTCGAGCGCCGGCACCCGCTGATTCGGATTGATCTCGGTGTATGGCCCCGACTTCTGCTCGCCCTTCGTGAGATCGCACAGCGCGGGCTGGCATTCGAGCCCGAGCTGATGGACGACGACCAGCACCTTGAACGAACGCGGGCTCGGCGGAAAGACATGCAGTTTCATGGAGGCTCCTCCCGGTTCCGCTACTCTACCGCCTCGCCTTGAGAGCAGCCACGCAGTCAGCGGAGGTCATCGTCATCGGCGCGGGCGCCGCGGGGCTCGCGGCGGCGCGCGAGCTAACTGCCGCCGGCTGCTCGGTGCTCGTCCTCGAAGCGAGAGAGCGCGTCGGCGGCCGCTGCTGGACACGCCGCATGGCGGGGCTCGAGATCCCGGTGGAGCTCGGCGCGGAGTTCATCCACGGTGAAGCGAAGGTGACGCATGCGCTCCTCGAGAAAGCGCGGCTCACCGCTATCGATTCGGTGCGCGAGCAGCGCTTTCTCGAGCATGGGCGCCTGCGCCGGATCAACGCGTTCGCCGAAGCGCAGCGTGCCGCCAAGCAAGCAACCGGCCTCGAGCGCGATGTCTCGGTCGCCGCTTTTCTTGCGCGCCTGCGCGTACCGGCGAAGACCAAGGATTTCGCGCGCATGATGGTGGAAGGCTTCGATGCGGCGGATCCGCGGCGCGCCAGCATGCGCTCGATCGCCGAGGAATGGGGCGGCGGCGAGCTCGGCGCCTCGCAGCCGCGGCCGCAGGGCGGCTACGGCGCGCTGCTCGAGTGGCTGGCGAACGCGGTCGTCGCGAGCGGCGCGCAACTGCGCCTGGGCGCCGTGGTCACGAGGGTGCAATGGCGCGCCGGCGCCGTGAACCTCGGCGGCACCTTCCTCGGCGAGCGCTTCACCGCCCGGGCGAAGCGCGTGATCGTCACGCTGCCGCTCGGCCTGCTGCAGAAAGGGCCGCTCGTCTTTCCGCAAAAGCGCGCGGCGCTCGGCAAGCTCGCCTCCGGCCCGGTCGTGCGGGTAGCGATGCGCTTTCACCGGCCGTTCTGGGAAAAGCGCGCGAACGGCGTCGCCTTTTTCCACAACCCGGCGGCCCCCTTTCCCACACTCTGGACGCCGCTGCCGTTACGCGCGCCGCTACTCACGGCATGGGCGGGCGGGCCGAAAGCCGCGCGCTTGACCGGATCGGGCACGCGCCGGCTGATCGGCGCGGCACTCGGCTCGGTGGAAGCGATGTTCGGCAAAGGCGCGCGGGCGCTGCTCTCGGCGGCGTACGCGCAGGACTGGATGCACGATCCGTTCGCGCGCGGCGGCTACAGCTACGTGCTGGTCGGCGGCATGGGTGCGCGCGAAGAGCTGGCGGCGCCGCTCGCGGACACGGTGTTCTTCGCGGGCGAGGCGACGGAGAGCGAGGAGCCCGGCACCGTCGCCGGGGCGATCCGCAGCGGCCAGCGCGCGGCGCGCGAAGCGCTGAGTTAAGCGGCGGCGCGCTCGGCGCGCTTGCGCTCGTGTTCCTTGAGGAAACGCTTGCGCAAGCGGATCGAGCGCGGCGTGATTTCGGCGAGCTCATCATCCGCAATGAACTCCACCGCGTACTCGAGCGTGAGCTCGATCGGCGGCGTGAGGTCGATCGCTTCATCCTTGCCGGAGGCGCGGATGTTGGTGAGCTGCTTGGTGCGGATCGGATTCACCACCAGGTCGTTATCGCGGGTGTGGATGCCGATGATCATGCCCTGGTAGACCGGGTCGCCCGGGCTCACGAACATGCGGCCGCGCTCCTGCAGCTTCCACAGCGCATAGGCCACCGCGGCGCCGTCATCCTGCGACACCAGCACGCCGTTGCGGTGGTCCTCGAGGTCCGCCTTCGCCGGCGCATAGTCGTCGAAGATGTGACTCATGATGCCGGTGCCGCGCGTGAGCGTCATGAACTCGCCCTGGAAGCCGATGAGTCCGCGCGCCGGGATGCGATAGTCGAGCCGCACGCGCCCTTTGCCATCGGGCTGCATGTCGACGAGCTCGCCGCGTCGGCGACCAAGGGTCTCCATAACCGCGCCCTGGTTCGCATCTTCGACGTCGACGCTGAGCAATTCATAGGGCTCGCAGCGCGCACCGCCAATGTCCTTATATACGACGCGCGGCCGCGATACCGCGAGCTCGTAGCCCTCGCGTCGCATGTTCTCGATCAGGATGGTGAGATGGAGCTCGCCACGGCCGGAGACGATGAAGCTGTCGGTGTCCTCGGTGAACTCGACGCGCAGCGCCACGTTGCTCTTGATCTCGCGTTCGAGGCGCTCACGCAGCTGGCGGCTGGTGACGAACTTGCCTTCGCGGCCGGCGAGTGGCGAAGCGTTCACCAGGAAGTTCATAGTTAGCGTCGGCTCGTCGATGCGCAGGAGCGGCAGCGCCTCGGGATGCTCGAGGTCGCAGAGCGTGCTGCCGATGCCGAGCTCCTCGATGCCGTTCACCAGCACGATATCGCCGGCCTGGGCTTCGTCGACCAGCTGGCGCTCGAGGCCTTCGAACATCAGCACCTGATTGACCTTCGCCTTGAGCGGCGGCGCATCGCCATGCAGCACCAGCACTTCCTGCGCCGCGCGCAGCCGCCCGCGCCGGATGCGGCCGACGCCGATCTTGCCGACGTAGCTCGAATAATCGAGCGAGCAGATCTGCAGCTGCAGCGGTGCGTCCGGATCTTCGTCGCGCACCGGCACATGCGCGAGGATGGCCTCGAAAAGCGGCGCCATGTCGCTGCCGCGTTCGTTCGTGGTCGAGGCCCAGCCCTCGAGCGCCGAGGCGTAAATCACCGGGAAGTCGAGCTGCTCGTCGCTCGCGCCCAGCTTGTCGAACAGATCGAACGTCTGGTTCACCACCCAGTCCGACCGCGCGCCGGAGCGGTCGACCTTGTTCACCACCACGATCGGCTTCAGGCCATGGGCGAGAGCCTTGCGGGTGACGAAGCGGGTCTGCGGCATCGGCCCTTCGACGGCGTCGACCAGCAGCAGCACGCCATCCACCATCGACAGCACCCGTTCAACCTCGCCGCCGAAATCTGCATGACCCGGCGTATCGACGATATTGATGTGCGTACCGCGGTAGCGCACCGCGCAGTTCTTCGCCAGGATGGTGATGCCGCGCTCGCGCTCGAGGTCGTTCGAGTCCATGACGCGCTCCTGGACATGCTCGTGCGCGGCGAAGGTGCCCGATTGCGCGAGCAGCTTGTCGACCAGCGTGGTCTTGCCGTGGTCGACGTGGGCGATGATCGCGATATTGCGCAGGGCGCGGGGCACGGGCTTGATCCGTAGAGCAAAAGGGCGCGATTGTACCGGAAGCCGAGGTTGCGCTGTGCGCCGCACAATCCTTAGACTTCGGCCCTCTTCCTGTAAGCCAATCTCGTACCACTATGGACAAAGCACTGCTGGCAAAGACCGCGGCCGCCATGGTCGCCAAGGGCAAGGGCCTGCTCGCTGCCGACGAGTCGAGCGGCACCTGCGAAAAGCGTTTTCAATCAGTGAAGGTGGACTGTACGGAGGAAAACCGGCGCGCCTATCGGCAGCTTTTGTTCAGTACTCCCGGGGTAGAGCAGTACCTCTCAGGGGTCATCCTGTTCGACGAGACGGCTCGCCAGCAGGCAACCGACGGCACGCCGTTCCCGCAATACCTGCAGAAGAAGGGCATCATTCCGGGCATCAAGGTCGACAAGGGCCTCGCCGACCTGCCGCTCGCGCCCAAAGGCGAGAAGGTGAGCGAAGGCCTGGACGGGTTGTCGAAGCGCCTCGAGGAGTACTTCAAAATGGGCTGCCGCTTCGCCAAGTGGCGCTCGACGATCACCATCACCGATACGCTGCCGACGCATGCGTGCCTCTACGCGAATGCGCACGTGCTCGCGCGCTACGCCGCGGCCTGTCAGGCCGCTTCCATCGTGCCGATCATCGAGCCGGAGGTGCTGCTCGATGGCAGCCACACCGCGGAGCGCTCCGAGGTCGTGCATGAGGCGACGCTGCGCGCGGTGTATGCGGCGATCGCCGCCTACAACGTGGAAGTCGAATACCTGATTCTCAAGACGAGCATGTGCGTCTCGGGCAAGGACAATCCGAAGCAGGCGAGCGTCGACGAAGTGGCCGAGCGCACCGTGCGCGTACTGAAACGCACGGTGCCGGCCGCGCAGCCCGGCGTCGTGTTCCTGTCGGGCGGCCAATCGGACGAAGCGGCGACTGCCCACCTTTCCGCGATGGCGGCGATGAAGGGCTTGCCGTGGCCGCTGACGTTCTCGTACTCGCGCGCGCTGCAGAACCCGGCGCTCAACACCTGGCGCGGCCAGGCCGGCAATGTCGCGGCGGCGCAGAAGGCGTTCGCGCATCGCGCGCAAATGAACGCGCTCGCCTGCCAGGGCAAATGGCGGCCTGAGTTGGAAAGGCAGGCGGCCTGATGGCGCACGCGCTGTACGAATCGAGCATCAAGAGCCTGCCGCGCCTGGGCAAAGGCAAGGTGCGCGACATCTATGCGGTGGGCAACGACAAGATGCTGATCGTGACGAGCGATCGGCTTTCGGCGTTCGACGTCGTGCTGCCGGATCCGATCCCGGACAAGGGGCGGGTGCTCAACGAAATGGCGAACTTCTGGTTCCAGCG
>DASREB010000188.1:0-15434 GCA_035652275.1 Burkholderiales bacterium
TGATGTTGCGGAAATTCGTCCAGCTCACCGCGCCGTTGCTGCCCGCATTGGGCGTGCCATCGGTTAGCGTGTAGACCTCGCCGCTGCCTCCGATGGTATTGCTCTGCGCGGCATTGGCGTTGATCGTGCTCACGCCGCTCCAGGTCGTGCCGATCGCGCTTGCAGTGCGTGCCGTCAGATCGATGCTTACCGGGCTGCCATACGTGCTGTAGTCGAGCGTGGCGGCGCTCACGCTGCCCGTCACGCTGCCGCTCGCCTGGAAGTCCACCGTGCCGGTGGCGTCATTGATGTTCTTGAACGCCGTCCACGTGTAAGTTGCGCCGGTGCCGGCGTTCGGCGTTCCATTGGTGAGCGTGTAGACCTCGCCGCTGCCGCCAACGGTGTTGTTGCGCGCCGGATTGGCGTTCACCGTACTGAAGCCGCTCAGCGTGCCGCCGACACCGTTGTTGGTGATCGTGCCAGCAGTGATGTCCAGCGTCAGATCCTGCCCATACGTGCTGTAGTTCAGCGTTTGGGCAGTCATGTTGCCCGACACGCTGCCACTTACTTGGAAGTTCACTGTGCCAGTGGCGTCGTTGATGTTGCGGAAGTTCGCCCAGCTCACCGGACCGTTACTCCCGGCATCCGGCGTGCCGTTGGCGAGCGTGTAAGTCTCGCCGCTGCCCCCGATGGTGTTGCTCTGGGCCGCGTTAGCGTTGATCGTGCTCACGGCACTCCACGTTGTGCCAATGCCAGTCGCGGTGCCTGCCGTCAGGTCCACGTTCACCGGGCTGCCATAGGTGCTGTAGTTCAACGTGTCGGCAGTTACGCTGCCTGTCACACTGCCGCTCACCTGGAAGTTCACCGTGCCGGTGGCATCGTTGATGTTGCGGAAGTTCGTCCAGCTCACGGGGCCGTTAGTGCCTGCATTGGGCGTGCCATCGGTTAGCGTGTAGACCTCGCCGCTGCCTCCGATGGTATTGCTCTGCGCGGCATTGGCGTTGATCGTGCTCACGCCGCTCCAGGTCGTGCCGATCGCACTTGCAGTGCGTGCCGTCAGATCGATGCTTACCGGGCTGCCATACGTGCTGTAGTCGAGCGTGGCGGCGCTCACGCTGCCCGTCACGCTGCCGCTCGCCTGGAAGTCCACCGAGCCGGTGGCGTCGTTGATGTTCTTGAACGCCGTCCACGTGTAAGTTGCGCCGGTGCCGGCGTTTGGCGTCCCATTGGTGAGCGTGTAGACCTCGCCGCTGCCGCAAACGGTGTTGTTGCGCGCCGGGTTGGCGTTCACCGTACTGAAGCCGCTCAGCGTGCCGCCGACACCGTTGTTGGTGATGGTGCCAGCAGTGATGTCCAGCGTCAGATCCTGCCCATAGGTGCTGTAGTTCAGCGTTTGAGCAGTCATGTTGCCCGACACGCTGCCACTCACCTGGAAGTTCACCGTGCCAGTGGCGTCGTTGATGTTCTTGAATGCCGTCCAGGCGACGCCCTGCGAGCTGCCCTTGTCCGGCGTGCCGTCATCAAGCAGGTAGACGTTGCCGGTGCCTCCCATAGTGTTGCTGTTCGCGCCATTTGCATCGATTGCGCTTATGCCGCTGAAGCTCGTGCCGATGCCGGTCGCCGCGCCCGCGTTCGCACCAGTGAGCGATACCGTTATGTCTGTCGCATAGGAAGCGAAGTTCAGCGTGCCGCTGACAGCCGTGACGCTGCCCGAAACGGCGCCCGCCGCACCCATGTTGAATGTCCCGGCGCCGCCATCAGCCAGATTGCCGACGTTGGAGAAATTCAGAGCGCCGCCAGCGGCACCCACACCATTGATGCTCCCTTGGTCGGTGCCAGCAAGGTTCCAGGTGTTGCCGCCCGCACGAGAAATGGTGTACGCAGCCGCGTTAGTTGCGCCGTCGCCTGCTTGAATAGAGACGGCATTGAGGCCTGTCAGATTAGACGTGCCAAGAGCCAGCGCTCCCGATGAGCCACCTTGACCGAATTTAAGGTTCAGCGATCCGAGAAGAGCGGTAAAGCTGGCGTCGTTCAAAGTGATGTTTGTGCCGGCGTCGAGCGTTAGTGCATTCGCGGTTACCCAACTTAGCGTCGCTCCTGATTGCGCAGTAATTGTCGCTGTCGCGCTAAGGGACACAGAAGTAGTGCCGAGCAGGTTCGAGATGTATTGATCACCGATAGTTTGTGGCCCGGGGTCGTCCGTACTTGCCCACACGCCGGAGCTTCCGGTAACAACGGATAAGTCGGTGGTGCCGCTGTAAGTGTTGTCTGCGGCAAGTATCGTTATGTCATCTGGATCAAGAAGCAGCGTGCCGGTTCGTCCATTGGGCGCGCGCGTGTCCACTACGCCACGAAACACCAATCCATGCTTACCCGAAACTTCGATGGAGCCGCCGTTGCCCGCTTGGGCACCGCCGCGCGCGCTTATTGAGCCAAAGAACTTCGTCCCGTCGTTGGACCACACCGCGACTTGGCCGCCATTACCGGTGTTGACCGCATTAGCATTGATAGATGTATTGCTGCCAACAAACGTATGTGAAGCGTTCCGCTCGGAGCCAGCGCCGTGGAAGTTCCCGCCGACGAGCACCGTGCCGCCACCCGCGTCACCCGATGCATCAATCTTCGAGCCGTCGAATAGCCCAGCATACTGGCCCAGCACTTTGACGGTGCCACCGGTGGTACCGGCGTCCGTTCCGGCGACAGTGAGTGTGCCGCTGTTGCTGACGACACCCGCCGTGCCTCCATCAAGAACGATTTCGCCGTTGCGCTCGACGAGCGAATGCGCGCGGATGATTCCGGAGTTGTTGACCACGGTATCCAGCAGCGCGTTGGCGCTCCGAGCCGTAAGGAGCACGGTGCCGCCGTCGGCCTGAATCGAGCCGACGTTGATGGCGGAAGCGTTGAGCGCAGCCTGATCGACGCTCACGCGGATAAGGCCGTCGCCGATCATGTCGAGCGAGACGCGATCGCCCGCCGCGAGCGCCACGGTCCCGGCGTTGGCGACGATGATGCCGTCGTTGCGGACTTGTGGGCCGGCGAGCGCAGCGTAGCCGCTCGCGGTAACGATGTGGCCCTGGTTGATGACCGAGCCGGCGCCGCCCGCGTTATAGAAGTTGTAGCGGCCCGCGAGGAAGTCTTTGTCCGCGATCGAGAGCGTCGTGGCGAACAGAGCGCCGACCTCCACCGATGCGCTGGGGCCGAACAGCACGCCGTTCGGATTGCTGAAGAAGATCTGACCGGGCGCACTGACGCGGCCATAGATCTCGGACGGGTTTCCTCCGACGCCGCGGTTGAGCGTAACCGAAGAGGAACTCGGCTGAGAAAAGTTGAGCCACGCGTTTGAGCCGAGCGACATCGAATCCCAGTTGATGACCGCGGCGCCGGCGGTCTGATCGACCTGCAAACGCGTGGTGTAGGACCTGTTGTTGAACGTCCAGTTACCGGTTTCGACCGGGTTCACCTTGCCCGCGCGCGGGTCCGTGAACTGGCCGTTGGTTGGGGTGGTATTGGGAGCGGGCTCGGCGAACGCCGGTTGCAGCACGGCCCAGGGCATGAGCGCTGTTCCAACCGCAAGCGCCAGAGCGCGCGGCCGCGGGCGCCGATATTCCGGGGCGCGCGGCGCGCTCTTGGCGCCGGTGACATGACTGCGCGAACGCGTTGTTGCCATGGTGCTCTCCCTTTAGCCCACCCCAGCGAGGTCACGTCGAGTCTAGGTCGGCGCTGCCACGCCAATTGTCATAAACGTTGATAGCGGGCTTTCAGAACCATTTCACTGCCTGCAGCCAAGCCATCGGCTTGCGCTTCGCGGGATCCGATTCGATTTCGCCGCGGGTAATCCACGCAACGTTTGCCCGCAGGATGAAATTGCCGTCCTGTCCGGCGGATAGGCCGAAGCCCGCGGCGCCAAGCGTGCGGCGGTTCTCCGTGTCGGTGGGCAACGGCGTCTCATTAATGTGCGCCCAGCCGTAGTCGTAGAAGCCAAGCAGCGTAAAGTCGCCGCCGAGGATCTTGTAGTTCGGCACGATATAGCGGCCCTCGATCGTGGCGATCATCCCGCTGTCCGCGGTCGCCTCGCCCACCGGGAAGGCGCGCACGCCGTTCGGCCCGCCGAGCGAGAATTTTTCAGCGGAGGCGAGGTTCTTCATCGCGCGCTGGCCCGACATCGAAAGCAACAGGCTCGCCGCATCGGTGACGCGCTGCAGGCGCCGAGCGTCGATGTTGTATTTGGTGAAATTGCCTTGAGTGTGATGCCCGGTCGTCTGGTCCGACTGCAGCACGCTCGGCGGAAAGATACCGAGGTCGCCGTGCGTATAGGTCAATGCGTAGGCGTTGAGGCCGCCGCCGAAGAGGCCGTCCCGGAAGTCGCCGACCACGCCCAGTTTGTAATCGCTGATGTCGCGTTGCTCCATGGTTCCGGGCGGTGGATTGCGGGTTACGTCGACGAAGCGCTTGTCCTCGTAGGAAACCTGCGCGATGAAGTTGCTGTTGCGCGTGCGTACGATCGGGTGAAAAGCGTAGATGCTTTTCACTTCGCCGTTGCCGCTGCCATTGAGGTTGGCGAAATCCTTGGCGAGGCGGTATTGGAACTCCGTGTAGCTCACGCCCACGCGCGTGCCGTAGTACCAGACGGGAATGAGGTAAGCAAAGCGCGCGTACCACATGCCCTCATCCGAGGCGAAGCCGCGGAAACTCGCCTGATCGCCGTAGCCGAGCGGCGTGTTCCAGTTAACGTTCGTCCCGATCCGGTATTCGCCGGTAAAGCGGTTGCCCCCGTTGTCGGCATCCACATAACCATTGATCGGTCCGCCAGTCGGTGAGACGTTAATGCGCAGATCAGCAGCCCCGATCGTCTTGCTGGGGCGGATCTCGGAGGTCACCTGCGTCCCGGGCAGGTCGTTGATGATGAGAAGCGGCCGCTCGAGGCCCGTCTCGGTGATGATCTCGCCCTGCCTGAGCTGCGTGCCGAGGATGCCGGCGAGCAGGCTGTCCGCGATATGCGTGCCCGCGCGCCGGTCGAGCTCCACCTGACCGATGCGGCCTTCGATGATGCCGATCTCGACTTTGCCGTCGCGGATCGCCTGCTGCGGCAGGTACGCCTGCGCGAGAAAGTAGCCTCGCGCCCGGTAGAAGGCGCGCACTTTGGTCGCCGCTTCGTTGAGGCCCTCGAAGTCGAGATCCTTGCCGATGAACTCTTCGACGATCGGCTGAAGCTGCGCTTCGGAGTAAAGCGTGTTGCCGGTGAACGTGAACTGCTGGACCTTTACGCGCAGCTGTGGCGCGGCCGGCAGCGCAGGCTTGGGTTCCGGCGGCTGCGGCAGCACCGGCTCGGTCGGCGCTGGCAAGCGCAGCGGCTGGCGGGTCTGCTCGAGCACTTGGCCGGCGTCGGGACGCTGCTGCGCGCACACGAAGCTGGTCGTGAGCGCGAGAAGAAGGCCGAGCGCTCGCGCTATGCGCTGCGCGCGCGCGTAATCCGGCCGCGACGCGCGGCATGGGACGAAGCTATTCCCTCCCCGTTCGGCCAAAGCACTTCCCCAGGTTTTATTGCGTTCTTTCTAGTTCTCATGCGCCCAAGGCCTCAGGCGTGCGCGGCCAGAATAACGTGATTTTTTTTGCGTGGCAACGTAACGATTAAGATGCAAGTCCTTGTTGTCGCAGCGCAACTGGCCGCCACCCGATACCGACGAAAACGCAAAATTTCGCTAAAACGCCGGAATGTTTTTTCAACGGGAGGTTTTTCGATTGCCGCCGTTATAGTGGCGATCGCCGTTCCACTGGGCGCCTCGCCCCGCGCGCGGGCCGATATCTGCCTGCTCGATGCGCCGGCCGTTCACGTAGACCTCGGCGAGCATGCGGCCGTAACGATCTTGGCCGTACGGACGCAATACCACCTCGCCGGATGAGACGATGAGTTGCAGCCGCCGCTTGGCGGCGTAGCCGCCCGCCTGGTTGAGCTCGGCCGCGTACACGTTGGTCAGTCGCACCTTGCGGTGATTGCAGACCAGCGTGTCGCCGTCGATGGCAAGGCAACGCTCGCCCGCGACGAGGCTGAGCGGCCAGCACAACATAGCGAACGCGAGCGCGCGGCCCATGCTGCTATAACGCGCAAGTGACCTGGCGGCTGACGACCCTTTGCGCCGTACTGCTGCTCTGGAGCGCATCATTGTGTGCCCAGTGGCAGGAGCTGCACTTCGTCGATCCGGACCTGCGCTGGCGCACGCTCGAGACTCAGCACTTCCTCATTCATTTCGCCGAGCAGGACCGCGTGCAGGCGCGCACGGTTGCCGGCATCGCCGAGCGCGTATACGTGCGAACGACCGCCCTGCTCGACTGGCGGCCGCGGCTTCCCACGCATATCGTCGTCATGGACTCTGCCGACTTCGCGAATGGCTTTGCCTCGCCCGTGCCGTTCAATTTCAGCGGCATTTTCCTCTCACCGCCCGACGAAGGCGAACTGCTGCAGAACCGCGAATGGCTGGAGCTCGTGCTCAGCCACGAGTTCTTCCACATCGTGCACCTCGACAAGGCGAGCGGCGCACCGCTGCACCTGCGCAGCGTGCTCGGCCGGCTACTGCCGTTTTTCCCCAACGTGCTGCAGCCCACCTGGGTCATCGAAGGCCTGGCGGTGTACAACGAGTCGGAAGCGCCGCGCAGCTACGGGCGCCTTGGCAACAGCTATTTCGACGGCATGATGCGCGCCGAGGTAGCGCGCGGGCTGCGCTCTCTGCGCGAAGTCAATGCAGAAGGTCGCGGCTTCCCGCTCAATCGCGACTACCTTTACGGCAGCTATTTCTTCGCCTTCCTGCGCGAGCGCTATGGCGACTCGGTGGTCCGCCGCTTCATCGACCACTACAGCGGCAACGTCGTGCCGTTCAAGGTCCAGAGCAACGCTCTGGCCGTCACCGGCAAGGAAATGGATGCGCTCTGGGTCGACTATCACCACTGGCTGCAGGAGCGCTTTGCAGCGTCGCAAGATCCGCCGCGCGCTGGCGAAGAACTCATACATGCCTTTTCCGTCTCCAGCCCGGCCCTTGAGCCGAACGGCACGCGCTGGTACGTGCAGGCCGACGGCTACACCCGTCCAAAGCTGATGCGGCAGGCACCTAATGAGGCGCCGCAGGCGTTGCGGGAAACCGAGCCCGACAGTCATATCGCGCCCTTTGGCAATGACGGCGTGCTCGTGTCCGAGCAGGACGTCTGCCATAACCACAGCCTGCTCTACAACCTGCGATCCGTAGATTCGCGCGGCCGGCAGCGCACGATCAGCCAGTGCCAGCGCCATCGCTTTGCTGCCGACATGGGCGGCGGGCGGATCGCGGCGGTACGCGTGGACGCGGGCGCGGCTGAAGTCCTCGTGCTCGAGAACGGCACCCCGGTGCGGACGCTGTACCGGGCCGGGGCGGGCGAAAGCGTGAGCGGGATCGCCGCTAGCGGCGAGCGGGTCGTCATCACGGCGCTGCGCGGCGGCGTGTGGGCCTTGCTCGACATCAGCGACGGCGAGCCGAGAGTGCTCGTTGCCGACGAAGCGACCAAGCATTCGCCGCGGTTCGGCCGCACGCCGGACGAAGTGTTCTTCGTCGCCGATTACGGCAAGCGCTTCGACATCTGGTCCTGGCAGCGTGCGAGCGGCTGGCTTGGCCGGTGGACGCGCGCCGCCTACGGCGTTCGCGAGATCACTGCACCGGCGCGTGGCGAGCTGCTGCTGACAATGCTCGAGGCCGACGGCGTGTCGCTACGCCGTTATCAGCTACCCTCCGAGCCGGTCGAGCGCCGTGCCCTGCAGACAACCCAGGCGCTGGCGCCGCCGACCCCCGAGCCGGTCATTGCCGCCGATGATCGGCCCTACTCCGCCTGGCCGTCGCTCAGGCCGACCGCCTGGGCGCCGATCGTACAGATCGCGGACGGCGCGGTCGCGCTCGGCGCAGTGGTCTACGGCACCGATGCCCTTCAGCTCCATCAATACTTCCTGGCGCCGATGGTCGAGTTGACGCAGGGGGAGGTGCTCGGCCGGGCGGAATATACGTACGACGGCCGCCACGGCATCGTGCTCAACCGCGACCTCACCGTGCGAGAGAGCGAAGGCGGCTCGCGGCCGAAGATCAAGGCCTACAGCATCAAGCAGAACGGCCAGTGGGTATCGCTGTGGCGCTCACTCGCATTGAACCGGCGCTGGTACTGGGGCCTTGGCGCTGCGCTCGACGAGGAGAGCTTCCACGATCTCGCCATCGGCACGACCGATGTACGCAACGAGCGCGTCCTCGCCCTCCTCGCCGGGGTCGACACGCGCCGGCGGCAATGGCTTTCCGAAGGTCCGAGCCAAGGCCAGGAGCTGAGATTTTTAGCCGAAACGTCACGCGGCCTCGGCGCTGCGTACACCGGCAACGTTTACCGGGCCGATTGGCGGGGCGATCTGGCGCTTGGCAAGACGGTGCTCGCGCTACGGTGGAACGAGGCCTACGGGCAGCGGGACGCGCAGCCTTTCGAGCTCGGCGGCAGCAAATCCGACGAAGTCATCCTCCTGCCGCTCCTGAACGAGCGTGATTTCGCGCTACGCGGCTACACTACCGGCACGCCATCGCTGACGGGGCATCGCGCACGCGTCACGACGCTCGAGTGGCGCTCGCCACTTGCCGATATCGACCGGCATGCCATGGTGCCGCCGCTGGGTATCAACCGGGTGGCGTTGAATCTCTTCGCCGATATCGGCGCCGCCTGGGAGCATGGCGACACGCCGCACTATAAGCGTGGCGTTGGAGCCGAGCTCGTGAGCGGGCCGCGCTTGGGCTACATCTTCGGCACTACGCTAAGGGCCGGGGTGGCGAAAGGGCTGGATCCGACCGGGTCAACCAAGATCTACCTGCGAATCGGGCGTTCGTTCTAGGGCTTTTTCTGCAGGCGCCGGTACTCGGCCATGTGGCGGATCGCTTCGCGCGGCTTGCCGAGCGTTTCGTAGAGAAGCGCGACGTTGTAGTGGCAGTCGGCAAACACCGGGTCGGCGCTGAGCGACCGCTCGTAGGCGGCGAGCGCGTCGGTCTTGCGCCCCATGTCCTCCAACAGTACCGCCAGGTTGTAGAGCAGCACCGCGTCCTCGCCGCATTTCTCTAGCCCCTCACGGTACAAGCGCTCCGCTTCAGTGAGATGACCATCCTCGTGCAGCGCACAGCCGCGCTGCACATACGCCTCTACCTCCGGCGGTGGCGCTTCGAGGACCCGCAGCGCACCGTCAGCCGCGCTCGGCTCGAAGCCGAGGAGATACTGGCCCGTCTCCGCCTGCCAGCGGCGCGTGCCTTGCCGCACGACCACGCGATCGGCCTCGGCCGCGATGCTGAGCCCTGAAAGAGGCATCGACTCCGGAAGTTGCTGTCGCAGGGCCTTCATCGATCGCGCAATGCGCCGTGCCGGCACCTTCGCATCGGCCAGAGCCTGCGCGGTGCGCAGGACGATCAGATCCTGAAAGGAGAAGCGCCACGCATTGCGCGGCCCGCGTGACGGCGAGACGAAGCCGGCGTCGACCAGCATGCGGATGGTGCTGCGCGGCAGGCGCAGGAGCTTCTGCACCTCGCGCACGCCGTACGAGTGCACCGCTTACTTCTTTGCGGCCGCCTTGCGCGCGGGTTTGGCGGGCTGGGCTGCGGCGCTCGCGCGCTTGGCCGGCTTTTTCTCCAGACTGGCGCGCAGCGCTTCCATGAGATCGATCACCTGGGCACCGGGTTCCGGCGCCTCGACCATGGTGATCTCCTGGCCTGCGACCTTCTTATCGATCGCCGCTTCGATGCGGCCGCGCACCTCGTCGGTGTAGGCGGTCGGGTCGAAACGCTCGCTTGCCTGCTGCTCGATCAGCTGCTGCGCGAGCTTGAGCTCCGCGTCGCGCACCTCGGTCTTGGGAATGTCGACCTCCTTGATCGAGCGCACCTCGGCTGCGTAGAGCAGCTGCTGCATTACCAGTCCATCCTCCACCGGCCGGATCATCACGATGTACTGCTTGCCGCGCGCCGCCCAGCGGCCAAGCGCGCAACGCTTGCTCTCGCGCAATGCACGCGCAAGCAACGCATACGGTTTTGCACCGCCCTTGTCCGGGCCGAGATAATAGGCCTTGTCGAAGTAGACCGGGTCGACGGTATCGATCGGCACGAACTCCGTGATCTCCGCGGTGTGCGTACCGGCCTCCTCCAGCGCTTTCAGCTCGTCAGGCGTGAACATCACGTACCTGTCCTTCTCGAACTCGTAGCCCTTGGCCATTTCCTCGCGCGAGACCGGAACCTCCTCCTTCACGCAGAAGTACTGCTGCTTCAGGCGCGAGCCGCAAGTCTTATGCAGCAGGTTGAACGAAATGGCACGGCTCGCCTCGGTGGCCGAGAAAAGCTTTACCGGGATCGAGACCAGTCCGAACGACACGGTCAGCGACGCAATCGAACGTGCAGCCATTGTTGGTTTGACTCCCTGCTTTAGGTTCGCGGGGGAACGGATTGTAGTACAACGGGATTTTTCAGGCCTTGGCGCCCTCCAGCGCCTTCTTCAGGCTCTGCTTGCGGCTGAGCGCCTCGCTCCAGCGATCACCCGTCTCGGCCAGCCGCGCGGCCGCATTGGTGATGCGGAAATCCAGCGGATGGGCACGCGCCAGCTCTTCCCACGTGAGCGGCATCGAGACAGGCGCCCCCGCTGCGCCGCGCGGGGAGTACGCGACGTTCAGCGTCTTGCCGCGCACGTTCATGTTGTAGTCCATGAAAATCTTGCCGGTGCGCTTGGGCACGCTCCATTCCAGGGTGATGTCTTGCGGCTGCAGGCGCATCAGATGGCGGCCGACAAATTCCGAGACCTGGCGTGCCGTGTCGAAGTCGATGGTGCGTCGGATCGGCAGGAAGACGTGCAGGCCGGTCTTGCCCGAGGTCTTCACGATCGGCTCGAGGCCCATGCTGTTCAGCAGCTCGCGCAGTCGGAACGCCACCTCCTTGCCCTTCTCGAACGCAATACTGTTGAGCTCCGGTTCGTCGCCCGGGGCTTCTTTGCCGGAGTAAATGTACGGATCGATATCGAAGACCACGTAGTCGGGATAGTTGAGGACCGAGCGCTCGAGCGACTGCAGTGAGCTGCCGTAGTCCACTTCCTTGCTCGTCGCATCCGGCGCCACTTTTGCACGCGAATGCCAGACGTGAAATTCGAGCGTGCCGGACTGCGCGAGCCAGAGCAGCGTCGGCAAGTTATTGCAGAGCAGGTACTCGTGCGACTCGTCCTTGTGGTCGGAGAACACGGTGATGGTCTGGGCGTACGCCGGCAGCTCCTGATGCCAGTGCTTCTGGTAGAAGCGCTGGCCGTGGATGCCGTCGGGCATGCGGATCATGGTGAGCGGCCGGTCGGCGAGATGCGGCAGCATGTACGGCGACATCTGGACGAAATAGCGCAGCAGGTCGCGCTTGGTCAGCGCCGGCTGCTTGAGCGCCGGATCGGCCGGCCAGTACACCCGGTCCAGATGCGTCACCTTGATCGTGTGCTTGCCCAGAGCCAGCGTGAGCGAGCTCTTCGTGTTGTCGAGCTGACGCAGGATCGCGGCGATTTCGTCGCCAGCCTCGGGTGCGGCCGCCTTGCGGGCGTGCTGGCGCCGCACCTCGCGCGCGTCGATGTCATCGCGAAAACGCAGGAACACCGGAGCGCGTAGAAAGCCGTCATCGGTCCAGTTCTGGAACTTCACCTCGGCGACGACTTTTGGCTCTACCCAGATGGTGGGGCTGTGCAGCTCCGGCTTCTCGGCGAATGGAGAGGAATCGCGGCGCAGCGGCTCGAGTCGCTTCTTCGCCTGGGCGAGGGTCGCGTCGTCGAATCCGGAACCGACATGCGAAGCGTAATGCAGTTTACCGCGGTCCCAATATCCGAGAAGCAGGGCACCAAAAGGCGCGCGTGCCCCCTTGCCTCGTGTATAGCCACCGACCACGAAGTCGCCACTCTGCCTCGCCTTGACTTTAAGCCAGGAGGACGAGCGCTTGCCGGGTTCATAGACGCTCGCCTGATGCTTGCCCACCACGCCTTCCAGGCCGCTCGAGAGCGCTGCCTGCTGCAGCGCCTTGCCTTGCGGCGACGTGTGCACCAGCTGCACCAGCGGCGAGGGCAACAGGCACTGCGCGAGCCAGCGGCGGCGCTCGCGATAGGGCGCCTTGCGCAAGTTGAGACCGGCGAAGTGCAGCAAGTCGAAGCAATAGAACACCACCGGTGTCGCGGGTCCGACGTTCTGCATGGCATTGAAGGACGGCTTGCCGTCGGCGTCGAACGCGACGAGCTCCCCGTCGAGCACCATGCTCGACACCGCCTGTTTCGCGAGATCCGCCACGAGGCGCGGGAACGAGCCGAGTTCGAGGCCGCGGCGCGATTTGAGCGACACGCCTTCCCCGCTGATAAACGCGAGCGCACGGTAGCCATCGAGCTTCGGCTCCCACATCCAGTCCGCATGGTCGAATGCCGCTTCGCCGAGCTCGGCGTGCATCGGCGAGAGCGAGTCGGGCATCGCCTCGGGCGGTCCGCACGGCGCGAGCCGCTCGGCAGGAAGACGCTCGAGCGGCACGGCCTTCACCTCGTCGAGCGTGGATGCGGAAAGCACCGAGCGCTCGAGCGTCGTGAGGTCGGTGTCGCCGGCGAAGCGGTCCTTGTGCTTGATGAGAAGCCAGTTCTTGCGATCGGCCATCCGCACGAGCGCAAAGGAGCCCTTGACCTTCTCGCCACGCAGGAAGAAGCCGAGCTTGCCCTTCTCCAAGCCCTCGCGCACGCGGCGCTGCGCTTCCGCATGATCGTGGAACCAGTATTCGTTGCCTTCGTCAGGGCTGTAGACGCCGCAGTCCCAGACGATCATTTCGCCGGCACCGTACTGGCCGGCGGGAATCACGCCCTCGAACGAGGCGTAGTCGAAGGGATGGTCCTCGGTCTGCGCGGCGAGGCGCTTTTCGCTAGGATCAAGCGCCGGCCCCTTGGGAACGGCCCAGGATTTCAGCACGCCGTCGCATTCCAGGCGCAAGTCATAGTGCAGGCGCCGCGCGGCGTGCTGCTGGATGACGAAAAGCAGGGGCCCGGCGCGCTTGGCGATCGGCGCGGGCGCAGGCTCCGGCGTGGCAGCGAAGCTGCGCTTTGCGCTGTACTCGGCGAGCTTGTCCTTGGCCATGGCGGGATTTTATGAAGCTATTAGCGGGTGCGAGCGGCTATTCGTTCAAGGAGTGGAAGGGCACGTTCTATCCGGCGGACATGAAAGCCGAGGAGATGCTCGATTTCTACAGCGCGCGCCTGCCGACGGTCGAAATCAACAACACCTTCTACCGCATGCCGAAGACCGAGATGCTCGCCCATTGGGCCGAGATCACGCCGCCCGCGTTCCGCTTCGCGATCAAGGCGTCGCGCCGCATCACGCATTTCGCGCATATCAAGCCTGAAGCGGCGGACTCGGTCGCGTTTCTGTACCGCGCGCTCGAAGCGCTCGGCGACAAACGCGGCCCGGTGCTGTTCCAGCTGCCGCCGGTGCTGAAAAAGGACCTGCCGCGGCTCGTCGCGTTCCTGCAGCTGCTGCCGCCGGATCACCGTAGCGCCTTCGAATTCCGGCACGACAGCTGGTTCTCCGACGATGTGTACGACGCGCTGAAAACGGCCAGCGCTGCGCTCTGCCTTTCGGAGCGTGAGGACAACGCGCCGCCGCCGCTCGTCGAAACGGCGTCCTGGGGCTATGTGCGCCTGCGGCTTGAGAACTACGCGGATGCGGGCCTCGAGCAGTGGGCGCGGCGCCTTGCGCAGACGCGATGGGACGAGGTATATGCGTACTTCATGCATGAGCCTACGGCACCGGCGTACGCGCAGACGCTGATGCGCTGCGCCGCCTCCTAAATCGATGACGAAGGCGAAAGCGCTGCTGCTCGCCGCGTTGCTGGTCGCGGGCAATGCTGCGGCTCACGACGATGCGCACCACTCCATGGCCGGTCATGCGTCGGCATCGGTGCCTGCGTTCGGACGCGCCGCCGACCCGGCGCAGGCGAAGCGCACCATCGCCATCGACATGAGCGACCGGCTACGTTTTACGCCGGCTGAAGTCGCCGTGCGCAAAGGCGAGGTCGTGCGCTTCGTCGTCAGCAACTCAGGCAAGCTCGCGCATGAGTTCGTGCTCGGCACGCTGGCCGAGCTGAAGGAGCACGCGCAGATGATGCAGAAGGATCCCGGCATGGAGCACGATGCCGCGCACATGGCGCAGGTCGCGCCCGGAAAAGCGCGCAGCGTGGCCTGGCAATTCATGCAGCGCGGCGAGTTCTACTACGGCTGTCTGGTACCCGGGCACTTCGAGGCCGGCATGCTGGGGAAAATCGTGGTGCGCTAAAGCAAGGTTCGGGAGATGAAAACCATGGACGATGACAAAACGCTGGACCTCATCCTGCGGCAGGCGCGCTCGCACGGGGACTTTCACGACCGGCCGGTCGACGTTGAACTCCTGCGCGCCGCGCATGAAATCATGAAATGGGGACCGACCACGGCGAATAGTCAGCCGGCGCGCATCCTCTATCTCTTTTCCAGGGAGGCGCGGGAAAGGATGCGGCCGGCGCTCTCGCCCGTCAATCTGGAGAAGACCATGAAAGCGCCGCTCGTCGCGATCGTCGCCTACGACACGCGCTTCTACGAATTTCTGCCGCGCATGTACCACAAGCCCGACGCGATCAACTGGTACAACAAGCCGGCGGTGGCGGAGGTCAACGCCTTCCGCAATTCCAGCCTGCAGGGCGCCTACCTCATCATCGCGCTGCGCGCCGTGGGGCTCGACTGCGGTGCGATGTCGGGTTTCGACAATGCCAAGCTCGACGCTGCTTTCTTTCCCGATGGACGCCTCAAGTCGAACTTCCTCATCAACATCGGCTATGGCACCGGCGCCGGCATTGCGCCGCGCAATCCGCGCTTCGCGTTCGATGAGCAGTGCCGCATCTTGTAAGCGCGCCAACAAAAAACCCCGGGACTCTTTCGAGCCCGGGGTTCTTTGTTTACTCAAGATGGCCTGGCGGTAACCTACTTTCGCGTGCGCAAACGGCACACTATCATCGGCGCAAACCCGTTTCACGGTCCTGTTCGGGATGGGAAGGCGTGGTTCCAGGCTGCTGTGGCCGCCAGATAGAAGGCTGAAGAAGTGAATGAAGGATATGAGATCGTGCCAAGCGATCCATCCGCGCGATGCGCACGGTTATAGGGTCAAGCCGCACGGGCAATTAGTACGGGTTAGCTCAAAGCCTTACGGCTCTTGCACATCCCGCCTATCAACGTCCTGGTCTAGGACGACCCTTCAGGGGGGTCGAGCCCCCGGGAAGTCTCATCTCGAGGCAAGTTTCCCGCTTAGATGCTTTCAGCGGTTATCTCTTCCGCACATAGCTACCCGGCAATGCCACTGGCGTGACAACCGGTACACCAGGGGTGCGTCCACTCCGGTCCTCTCGTACTAGGAGTAGCCCCTCTCAAAC
>DASREB010000189.1:0-9666 GCA_035652275.1 Burkholderiales bacterium
TAACTTCCTCGTCACCTGGCGCGCGTGGAAGGATGATCCGCAGCGCTGTCGCCGGCTGCATTACGTCGCGGTGGAGAAGCATCCGTTCGCGCTCGCCGAGTTGCGCGCGCTGCATGAGCGCTATCCGGAGCTGAAGGAGGAAGCGGCCGCCTTGCATGCCGCCTGGCCGCCGCTCGTCTCGGGCGCGCACCGGCTGCAGCTCGGCAATGTGGTGCTGACGCTCTTTTTCGCCGACATCGCCATCCTGCGGGATCTGCGCGCGAGGGCCGATGCGATCTATCTCGACGGCTTCGCGCCGGCGAGGAATCCGCAGATGTGGACGCATCAGGTGATGCGCAATCTCTCGCGGCTGGCGGCGCCCGGCGCGACGCTCGCCACGTGGAGCGTTGCGGCAGCGGTGCGCGAGGCGCTGCAGGCGACCGGCTTCGCGGTGGAGAAACGCGCCGGCTTCGGCGGCAAGCGCGAGATGCTCGCCGCCCGGAAAAATAGGGACAGTCCCTATTTACCGGAAAACAGGGACAGTCCCTGTTTTTCCGAGCGCCGTGCCGTAGTCGTCGGCGCCGGCGTCGCTGGCGCGGCGGTGTGTGAGCGGCTTTGCGCGCGCGGCTGGGAGGTGGAGCTGCACGAGCGGCATGCGGAGCCGGCGCAGGAGGCCTCCGGCAATCACGCCGGCGCGTTTCATCCGGTGCTCACGCCGGACGACAGCATCTTCGCGCGCCTCACGCGCGCGGCGTTCCTCTATGCGCTGCCGTACTGGGAGCGGCTCGCCGGCCTGCAGCACGACCGCTGCGGCGTGCTGCAGCTCGCGCGCAGCGACAAGGAATTGGGCTCGCAGCAGGAAGCGGTGCGCGGCTTGCCGCCCGAGTATGCGCAGTTCGTGAGCCGCGAAGAAGCGAGCGAGCACGCGGGCGTGCCGGTGGCGGCGCCCGGGGTGTGGTTTCCGCAGGGCGGGTGGATCAAGCCGCGCACACTGGTGCAGGCGCAGCTGGACGGCTGCGGCGCACGGTTAAAGCGGCGCTTCGGCACAACGGCCGAGGAACTGCCGCGAGCGCCGGTGGTGATACTGGCCAACGCCGGCGAAGCGCCGAAGCTTTGCCCGGTGCCGCACCTGCGCCTGCGCGCCGTTCGCGGGCAGCTCACTTACGTGCCGGCGCAGGCGCTGGACCCGCCGCACGTGGTCGTCCTGCGCGGCGGCATGGTGCTGCCGCCGGTCGATGGCATTTGCGTCACCGGCGCGACCTATGACCTCGAGGACCCGCACGCCGCCGTGCGCGAGGAAGACCATGCCGGCAATCTCGAGCGACTGCGCGGCATCCTCGGCGTCGATGTACGAGCGCGAGTCGATGGCCGCGTCGCGTTCCGCGCGGTGACGCCCGACCGGCTGCCCGTGGTGGGAAAGCTCGCCGAGGGCGTGTACGGCGCCTTTGCTTACGGCTCGCGTGGCCTCGTCTGGGCGGCGCTCGCCGCGGAGCTCCTTGCATCGGAGCTCGAGGGCGAACCGCTGCCCATCGAAGGTACGCTCGCGAACGCGATGGACCCGGGTCGCTTCAGGCGGCGCGCAGTATCGCGGGGCTCGCGTCCTTGACGTCGCGGATGCCGGTAAGCGCCATGGTGACGTCGAGCTCCTTCTGAATCGTCTCGAGCGCGGTGAGCACACCCGCCTCGCCCATGGCGCCGAGCCCGTAGACAAAAGCGCGGCCGAGGAGCACGGCCTTGGCGCCGAGCGCCAGCGCCTTGAGCAGGCTCTGCCCGCTGCGGATGCCGCCGTCGAACCAGACGGCGATGCGATCGCCCACCGCGTCGGCGACTTCCGGCAGCGCGCGAATCGACGATGCGGCGCCGTCGAGCTGCCGGCCGCCGTGATTCGAGACGACGATGGCATCGGCGCCCGACTGGGCGGCAATCTTCGCGTCCTCGACGTCCAAAATGCCTTTTAGCACCAGCGGCCCGCCCCAAAGCCGCTTGACCCATTCCACATCCTTCCAAGACAGCGTCGGATCGAACTGGCCGGCGATCCATTGCGAGAGCGTGGTGAGGTTGTCGGCCTTGGCGATGCGGCCCTCGAGGTTGCCGAAGCTGCGGCGCCTGCTCGTCATGACGTTGAGCGCCCAGCCGGGCTTGCGCAGGATGTCGAACGCGGTGCCCCAGGTGAGGCGCGGCGGCACCGCCAGGCCGTTTTTCAGATCGCGGTGGCGCTGACCCTGGATCTGCAGGTCGAGCGTCAGGACGAGCGCCGAGCACTTCGCCGCTTTGGCGCGCTCGATGAGCGAGGCGGCGAAGCCGCGATCGCGCATCACGTAGAGCTGGAACCAGAACGGCTTGCCGGTGGCCTCGGCGACGTCCTCGAGCGAGCAGATCGACATCGTCGAGAGGGTGAACGGGATGCCGAATTTATTCGCGGCGCGTGCGGCGAGAATTTCGCCATTCGCCCAGTTGAGACCGAGGAGCCCGATCGGCGCCAGCGCCGCCGGCATGGTGACTCGCTGCCCGAGCAGCGACGTTGCCGTGGAGCGCCGATCGACATCGATGCCGACGCGCTGGCGCAAGCCGAGCGACTCGATGTCGGCCTGATTCGCGCGCAGCGTGCACTCGGTGTACGAGCCGCAGTCGACGTACTCGAAGATCGCGCGCGCGACCCGCTTCTTCGCCAGCTCGCGCAGATCCTCGATGCAGGTCACCACGGGCATGGCAGCGCATTTTACAATGCGCAATGGCGACTCCACGAGAGGAAGCGAAGAACCCGATCCAGGTGATCGAGCGCATGATGAAGCTGCTCGACGTCCTGTCGCAGCACCCGGAGCCGCTGGGACTCAAGCAGATCGCGCAGTACACGGGGCTGCATCCCTCGACCGCGCATCGCATCCTCTCCTCCATGTCGGCCGATCGCATCGTCGATCGGGTCGAGCCGGGGAGCTATCGGCTGGGAATGCGGCTGCTGGAGCTCGGCAACCTGGTGAAGTCGCGCATCAGCGTGCGCGAGCTCTCGCTGCCGTTGATGCGCGAGCTGCACTCGCAGACGGGCGAGACGGCCAATCTTTCGGTGCGCCACGATGACGAGATCGTCTACGTCGAGCGCACATCGTCGGGCCGCTCGGCGATGCGCGTGGTGCATGTGATCGGCGCACGGGCCTCGCTGCACGTGACGGCGGCGGGAAAGTTGTTTTTGCTCGAAGACGGGTTCGCCCGGCTGCGCGACTATGCGAAGCGCACCGGCCTTGCCATGCACACGAAGAACACCATCACCAATCTCGGGCTCCTCGAGCGCGAGCTGGAACGCATCCAGCGCCAGGGCTGGGCGACCGACAACGAGGAGGCGGAGATCGGCGTGCGCTGCGTCGCCGCCGGCATCCGCGACGATGCGGGACACCTGGTGGCGGCGCTCTCGCTCTCCACGCCGGCGGAGCGCATGAAGGCGCACTGGGGACCGCTCGTCAAGGAAACCGCCGACCGCATCTCCGCGAACATCGGCCACCGGCCGACCAGCCGCATCGGCGCCGTCTGAAATCGGGGTCAGGCACCGATTAATTCGGAAATCGGTGCCTGACCCCGATTTCAGGCCGCCAGCAGTCCGAAGACGCCGAACCAGCGGCGCGAGTCGGTCCAGCACTTCGCCGCCTGGAAGCCGGCGCTGAGCGCGAGGCGCTCGAACTCCGGGACGGAGTACTTGTACGAATTCTCGGTGTGGATCGATTCGCCGCGGTCGAAGGAGAAGCGATAGGTGCCGATGTTGACCAGGTGCGCCTCGCGCGCGACCAGATGCATTTCGACGCGCCCGGCGAGCGGGTTGTAGAACGCGTAGTGCGCGAAGCGGCGCAAGTCGAAGTCGCCGCCGAGCTCGTGGTTGATGCGAGCGAGCAGGTTGAGATTGAACGCCGCCGTCACGCCCGGCGCGTCGTTATAGGCGGCGTGCAGCACGTTGGCGTCCTTCTTCAGATCGACCCCGACCAGCATGGCGCCCCGCGGACCGACCTGGCCGCGGGTCATCTTGAGGAAGGCGTGCGCTTCCTCGTGCGTCAGGTTGCCGATGGTTGAGCCGGGGAAATAGACAAGGCGGCGCGCGGCGCCGCGATAGGCAGGGATGGCAAGCGGCTGGGAGAAATCGGCGGTGATCGCGACGATGCCGAGCCTCGGGAACTCGCGCACCAGGCGCTTGGCGGCGGCCCGTAGCGCGGGCGTCGAGATGTCCACCGGCATGTAAACCGAGGGCTTGAGCGCGCGGATCAGAAGCCGGGTCTTCAGGCTCTCGCCGCTACCGTATTCGAGGAGCGCGCAGCCGCTGCCGCCAAAGCGCGCGATGTCGCGCAGATTTTTTTGGGTAATGGAAAGCTCGGTGCGCGTCGGGTAGTACTCGCGCAGGCGGCAGATCTTCTCGAACAGCCGGCTGCCTGCAGCATCGTAGAAATACTTCGGCGGCAGCGACTTCTGCGGGCGCGAGAGGCCCGCGAGGACGTCCTTACGGAAGTTGAGGGCGGCCGGCTCGCCGCCGACGAAGCGGAAGCCGCCTAGCTCGGGCGAGCGGCGCTCGCGTTCGTCTCGACCCACTTCTTGATGCGATTGGCGTCGCCGATTCGCGATTGACGGCCCCAGGAGTCGAGAAGAACAACGATCAGATCTTTGGACGCGAGTTTAACGCGCATCACGAGGCAGCGGCCGGCCTCGCTGATGTAGCCGGTCTTGGAAAGCTCGACGTCCCAGCGATGCGCACGAACCAGGCCGTTGGTGTTGTGATACGAAAGCGGACGGCCGCGGTCGGAAGCGCGCACCATGGCGCGATCCTTGGTCGTGTAATCGCGGATCACCGAATATTCGTGCGCCGCGCGCACCAGCTTGACGAGATCGCGCGCGCTCGAGACGTTATTCGGCGAGAGGCCGGTCGGATCGACGAAACGGCTGTCGCGCATGTCGAGCGCCGCCGCCTTGGCGTTCATCGCCGCGACGAAGGGCTCGAGGCCGCCGGGGTAGGTGCGGCCGAGCGCGGCGGCGGCACGGTTCTCGGAGGCCATCAGCGCGATCAACAGCAGCTCGCCGCGCGTCAGGATGTTGCCTGGACGCAGGCGCGAGCGCGTGCCTTTCAGCGAATCGCTGTCTTCGCGGCTGATGACAATGCGCTGGTTGAGATCGAGGCCCCGATCCAGGATGACCATCGCCGTCATGAGCTTGGTGATCGAGGCAATCGGGGTCACTGCGTCCGCGTTTTTGTCGATCACCACCTCGCCGGTGTCGGCATCCAGCACCAGCGCAGACGACGACCTCAAGTAGACGGTCTTGTGAGCCTTGGCCTCGCCCGCTTGGGCAAAGCCGATTGCGAGAGCCAGGACGAAAAACAGGGCGAAGACAGCAACAATGCCCTCGAGCGGGTGGAGTTTCCGTTGCACGTTGAAATCTTCTCTAGCAGGCGGTTTATTAGTTATCTGTTACGCATCCCCTGATTGGATCAGGGTTGCGTCGCAGTGTGCCCTACGCTTTAACAAAACGCAAACCAAATCAGTCACTAGCTGTGAACTTCTAGAACTTTCGTGAACTGGTTCCCGGTGTCGCCGGGAGGCTACAGTGCTTCGGCCTGCTCGAGCGCGGCCTGCGCCTCGGCGCGCTGCTGCTGTAGCGCCCACATGCGCGCGTATTCGCCTTGCGCCTCAAGAAGTTGGCGGTGCGTGCCGCGCTCGACGATGCGACCGTGCGATAAAACCAGGATCTGGTCGGCGTCCATCACGGTCGAGAGCCGATGCGCGATGACCAGCGTCGTGCGACCGACCGAGATGCGCTCGAGCTCGGCCTGGATCGCCTTTTCCGCGCGCGAGTCGAGCGCCGAGGTGGCTTCATCGAATATCAGGATGCGCGGATTCTTGAGCAGCGCTCGCGCGATCGCGACGCGCTGTTTTTCTCCGCCCGAGAGCTTGAGTCCGCGCTCACCCACCATCGTCTCGTAGCCTGCCGGCAGCGCCGCGATGAAGTCGTGAATATGCGCGGCGCGCGCGGCGTCGTGGACCTCCGCGTCGCTCGCCTCCGGTCGCCCATAGCGGATGTTGTAAAGAATCGTGTCGTTAAAGAGCACGGTGTCCTGCGGCACGATGCCGATCGCGGCACGCAGGCTCGCCTGCTGCAGCTCACGGATGTCGGCACCATTGACGACGATCGC
This sequence comes from Burkholderiales bacterium, assembly GCA_035652275.1. Classification (GTDB taxonomy): domain Bacteria; phylum Pseudomonadota; class Gammaproteobacteria; order Burkholderiales; family SG8-39; genus SCGC-AG-212-J23. The sequence goes on from DASREB010000189.1 coordinate 6,137, forward strand.
GCCGTTCGCGACGTCGTAGAAGCGATACAGCAGCCGCGCTATGGTCGACTTGCCGGAGCCCGAATGGCCCACCACCGCGACACGATGACCAGCCGCGATGGTGAAGCTCACATCGAAGAGGATCTGGCGCGCGCGCTCGTAATAAAAATCGACGTGCCGGAACTCGACCGTCGCCGGCCCGGGCGCGAGCACGGGCGCTCCCGGCTTGTCCTCCACCTCCCGGTGCGCCTGGAGCAGCCGGAACATCCGGTCCATGTCGAGGAGCGCCTGCTTGATCTCGCGGTACACCATGCCGAGAAAGTTGAGCGGGATGTAAAGCTGGATCAGCAGCCCGTTCACCAGCACGAGATCGCCAAGCGACAGCCGCTTCATCGCCACCCCGTCGGCGACGAGCACCATCAGCACGGTGACCGCCGCCGCGATGATGAAGCTCTGGCCGATGTTCAGCACGCCGAGCGACGCCTCGTTCTTCACCGCGGCGGTCTCGTACTTGCGCAGGTTCTCGTCGTAGCGGCGCGCCTCGTATTCCTCGTTGCCGAAGTACTTCACCGTCTCGTAGTTGAGCAGGCTGTCGATGGCGCGGGTGTTGGCGCGTGAGTCGAGCTCGTTCGCCTGCCGGCGGATGTTCATGCGCCACTCGGTGACCGCCACGGTGAAGCTGATGTAGACGATCACCGCGCCGAAGGTGATCGCGGCGAACCGCCAGTCGAACTTGGCGATCAGCACGACCGCCACCAGGCTGAACTCCAGAATCACCGGGATGATCGAAAACACCAGGTACGAGAGCAGCGTGGAGATGCCGCGCGTGCCGCGCTCGATGTCGCGCGTCATGCCGCCGGTCTGGCGCTCGAGGTGGAAGCGCAGGCTCAGGCTGTGAAGGTGCCGGAATACCCCGAGCGCGAGGCGCCGGATCGCGCGCTGCGTGACCGGCACGAAGACGACGTCGCGCAGCTCGCCGAACATCGTTGCCGAGAAGCGCAGGATGCCGTAGGTCGCGAGCAGCGCCACCGGCACGGCGACCATGGCGGTCTGCACATCCAGCCGGTCGACCACCGTCTTCATTATCAGCGGCACGCCGACGTTGGCGAGCTTCGCCGTGATCAGGCAGCCGAGCGCCAGTACCACGCGCCATTTGTATTCGAGCAAGTAGGGAATCAGCAGGCGAACGGCGCGCCATTCGTTGCCTTGCAGTTTCTGTAGCGGTGCCGCGTTATGCGCCATGCGAGCGGCGCATTCTATTTGCTGCGCCGGAGGAGCAGCGCGAGCCAGGGGTCCAGGGCGAGCGGCAGCAGGATCCAGAGCCATGGCCAGGGCGCTTCGACACCGTAATTGCGGAGCGCCGGCAGGCTGAAGAACACCGTCAGCGAGCCCACCAGACCGGGCAGCGGGCCGAGGCCGCGCTTCGAGCCGGCCCGCAGCGCCTGGTAGTTCGCCGCCAGGCCGCCGAAGAAGAAGAGCCACCCCATCGACAGCAACACCAGACCCAGAAGCGCGCCGCCTGTCATGAAATCGAGCTTGACGCCGGCCGGCAGGCGCGGCTAGCATTTTCAAACGTTCGTTTGAATTCCAGAGTCCACTCCATGAACCTGCGCGCCGTCAAACCCCAGCACGAAACCCGGACCCGCATCCTCGATGCCGCTGAAGAGCTTTTCATGCAGCACGGCTTCGAAGGCACCTCGATGCGGCTTCTTACCGCCAAGGCGGGCGTCAACCTCGCCGCGGTGAATTATCACTTCGGCTCGAAGGACGCCTTGGTTGAAGCCGTATTCCGCCGGCGCCTCGATGCCATGAACGCGGCGCGGCTCGCCGAGCTCGACAAGCTCGAAGCGGTCGAGCGCGTGCCGCAGCCGGAAGCCATCATCCGTGCCTTCATCGCCCCAGGACTGCGCCTGATGGAGGACGCGCGGGGCGGTGGCCGCAACTTCGTGCGCCTGCTCGGCCGCACCTACTCGGAGCCGAACAAGGCAGTGCGTGCGCTGATCGGCCAGATGTACGCACCGACCATGCAGCGCTACAAGGCGGCCCTCGAGCGCGCGCTGCCGCAGATGCCGCGCGAGGAGCTCGTCTGGCGCATGCACTTCATGTTCGGCACCCTCGCCTACACGCTCGCGGCGACCGACACGGTGCAGCTGATCGCCGGCTGCAAGCCCGAGGACCGCTACGACGCGCGGCTGCTCGAAGAGCGCCTCACCGCGTTCCTCGCCGCCGGCCTCAACGCGCCGCTCAAGAACGTCATCCGCAAGGCCGCTTAAGGAGCCGCCATGACCCTCTTCTTCACCGCCGCGATTGCCGCCTTTTTCGTCCTCGCCTACTTCGGTGCGCCGCTCCTTGCCTGGACCATCACGGGCGGCGCGCTGCTCTGGTATCTCAGCGTGGTCGCGGCATTCGGCATCACCACAAGCACAGTGCTCGCAGCGCTCTTCATCGTGGTTGCGGTCGCGCTCAACATTCCCTGGCTGCGCCGGCTTGCGCTGACCAACCATGTGCTCGCGGTCTATCGGCGAATCCTCCCGGACATGTCGCAGACCGAGAAAGAAGCGATCGACGCCGGCACCGTGTGGTGGGACGCCGATCTCTTCTCCGGCAAACCGGACTGGAACAAGCTCCTTTCCGTGCAACCGCCGCGCTTGACGCCGGAGGAGCAGGCATTCCTCAACGGCCCGGTGGAAGAGCTCTGCGCCATGTGCGACGACTGGCAGATCACGCACGAGCTGCAGGACCTGCCGCCGCATGTGTGGCAGTACATCAAGGACAAGGGCTTCCTCGGCATGATCATCCCGAAGAAGTACGGAGGCCTCGGGTTCAGCGCGCTAGCGCATTCGACGGTAGTGATGAAGCTCTCGACGCGCTCGAGCGCCGCGGCGATCAGCGTGATGGTGCCGAACTCGCTCGGGCCGGCCGAGCTGCTGCTGCACTACGGCACGGAAGCGCAGAAAGACTACTACCTGCCGCGCCTCGCCAAAGGCCTGGAGATTCCGTGCTTCGCGCTCACCAATCCGGAGGCCGGGTCCGATGCGGCGTCCATCCCGGACTACGCCGTTGTGTGCAAAGGCACCTGGCAGGGAAAAGAAGTGCTCGGCATGCGCGTCACGTGGGAGAAGCGCTACATCACGCTCGGACCGGTGGCGACGCTGCTGGGCCTGGCGTTCCGCCTGTATGACCCCGAGCATCTCCTCGGCGACAAAGAAGACCTCGGCATTACCTGCGCGCTCGTCCCGACCAGCACAGCGGGCGTGAACATCGGCCGGCGGCACATGCCGCTCAATGCCGTGTTCCAGAACGGCCCGAACAGCGGCAAAGACGTGTTCATGCCGCTTGACTGGATCATCGGCGGCCGCGATTACGCCGGCAAAGGCTGGATGATGCTGATGGGCTGCCTTGCCGCGGGCCGCGCGATTTCGCTGCCAAGCTCCTCCGTCGGCGGCGCCAAGGCGCTGGCGCGCTTCACCGGCGCCTATGCACGCGTACGCGCCCAGTTCAAGACGCCGATCGGCAAGCTCGAAGGCGTCGAGGAAGCACTCGGCCGCATC
>DASREB010000190.1:0-2979 GCA_035652275.1 Burkholderiales bacterium
CAGCAGTTCGACCGGCTCGGTGCGGAATTTCGATAGCCCGAGGAACTGCTCGAGCTTGGTCATCGACAGCTTGTCTTCGTAGGTGAGGACGAAGGTCTTGTCGACGTCGCCGGCGAACTGGCCGTGCGAGGCGATGTGCACGATCGAGTAGGGCGTCTCGCCGAGGTCCTTCTCGATGTTCTGCACGGTGAAGTCGCCGTCGCGCAGCTCGCGGCCGCCGTAGACGCTGTGGATGGCATCCAATTCCTGGCCGACGTACGGTAGCGGCGCAAAGCCCTGCACGCCCTGAGTGAGGCCGTTCACCAGCACCTTCGCGTTCCCGCGCGGCAGCGGCCGCGGGTCAGTGAGCGTGAGGCCCGGCGTCGTGGCGAGGGCGTAGCGCGCGACGAGGAACTGCTGCCCGTCGTGCAGCGCAGCGAGTGGAATGGTGCGCAGCGCGCCGTCGGGAACGATCACCAGCGTGTCGATGTGCTGGCGCTCGAGCTCCGCCGCGATCGGCTTGATGATCCAGTCGTAGAGCTGGCGCGCATGCGGATAGAACTCGGCCGTGGTGCGCTTTTCCAGGAACACGCGGAAGCTGCGGATCTCGCGCGTCAGCGTGTCGGTGTCGACCGGCGTGGTGAAGCGCTTCATGCCGTCCGGCAGCGTCAGCAGCAGCTCCAGACGGTCCGGCAGGATGATCGGGTAGAGGGCCGCCGTCTGCGCCGCGAGCTGATCGATGCCGGTGGTGCGCGCGCGCAGCGCCGCGACGCAGTCGTCCTGGAAGTAGTCCTGCAGCTCCGCGCCCTTGAAGAGCTCCATGGTGCTGCGCGCTTCGGTCAGGTAGCTCGCCGCCACTTTCGCGTCGGCGATCCGCCCCGACTGGTCGAGCAGCAGATCGGCGGTCTCGGCGAAGAGCGGCCCGACCGACTCGCGGAACGCGCTGCGGCCCGGCGTCGCCGCGAGGTCGGCGCGCGTCGTGCCGAAGGTGCGCACGGCGTGCTGGTAGGCGAGGATCGCCTCGTCGCGCTCGCCCTGCGCCTTGAGAAGCCGCGCCTTGTGCCATTGCCAGCGGTATAGGAGCTCAGGCGCGTCGGCCTGCTCGGCGGCGACGATCGCGCGCTGCGTGAGCTGCAGCGCGTCGGCGCGGCGTCCGGCGCGGTCATAGAGCTCCGCGAGATAGCCGAGCGCGGCGGAGCGCGCACGGATGTCGTTCGCAGCGTCGGCAGCGTCGAGCGCTTCGCGCAGGACCGCGGCGCTACGCGTGCCGTCGCCGAGCCGTGAATACAGGCGCCCGACGCTCACCAGCCCGTAGGCCTTGTCACGAGAGGCCGGCAGCGTGCGCAGCTCGGCCGCTACCTTCGGCAGCATGGCGCTCGCCTCGGCGCGGCGGCCGTCGTCGGCAAGCGCCCGCGCTAGGTTGGTGGACGCGCGTGCGGCGAGCGGCTTGCTGCCGGCCGCTTGCGCGGCTTCCACGGCGCTGCGGTAGCTCACTTCCGCGTCCGCGAAGCGTCCCTGCGCTGCGCGTAAGTTTCCGAGATCGTTCAGTGCCGCCGCGGCGATCTGCGGGCGGTTGACCTTACGCCCAGCGTCGATCGCGGCGCCGAGCGTGCGCTCGGCATCGCCGATGCGGCCGGTCGCGAGGTAGGCGCTGCCGAGACTCGCCTGCACCTCGGCGGCGAGCGCCCCGGCCGGCGCGAGCGCTTGGGCGCGCTCGAGCTTCTGCACCGCGTCCGGATTGCGGCCGACGGCGAGATCGGTCTGCGCCGCGCGCACGAGCTCGCGCGCCTCCTCATCGGGCGACGCCGCGAAAGCGCTGCCCGCCGCGAGCGCCAGACACAGCGCCCAGGCTCCTGACTTCATCGTAGCTCCCTCCCCCAGTGCGACTTTCCGCTATTGTGCGCCTAAGGGAGAGTATCAAGTGCGTTCGGCGCTCACGGCGATCGTAGTTGCAGGCGGCCTGGTGTTTGCCGTGCTCCTCGGCCTGCGCAGCATGGGGGCGCTCGAGGGCCTCGAGCTCGCGGCGTACGACTGGCACCTGCGCCTGCGGCCCGGCGCGCCTCTCCCCAAACCGCCGGTCACGCTGATCACGATTACCGACCGGGACATCGCCGAGCTCGGCACCTGGCCGGTCCCCGACGAGGTGCTGGCAAAGGCGCTCGAAACGCTGGCCCGCGCCGGCGCGCGGGCGATCGCGCTCGATATCTACCGCGATGTGCCGGTGCCGCCGGGACACGAGGCGCTGAACGCGGCGCTGGCGAAGAACCCGCAGATCGTCGGCGCGATGCTGGTGCCGCGCGGCGAGCATCCGGGGGTGCGGGCGCCGGCGGCGCTCGCCGGCACTGACCGGGCGGGTTTCACCGACGTCGTGGTGGATGCGGACGGCCGCGTGCGGCGCGCGCTCCTCATGACCGACGATGGCAAGACGGTGTTCTATTCGCTGCCGTTCCGCGTGGCGCTGCTCTATCTGCAGACGGCCGGTATCACGCCGCAGGGCGATCCGAAGAACCCCGAGCTGCTGCGGCTGGGACGCACGACCTTCGAGCCCTTCGAGCCGAACGACGGCGGTTATGTGCGCGCGGACGCCGGTGGCTATCAGATCCTCATCGACTACCGCGACCCGCCGGATGCGTTCGGCGAGATTGGCTTCGGCCAGCTCCTCGCCGGCGAGTTCGACCGGCGGCTCATCAAGGATCGCATCGCGCTCATCGGCGTCACCGCCGAGAGCGTGAAGGACAACTTCTATACGCCGTACAGCGGCACGTTCGGCGCCAAGCAGTCCGCCTACGGCGTCGCGCTTTACGGCCATATGGTGAGCCAGCTGGTGCGCGCTGCCCTTGCCGGCGAGCGGCCGCTCGCGGTGTGGCCCGACAGCGCGGAAGCGCTGTGGATTGCGCTGTGGTGCCTGCTCGGCGCCACGCTCGCCTTCGTCGCGCGCAGTGCCTGGCGCTTCGCGCTCGCCGTCGCCGGCGGGCTGCTGATCCTGATCGTGGGGGTGCA
>DASREB010000191.1:0-3488 GCA_035652275.1 Burkholderiales bacterium
TGATCGCGGCGCCGCAGCTCGGCGATGCGTTCGCGCAGCGTTGCTTCCAGCCCGCGCTCGGTCGGCCTGTACCACTCGATCGGCGGCATGCCTTCGGGCAGGTAGTTTTCGCCGGCGGCGTAAGCGCCCGCCTCGTCGTGGGCGTAGCGGTACTCTTTTCCGTAACCGAGCTGCTTCATCAGCGGCGTGGGCGCGTTGCGTATGTGCAGCGGCACCGGGCGCGTGCCGTCGCGGGTGATGAAATCGCGCGCGGCATTATAGGCCTCGTAGATTGCATTCGACTTCGGCGCGAGCGCCAGATAGACCACGGCTTCGGCGAGCGCAAGCTCGCCTTCCGGGCTGCCGAGGCGCTCGTAGGTCTCGCAGGCGTCGAGCGCGACGCGCAAGCCGTTGGGATCGGCGAGCCCGATGTCTTCGACCGCCATGCGCACCACGCGCCGGCCGATGTAGAGCGGATCGGCGCCCCCGTCCAGCATGCGCACCATCCAGTAGAGCGAGGCGTCGGCATCCGAGCCTCTTACCGCCTTGTGCAGCGCCGAGATCTGGTCGTAGAACTGCTCGCCGCCCTTGTCGAAGCGCCGCAGGTTCTGCGCCAGGGTCTGCTCGACGAAGGCGCCGTCGATATCGCCGCGACCGGTGTTGTGCAGGATCTCGACCGCGTTGAGCAAGCGGCGCGCGTCGCCGTCGGCAAAGCCGATGAGGCGCGCTTTTGCCTCCTCGTCGGCGTTCAGCCCGCTGCGGGCAAGCAGCACTGCGAGGTGCTCCGCGCGCAGGGGCTCGAGCACATAGACCGTCGCGCGAGAGAGCAGCGCGCTGTTCACCTCGAACGAAGGGTTCTCGGTCGTCGCGCCGACGAAGGTGATGAGCCCCTGCTCGACGTACGGCAGGAAGGCGTCCTGCTGCGCCTTGTTGAAGCGATGCACCTCGTCGACGAAAAGGATGGTGCGCCGGCCGAATTGCTCGAGGCGCGCCTGCGCGGCGGCGACCGCTTCGCGGATGTCCTTGACGCCGGAAAAAACCGCCGACAGCGCGACGAACTCGGCGTTAAACGCCTTCGCCATCAGGCGCGCGATGGTCGTCTTGCCGGAGCCGGGCGGGCCCCACAGGATCATCGAATGCGGGCGCCCCGACTCGAAGGCGAAGCGCAGCGGCTTTGCGGGCCCGAGCAGGTGCTCCTGCCCGACCACCTCGTCGAGCGTCTTCGGGCGCAGCGCGTCGGCGAGCGGCGCGACCGGCTCGGCTTTGCCGAAGAGATCGGCGGAGCTCATACGATTTCAGCGCGGCTGCTAGCGCGCCTCATTTTTCCCCGAGGACGTCGGCCCCCTTGGGCGGGTCGAAGCGGAACTCGGCGGCATTGACCTTAGGGTTGCGTTCGAGCTTGGAAAAGCGCAGCTCCGTGGTCTGGCCGAAATTGTCGGTGAGCTCCATCGCCTGCAGGCCGCGCGCGTCGAAGCCGAGAAGCACACGCTCGAAGCCCGCGTCGCGCTCGCGCGGCTTGGCCTGCAGCCATTCGAGGCCGTCCTTTTCGCCGGCGTCGGAGAGCGCGAACGCCTGCTCGATGCCGCTCGCACCCGCCAGCAGCGCCGCCGGCGTCGAGCCGAGCGCGGTGGCGAGCTTCCTTACCGTCACCTGGTTGAGCTGCCGGTCGTAGATCCAGACGCGCTGGCCGTCACCGACGATCACCTGGTCGGCCGGCTTGTCATATACCCAGCGAAAGCGCCCGGGCCGCTGGAACACGAAGCTGCCCTGCGACTGCTGCACCAGTTTCCCCGTGCGATCGTAGACCTTCTGCTCGAAGTGGGCGCGCGCCGACTGCGTGCCGTTGAGGAACGTCTTGTAGCGGTCGATGCTTGCCGCACCGGCCGTAAGCGCAAAAGCGAGGGCGAGGACGCCCGGCAGGGTTCTCATGTGCGCAAAGCTACTCCGCTTTGGCTGGGACCAACACCTCGCGGTTGCCGTTCGACTGCATGGCGGAAACCATGCCGGCGCGCTCCATGTCCTCGATCAGGCGCGCCGCGCGGTTGTAGCCGATGCGCAGATGCCGCTGCACCAGCGAGATCGACGGCCGGCGGGTACGCAAGACGATGTCGACCGCCTGGTCGTAGAGCGGATCCTTTTCGCCGCTCGGCATGCCTTCGGCGGCGGGGCCGTCCTCGGCCTGCGCCGGCTCGAGCACGTCGGCCAGGTACTCGGGCTTCGCCAGCGATTTCAGGTGCTCGACCACCTTGTGCACCTCGTGGTCGGCGACGAACGCGCCGTGCACGCGCTGCGGGATGCCGCTGCCGGGCGGCAGATACAGCATGTCGCCCGCACCAAGCAGCGTTTCCGCGCCCGACTGGTCGAGGATGGTGCGGGAGTCCACCTTGGAGGCGACCTGGAAAGCGATGCGCGCCGGGATGTTCGCTTTTATGAGCCCGGTGATGACATCGACCGATGGCCGCTGCGTGGCGAGGATCAGGTGGATGCCGGCGGCGCGCGCCTTCTGCGCGATGCGTGCGATCAGCTCCTCGACTTTCTTGCCCACGACCATCATCAGGTCGGCAAGTTCGTCGATGATCACGACGATCTGCGGCAGCGGCGTCAGCGTCTCCGCCTTGCCGGCGTCAAGAGCGAACGGATCCTCGAACTTCTGTTCGCTCACGCGGTGGTTGTAGCCCGACAGGTTGCGCGCACCGATCCAGTTCATGAGCTTGTAGCGGCGGTCCATCTCCGCGACGCACCAGGTGAGCGCATTGACGGCCTGCTTCATGTCGGTGACGACCGGCGTCAGGAGATGCGGGATGTCCTGGTAGACCGAGAGCTCCAGCATCTTCGGGTCGATCAGGATGAGGCGGATGGTGCGCGGCTCCGCCTTGTAGAGGAGCGCGAGGATCATCGCGTTCAGCGCCACCGATTTGCCCGAGCCGGTGGTGCCCGCGACCATCAGGTGAGGCATTCGCGCGAGATCGGCGACCACCGGGTTGCCCGCGATGTCCTTGCCGAGCGCGATGGCGAGGGGGGAATTGAGCGCGTGATACGCCTCGGAGCCGAGGATCTCGGAGAGGCGCACCGTCTGGCGGTGCGGATTGGGGATCTCCAGCCCCATGCAGGACTTGCCGGGGATGGTTTCCACCACGCGAATGGAGACCACCGATAGGGCGCGCGCCAGATCCTTCACCAGGTTGACGATCTGGCTGCCCTTCACGCCAACGGCAGGCTCGATTTCGTAGCGCGTGATTACCGGCCCGGGATAGGCGGCAAGCACTTTCACCACGACGCCGAAGTCGGAGAGCTTCTTCTCGATCAGGCGCGAGGTGAATTCGAGAGTCTCGGGGCTCACTTGCTCGCCGTCGGACTTGGCATCGTCCAGCAGCTTGAGCGGCGGCAGCGGCGTGTCCGGCAGCTCGTCGAAGAGCGGCGCCTGCTTTTCCTTGAGCACGCGCTCGGACTTGCGGATCTCGGCCACCGGGGGCTCGATGCGCAGCGGCGGATGGGTCTCCTCGCGCTTC
>DASREB010000192.1:0-4786 GCA_035652275.1 Burkholderiales bacterium
CTTGATGTTGAGCGAGCGGATGAAAGGCAGCCAGCGGCTCGCTTCCGACTGCAGGAACGCCGCGAATTGTTGCGGCGTATCGGCGATGATCTCGAGTCCGAGCCCGGTGAGCTTGCCGCTCACATCGGGATCGCGGACGGCGCGCACCACCTCGCTGTTCAACCGTTTGACGATGTCGGGCGGCGTGTTGCGCGGCGCGACCACGCCGACGATCGGCGCGATATCCATTCCCTCGTAGCCGATTTCGCCGAGCGCCGGCACATCCGGCAGCACGGAAAGTCGTTTGTTGGCGAATGCCGCGATTGCGCGCAGCTTGCCGCTCTTCAGGTGCGGTAGCAGCACTACGGTATCGATGACCGCGATCGGCACCTGCCCCGAGATCGTGTCCTGCACCACCGGCGCGATGCCCTTGTACTGCACGTCGACGATGTCGAGGCCGATGCGGCGCTTGAGCGCCTCCATCGCGAGGTGATGCGCGAGGCCGCGCCCGGGTGAGCCGAAGTTGAGCTTGCCCGGCTGGCGTTTCACCTCGGCAATGAATGACTTCAGATCCGTGGCAGGGAAGCTCGGATTCACCACCAGCACGAGCGGCGCGCGGATCATGTCGCACACCGGCGTAAAGTCGCGCTGCGGGTCGTACGGCAGCTTCGAGTAAAGCGCGGCGTTGAAGACGAGCGCGCCCTGCTCTGCGCTGAAGATCGTGTAGCCATCTGCCGGCTGCTGCGCCACGTACTGCGCGGCGATGATCGAGCTCGCGCCCGGCCGGTTCTCGACCACGATCGGCTGGCCGATGTTCTGCGATACCTTCGCCGAGACGAGGCGCGTGACGCCGTCGGCGCCGCCGCCGGGCGGGAAGCCCACCACCCAGGTGATCGGCTTCGATGGATAGGGTTGCTGCGCGCGGATCGCCGGCGCGGCGGCGCTCGCCGCGCACGCGAGCAGGAAATGGCGGCGTCTCATGCGCTCAGTTTAGCTCCACGATCACCGGCGCATGATCGGACGGCCGCTCGCGCTGGCGCGGGGCGAGGTCGATGGTGCAGGCGGTGCAGCGCTTCGCCGTTGCCGGCGCGAGCAGCGCGAGATCAATGCGCAGCCCCCAGCCGCGCTCGAATGCACGCAGCCGGTAATCCCACCAGCTGAACGATTTTTCCGGCTGCGGAAAGAGTCGAAACGCGTCCACCAGGCCGGTGGCGAGCACGGTCCGGAGCGCGGCGCGCTCCGGCTCCGAGACGTGGATCTTGCCGGCCCAGCGCTTCGGGTCATGCACATCACGGTCCTCCGGCGCGACGTTCATGTCGCCCAGCACCGCAAGCGGCGGCGCGTGCCGCACCAGGTGCTTCATCCAGCGCGCCAGTGCCTCGTACCAGCGCAGCTTGTATGCGTACTTGTCGGTGCCGGGCGCCTCGCCGTTCGGCGCGTAGAGACACACGATGCGAATGCCGTTCACCGTGGCGGCGATGCAGCGCTTCGGATCATCGGCGAACTCCGGGATGCCGTAGGCGACATCGCTGATCGCAGAGCGCGCGAGGATCGCGACGCCGTTGTAGGCGCGCTGGCCGCAGTAAACGGCGTGGTAGCCGGCGTCGCGCAGCTCAGCGGCCGGAAAGTTCGGGTCCTCGGTCTTGGTCTCCTGCAGGCACGCGACATCGGGCTGCTTCTCGCGCAGCCAGTCCAGCAGATGCGGCAGCCGTACGCGCAGCGAGTTGACGTTCCAGCTTGCGAGGCGCACTCAGGCGCTGATCATGCCGTTATGGCGCAGCAGCGCGTCGACTCTGGGCTCGCGACCGCGGAAGGCGCGGAACGAGTCGGCGGCCGGGCGGCTGCCGCCCACCGCGAGCACCTCGTCGCGGAAGCGTTGGCCGGCGAGCGGATTCAGGACGCCGTTCTCTTCGAAGAAGCTATACGCGTCCGCGGACAGCACTTCGGCCCATTTATAGCTGTAGTAGCCCGCGGCGTAGCCGCCCGCGAAGATGTGCGAGAAGCTATTGGGGAAGCGGTTATAGGCCGGTGGGCGCAACACGGCGATGCGCTCGCGCACTTCCTCCAGCAGCTCGAGCGCGCTCGCGCCGCTCGCCGGGTCGAAGTCGGAGTGCAGCCGCATGTCGAACACGGCGAATTCGAGCTGTCGCAGCATGGCGAGCCCGCTCTGGAAGTTTTTCGCCGCGAGCATCTTGTCGAAGAGCTCGCGCGGCAGCGGCTCGCCCGTTTCAACGTGGCGCGTCATGTGCCGCAGCACGTCCCACTCCCAGCAGAAGTTCTCCATGAACTGGCTGGGCAGCTCCACCGCGTCCCATTCGACGCCGTTGATGCCGGCGACGCCGAGATCGTCCACGCGCGTGAGCAGATGATGCAAGCCGTGGCCGAACTCGTGGAAGAGCGTCAGCACCTCGTCGTGCGTAAAGGTGGCGGCGCGCCTGCCAACGGGGGCCGAGAAGTTGCACGTGAGGTAAGCGACCGGCGTCTGCACCGTTGCGCCTTTGCGCCGGCGGGTGATGGCGTCGTCCATCCAGGCGCCGCCGCGCTTGGTATCGCGCGCGTATAGGTCCATGTAGAACTGCCCGACGCGCTGCCCGGCGGCGTCGCGGATCTCGTAGAAGCGCACGTCCGGGTGCCACTTCGGCGCCTCGGCGGGGTAGATGCGTACGCCGTAGAGTGTCTCGGCGACACGGAACAGTCCCTGGACCGCCACGTCCTCCGGGAAGTACTGCTTGACCTGCTGCTCGGAGAAGGCGTAGCGGCTGACGCGCAGTTTTTCGGATGCATACGCGAAGTCCCACGCTTCGAGCGGATCGAGACCGAGCTCGCGGCGGGCGAACTCGCGCAGCTCCGCCATGTCGTTCTCGGCAAACGGGCGTGCGCGCCGAGCGAGATCCTCGAGGAACGCGAGCACCTGCGCCGGCGACTCGGCCATCTTCGGAACGAGGGACACCTCGGCGTAGTTGCGATAGCCGAGAAGCTGCGCGAGCTCACGCCGCAGCTCGACGATGCGCGCGATGAGCGGGGTGTTGTCCCAGTCCGGCCGGCCGAACTCCGAAGCGCGCGTCACGCTCTCGCGGTACATCGTCTGCCGCAGCGAACGGTCCTCCGCGTACTGCATCACCGGCATATAGGAAGGCGCGTGCAGGGTGAACTTCCAGCCCGGCTTGCCGTCTTTCTCGGCGGCCTCGCGCGCCGCTGCCAGCACATCGGCCGGAATGCCGGCGATGCGGCTCTGGTCCACCACGATGGAGAAGGCCTTGGTGGCGTCGAGCAGGTTTTCGGAGAAACGGCTGCCGAGGCCGGCGAGCTCCTCCTGGATTTGTGCGAAGCGCGCCTTCCTGTCCGGCGGCAGCTCCGCGCCGCCCAGGCGGAAGTCGCGCAGCGCGTTATCGACGATGCGGCGGCGAGCGGTGCTGAGGGTCGGATATTCCGGCGAAGCGGCGAGCGCCTTGTACTTTTCGAAGAGCGCGTGGTTCTGTCCGAGCTCGGTCCAGTACTGCGTGAGCTTCGGCAGGTTGGCGTTGTAGACCTCGCGCAGCTCGGGGCTGTCCAACACCGCGTGCAGATGCGCGACCTGTCCCCAGGCGCGGCCGATGCGCTCGTTCGCATCCTCGAGCGGCGCGACGAAGCTCTCCCAGGACACCGGCGCCGCAGCGACACGATCGATGGTGGCGCGGCCTTCGGCGAGCAATTGATCGACCGCCGGTGTGACATGCTCGGGTTTCAGCTCCGCAAAGCGCGGCAGCCCGGAAAAATCCACCAAAGGGTTGTGATTCGGGTTGTGATTCATCGAATGGCAGCGCGCGCGGCGCGGACGCAGTTTTCAAGCAGCATGGCAATCGTCATCGGCCCGACACCGCCAGGCACGGGCGTAATCCAGCCGGCGAGCGCCGACGCAGACGCGAAATCGACGTCGCCGCAGAGCGAACCGTCGGCAAGACGGTTCACCCCGACGTCGATCACGCAGGCGCCGGGTTTGACCATCGCGCCGGTCACGAGTTTCGCCCGTCCGACGGCAGCGATCAATATGTCGGCGCTGCGCGCGACGTTTTCAAGATCGCGCGTCCTGGAATGGCAGATGGTGACGGTCGCGTCCTGCTGAAGGAGCAGAAGTGCAAGCGGCTTGCCGACGATGTTCGAGCGACCGATAACGACCGCATGGGCGCCGGCGAGCGGCACGCTCGCATGCTGCAGCAGCCGCATGACGCCTGCCGGCGTGCACGGCACCACGTGCGGCGTGCCCGCGACCAGCGCGCCGAGGTTGGCGGTATGAAAGCCGTCGACATCCTTTGCCGGCGAGACGCTCTCGAGCACCTTGTGGGCGCTGATGTGCTTGGGCAGGGGCAGCTGCACCAGGATGCCGTGGACTTCCCGGTCCTCGTTAAGCGCCAGCACGTGGTCGAGGAGCGCCTGCTCGCTGACGCTCGCGGGCAGCTCGATTAGCTGCGAGCGCACACCGGTGTCTTCGGAGGCGCGCACCTTGTTGCGGACATAGACGCGCGAGGCGGCGTTATCGCCGGCAAGCAGGACCGCCAGGCCCGGGCGAATGCCGCGGTGCGAAAGCTCGGCCACCTCGTTTTTCACCGCGGCGCGGACCTGCGCGGCGAGCGATTTTCCGTCGAGAATCCGCGCAGCCATCGGGGGGGCGCAGTCTAGCACTCGCCCCATTTTCTGGTTAAGCTTTGCGCCCCACCCGCAGCACAAATTCGACACACCGAGGCCGCCATGTCAGCCGTGCCGCAGTTTCCCGCCGCCAACGATCCCGATGCGCTCGAGACCCAGGAATGGCTCGATGCGCTGGAGGCGG
>DASREB010000193.1:0-11204 GCA_035652275.1 Burkholderiales bacterium
CTCCACCGGTGGGTCGTCGTAGAGGTGCATCGACGGCGGATGCGGCGTGCGCTGCAGCCGCTTCATCGCCGCCATCGCTTTCGCGTCAGCCTCGCCCTTGTCGGCGCCGCCGAATTCGACGATCAGCCAGCCGCGTCCCGGCGGCAGCAGCTGCTCATAGCCGGGATGGAGATGCATCGCACTCATGTCGGCGAGCAGCCGGTCGTCCATGCCCTCGACCGCGATCGGGCCGCACTCCATGACCTCGGGCACGTGATCGCCCGCCGAGCAGACATCTTCGTAACCCAGCGCGAGCAGCGAGCGCGCCGGCGGATTGTCGAGCAGCCGCAGCGTCGCTTCCAGCACCGTGACGCAGGTCCCTTCCGAGCCGACGAGCGCGCGCGCCACGTTGAAGCTCTCCGGCAGGAGCGCCGGCAGGTTGTAACCCGAGACCCGGCGCGGGATCGGCGGAAAGGCTTTGCGGATTTCCGCTGCATGGCGCTCGCCCAATTGCCGGAGCGCGGCGTGAATCTCAGCCGGGCGCCCCGCGGGCGGTTCATGGCCGGCGCCGACGCTGAGGCGCGTGCCGTCATAAGTGAGCACCTCGAGCGCCAGCACGTTATCGACGGTCTCGCCGCCCATCACCGAGTGCGGGCCGCACGAGTTGTTGCCGATCATGCCGCCGAGCGTGTTATGCGTATGTGTCGCCGGGTCCGGCGCGAACGTGAGGCCATGCTGGGCGGCGGCGCGGCGCAGGTCATCGAGCACGCAACCGGGCTCGACGCGCGCGGTCTTGGCGACCGGGTCGATCTCGAGCACCCGGTTCAGATACTTCGAGAGGTCGAGCACCACGGCGACGTTGCATGACTGGCCGCAGAGGCTCGTGCCGCCGCCGCGCGCGAGGATCGGCGCGCCGTGCCGGCGGCAGATCTCGACGGTGCGCACGACGTCCTCCTTCGTTTTCGGCAGCACCACGCCGATCGGCACTTGCCGATAGTTGGAGGCATCCGTGGCATAGAGCGCGCGGCTGCCGGCGTCGAAACGCACTTCGCCGCTGATGGCGCGCTCGAGCTCGCGCGCAAGCGGCACAAAACTTGTTTTCCTGACTTCTACGAAGGAGGTCAACATGCCTGGACGTGATGTACTACCGAGTACGATCAAGCGCTCGCCGGCCAAGGCGCAGCGGACCTGGATCAAAACGCATGACCACGCGGTAAAGGAATACGGCGAAGGCGAACGCGCGCACCGCACGGCATTTGCCGCCCTTAAGCATTCCTTCAAAAAAGTCGGCGATCACTGGGAGCCCAAAGACCGCAAGGGACCGTCCGATCCCCGCGCCGCCAAAGGCGGCAAGGCCGCGCGCCGCGGCAAAGGCGAAACGTTCGGCGGGGTGGATTACTACGGCAGCACCAAGGAGGAGCTTTACCGGCAGGCGAAAAAGCTGCACATCCGCGGCCGCTCGCGCATGGACAAGAAGGACCTCGCCCGGGCCATCGGCCGAAAAAGCTAGGCGGCCGCTCATAAGCGATAGCGCTCCGCGTCGCGCGCCTTGAGCTCGACCCCCAGGCCGGGGCGCGAGCGGTCCGGAGTCATGAGGCCGCTCTTCGCCGGCACGAAGCCGTCGAAGAGCATTTCCTCGATACGCACGTGGTCGTGGAAGTATTCGAGATGCATTGCGGTGCGCGCTGCGCACATGAGCGGCAAATGCAGCGACGGTGCGCAATGGCTGGAGAGCGGCAAGCCGTACGACGCGCATAGCGCCGCAGCCTCCATGAACCCGGTGACGCCGCCGCAGCGCGTCGCGTCGGCCTGCAGTACGTCGATCGCGCCGGCGTCGAGCATGCGGCGGAAATACCAGCCGTCGTGCCCGTATTCGCCGGCGGCGATCGCCATGCCGGCGGGCGCGCGGTCGCGGATGAGCCGCAGACCCTCCAAATCATCGGACGACACCGGCTCTTCGAACCAAGTAACGCCCTGCTCGGCGAAGGCCGCCGCTTCGGCGAGCGCCTGCTTGCGGGTATAGGCGCCGTTCGCGTCGACGAAGAGCTCGCAATTCTCGATCGCCCGGCGCACGGCGCGCACGCGCGCCGGATCGTCCGGCGGATTGCGTCCGACCTTCATCTTGACGTAGCGCATGCCGTCGGCCGCCCAGCCGCCGAGCTGCTCGGCGAGCCGCTCGCGCAAGTAGCTGGTGAAGCCGCCGCTGCCATAGACGGCGATGGCATCGCGGCAGGCGCCGAGCAGCCGCGCGAGCGGCATGCCGAGAAGCCGCGCCTTAAAGTCCCAAAGCGCCGTGTCCACGGCGGCAATCGCCATCGAGCCGACGCCCGCACGTCCGATGTTGCGCACGGCGCGCACCATGTCGCGCCAGCGTGCGCCGGTATCGAGCGCATCGCGGCCGACGATCGCTGGCGCCAGCACTTCGTCAATCACGACCGCGGCGGCGCGGCTCGCGTACGTGTAGCCGAACCCTTGCACCCCGCTTGCAGCGACGTGCGCCGTGACCAGCGTGGTCGAGCTCCATTCGAGCGTGCCGTCCGATTCCGGCGCGTCCGTCGGAATGCGGTACGCGGCAACCGCAACGTGATCGATGCGTGCGTCGGCGAGCGACTGCCGCGCGATGTCCGCGGCGCCCATAGAAGTGCGACTACGCCTTAAGAGCCGCGGTTCCGGTACGAGACTTGCACCGCGGTCTTTGTTTTAACCGGAGGCGAACATGGCGCAGACCGTCGGCGATTTTCTACTGCAACGCCTTTCCCAGTGGGGCGTGAAGCGCATCTACGGCTATCCCGGCGATGGCATCAACGGCATCATGGGTGCGCTCGGGCGCAATAAAGAGATGGAGTTCATCCAGGCGCGCCACGAGGAGCTCGCCGCCTTCATGGCGTGCGCGCATGCCAAGTTCTCCGGCGAAATCGGCGTCTGCCTCGCCACCTCCGGTCCGGGCGCGATCCATCTCCTGAATGGTCTCTACGACGCGAAGATGGACCACCAGCCGGTGCTCGCCATCGTCGGCCAGCAGAAGCGCGCCGGCCTCGGCGGCGATTACCAGCAGGAGGTGGACCTCATCAGCCTCTTTAAGGACGTCGCTTCCGAGTACGTCCATATGGCCAGCACGCCCGCACAGGTACGCCACCTGGTGGATCGCGCGGTGCGCATTGCGCTCGAGCATCGCACCGTCACCTGTCTCATCTTCCCCAATGACATACAGGACATGAAGGCGGTGCCGGTGCCGCCGCGCGAGCACGGCACGGTACATAGCGGCATCGGCCGCTCTGGGCATGCGGTGGTGCCGCCCGAAGAGGAGCTGCGCGCCGCCGCCGACATCCTGAATGCCGGCAAGCGCGTCGCGATCCTCGCCGGAGCAGGAGCGCTGCACGCGACCGATGAGCTGGTCGAGACGGCCGAGCTCCTCGGCGCCGGCATCGCCAAGGCGCTCCTTGGCAAGGCCGCCGTGCCCGACGAGCTGCCGTTCGTGACGGGCTCGATCGGCCTCCTTGGCACCGAGCCCTCGTGGGAGATGATGGAAGCCTGCGACACGTTGCTGATGGTCGGCTCGGCGTTCCCCTATTCGGAGTTTCTGCCGGCGGAAGGCAAGGCGCGCGGCGTGCAGATCGATATCGACGGCCGCATGCTCAGCCTGCGTTTCCCCATGGAGATGAATCTCGTCGGCGACTCGAAGGAGACGCTGCGCGCGCTCATTCCGTTGCTGAAGCGGAAAAGCGATCGCGGCTGGCGCGAGACGATCGAGAAGAACGTCGGGCAGTGGTGGCGCGTGCTCGAGGCGCGCGCCATGGCGGATGCGCATCCGATCAACCCGCAGCGTGTGTTCTGGGAGCTTTCGCCGCGCTTGCCCGAAGGTGTCGTCCTCACTTGCGACTCGGGCTCGGCCGCAAACTGGTACGCGCGTGACCTGAAGATCAGGCGCGGCATGCTGGCGTCGCTCTCCGGCGGGCTCGCCACCATGGGGCCGGGCGTGCCTTATGCCATCGCGGCGAAGTTCGTGCATCCGGACCGCCCGGTAATCGCCATGGTGGGCGACGGCGCGATGCAGATGAACGGCATCAATGGCCTGGTCACGGCGGCGAAATACTGCAAGCGCTGGCGCAATCCCACGCTGGTGTTCATGGTGCTGAATAACGGCGACCTGAACCAGGTCACCTGGGAGCAGCGCGTAATGGAGGGCGATCCGAAGTACAGCGCGTCGCAGAACGTTCCGGATTTTCCATACGCGCGCTACGCCGAGATGCTCGGACTCCACGGTCGTCGCGTCGAGCGCGCCGAGGAGGTCGGCCCGGCCTGGGACGAAGCGCTCGCTGCCGGCCGCCCGGCGGTGCTCGAGATGGTGACGGATCCGAACGTGCCGCCGCTGCCACCGCACATCACGGTAAAGGAAGCGAAGGCGTATCTCGAAGCGCTGATCAAGGGGGATCCGAACGCGCTCGCCATCGTGAAAGAGTCGGCCAAACAGATGTGGGCGAAGGTACGCGCATGAGCGCGGTAGCGGCCGAGCCGCTGGTCAGCGTGCGGCGGCTGCACTGGCGTCCGGTGGCGGCCAGCGATGCCACGGCGGGCGAGCTGGCGGACGTGCTCTTCGATGACCAGAGCTGGCTCGTGCGCTACCTCGTCATCGATACCGTGGGCTGGATGCCGCGGCGCGACTTGCTGGTGCGTCCGGCGCAGGTGCAAAGGACGGCGCCGCTCGAGCTCGCGCTCACGCGCGATGAGCTAAAGCTGTGCCCCGGGCTCGACGAAGATCGGCCGGTCTATTTGCAGTACGACATGGCAGGGCTGCCGCGCCCGGCGGATCCGCATCTGCGGAGCGGCGAAATCCTGCTCGGCTTCGCCGTGCGCCAGCGCGGCCGCACCAGCGCGCGCTTGCAGGACATCGAGATCGACGCCGATCAGTGGCGCGTCGCCTCGCTGGTCCTCGATAGCGGCGTCTGGCTGCCGGGGCGGCGGCGGGTCATCGCACCGGCCGAGGTCGCCGCCATCGACTGGATCGCGCGCACCATCGAGCTGCGCTAGTTCGCAGAGATAATCGGCGGCGTGGAGGACGTCGATTTCTCGGACGACTTCTGCCGCTTCCTGCAGGCGAGCGTGCCTGGCGTGGATGCGGCAGAGCTGCTGCTCCTGCTGCAGTCGCAACCCGAGCGGGCTTTCACCCCGGCTGAAGCCGTTGCCGCGCTGCGCGCGAGCGTCACGCTGGGCGAAGCCGAGGCGGCGCGGCATTTCGCCGCCTTCGAGAGCGCCGGGCTCGCTGCGCGCGACGCGCAGGGACGCGTGAGATACCTGCCGGCGAGCGAGCTCCTTGCGGCGCGCGTGCAGACCCTGGCTAAGGCCTATCGCGAGCGTCCGGTGACGCTGATCCGCGTCATCTACGCGCTGCGGGACAAGAAGATCCAATCGTTTGCCGATGCCTTCAAGATGAGAAGGAACTGACGCATGCTTTCGTTCAATGTCGTGCTTTACCTGCTCGCCGCACTGACCAGCGCCGCGTGCATGGTGCTGCTGCTGCGGGCCTATGCCGCGAGCGGCCTCAAGCTGCTCTTTTGGAGCGGACTGTGCTTCGTCTGCCTGACGGCGAACAACCTGCTGCTGTTCCTCGATCTGGTGGTGTTTCCCGACGCCGACCTGCGCCTCTACCGGCTGGCAAGCTCGCTCGCCGGGGTGCTGTTCCTGCTCTATGGCTTCATCTGGGAGGCGGAATGATCGAGTTCCTGAGCGGCGCGATCACGCTCGGCTTTTTGGTGGCGGCGGCGTTCTTTGCGCGCTTCTGGCGGCGCACGCACGATCGCCTGTTCATTGCCTTTGCCGTGGCGTTCGTGCTCCTCGCACTCAACCAGGCGCTGGCCTTCAGCCTTGGCGATGCCGACGAGCGCGTCGGCTACACCTACCTTTTGCGCATCCTCGGGTTCCTGCTGATCCTCGCTGCCATCGTCGACAAGAACCTGACGCGACGCCGATGAGCGCCGTCTTCACCGTCGGCCACTCGACGCATTCGCTTGCCGAGTTCATCGATCTCTTGAAGCGCGCCGGCGCTCGCAGGGTCGTCGACGTGCGCACCATGCCGCGCTCGCGCACCAATCCGCAGTTCAACGCCGAGGTCCTGCCAGCCGGCCTTGCGGCGGCAGGCATCGGTTACGAGCACATCGCCGCCCTCGGCGGCCTGCGCTCACGTCGTCGCGAGGTCGATGAGCACACCAACGCTTATTGGGAGAACGCGAGCTTTCACAACTACGCCGATTACGCCATGAGCGATGCCTTCGCCGCGGGCTTCACGCGGCTGCGCCAGCTCGCCGCCGAGACACCCACCGCAGTGATGTGCGCCGAGGCCCTCTGGTGGCGCTGCCATCGGCGCATCATCGCCGACTACCTGATCACGGCCGGCGTCGAGGTTCGCCACATCATGTCCGACGGCAGCGTGGTCGAGGCGCGACTCACGCCGGCGGCGCAACGCAGGCAGAGCGTGCTCGTTTATCCCCATTCGGCATAATCCGGCTGGCAGCGGAAGGAGGCACGATGTTCGGCATCGACAACGCTCTCATGCTCGCTGCAAGCCTTCTCCTTTTCATGGTCAATTGGCTTGCATTCCATGATCTGCGCGAGACGCACACGGTGCGCGATGGGCTTACGCTGCTCGCGTCGATCGCGGTATTCATTCACTTCGCCAGAGTTTTCTGGAACCGTCTGCATCGGTAAAGCCGCCGAGAATAACGTCGCCACGAATTCGCCAACTCTGCGCCGATGGTTGGTTGCCGGTCTTGCCGCGCTACCCACGGTCGTCCTGATGGCGATGAATACCATCGAGTGGCGCACGCGCGATTTCGAGACCATCGTGCTTTTGTATCGGCTGGCGATCTATCTGGGCCTCTTGATCGCACTGGTCGCCATCGTCCTCGCGGTGCGCGAGTTCCGCCGGGGAGGCTCCTACAAGGCGCTGGTGATCTCGATCGCGCTCGCCATTGCCTTCATCGCCTGGGTCGGGCCGGATGCGTATCTGGATCTCGCCGAGGCGCTCTTCGGCGGCTAGTGCAAACCGCGATTTAGTCGCTCAGGCTGTAGGCGAAACCGCGGCGTCCAAGTAGCGCGGATCGACGGTTTCGCCGTCGTAGTAATACGTATTGCGCTGCCGTTTTGCCCGCCGGAGCTTCTCCGGGTCGAGCTCGGCGATGTAGAGCGGGCTGCGGATCCCGCCGAGGTCAACCCATTCGAGAACCACGCGCGGCTTGCCGTTAGGTATGAACACCAGCTCGGAGACACGCCGGAACCGGCGGCTGCCCATCCGGTGCTTGTGGATGACCTTGAGCTGCGTGCGGGGAATAGAACGGCGATCGTGCTCGCCCATACCTGACCCGCCCATGCAAGCGCGGTGCCACTAGACTAGGGCATGGACCAAAAGCCTGGCGCACCGCGCATCGCCTGTATGCCGAACGGCCCTTATTACCTGCTGCACGAAATGCAGCCGGTGCCCGTGCCGAATCTTGTGCGCTCGTCGGGCGCGCAGTGCGCCGCCGTGCGGGGCGTAGCGCTCTGCCGCTGCGGCGGCTCGAAGACGAAACCGTTCTGCGACGGTACGCACGGCAAGATCCGCTTTTCGGATCGCCGGCTGAGCGACGGTGCGAACGACCGGCGCGCAAGCTACCGCGGCAAGCGCATCACCATCTTCGACAATCGCGCGATCTGCGCGCATGCCGGTTTTTGCACGGACGGCTTGAAGAAAGTATTCCGCATGGACGCCGAGCCGTGGATCGACGCCGACGGCGCCGCCGTCGAAGAGATCATCGCCACGATTGAAAAATGCCCCTCCGGGGCGCTCAGCTATGCCATGGACGGCGTGGAAGCGACACCGGCGGCGCGGCCGCCGCAGGTGCTCGTCACCGACAATGGTCCCTATGCCGTGTCGGGTGGCGTCGAACTGATGGGGGTGCAGTTCGGCGACGGTGCCTCACGCGAGCACTACACGCTGTGTCGTTGCGGTGCCTCGGCGAACAAGCCGTTCTGCGACGGCAGCCACTGGCGCGTCGGCTTCCGCGACCCGTAAATTACTTCGCCGGCTTGCCGTAGTTCTCCGCCAGGTAAGTCGCGATTGCCTCGACGTCCTCCTTGGCGATCGGCGCGCCGAAGGCGTTGATCATCTTGTTGACCGAGGTGGTCCAGCCCGCCTTGTCGAGAAAGCGCGAGTTCATCTGGATGTAATCCAGGCTGTGGCAGGCGAGGCATTGCATCGCCTTGTCGCGGCCGGGCGCATCCTTGAGCTGCACTTTTTCTTCCTGGGCCCCCGCCGTGCCGGCGGCGAGCGCGAGTACCACTGCGAAGGCTCGCATCACACGATCTCCACATAAAGGCGCTGGATCACGTTGTGGTGATAACCGGCGGGGTTGTGGATCAGCTCGTTCACCTGCGTCTCGCCGCTCGCGCTGGTCGCGCGCGCCATGATGACGAGCGCCCCGGTCTCGCGCGTCGGCACGCTGTGTGCGAATTCGCGGAACGAGAAGCGGCCGAGATCCTTGCCGAGCTTCGCCGGCGTCCAGTCGCTGCCGTTGGTCGAGACTTCGACCTTGGCGATACCGGCGCCGCCGTCCCAGGCGACGCCGCGGATCTCGAGCGGCTTGCCGCGCGGCACGCGCTCGCCGTTCTTCGCGCTGGTGATGAGCGAGTTGACCACCATCGTGGTGATCGGCTCGTTCGCCTCCGTCACCTGCGACTTGTAGCTCGGCGTCTTGAAGCGTCCGCGCGGCAGGCGATAGGCCGCGCTCATCCAGAAGCCTTTTTCCGGTTTCGTAACGGCCTTGATGCTGGTCACGCTTTTTACCCAGTAAGTCCCGGTCCAGCCGGGCACGATGATGCGCGCCGGGAAGCCGTTCCAGTGCGGCAGCGGCGCGCCGTTCATCTCGTACGCGATGAGCGTGTTCTCATCCATCGCCACTTCGGCGGGAATCGACTTCACGAAATCCGGCGTCTTGTCGATGGCTCCGTGATCGGCGCCATCGAACACGACTTCGAGCGCATCGGACTTGACCCCTGCCTTTTGCAGCACGTCGCGCAACCGCGCGCCGCGCCACACCGCGTTGCCCATCGCGCCGACGCCCCATTCGACGCCGGTCACGTGCGGCTCGAAAAGGCCGCGGCGATTGCCCGAGCATTGGCACACGGCCGTGACCTGCGCCGGCTTGAAGTTCTTGCGCAGCACGTCCATGGTCAGTTTCAGCTCGCGCTCGGTGCTTTCGCCGCCGACCGCGAGCGTCCAGTCCTTGAGCCCGACCTGCGGGATCGCCGCGAGGTGCCAGCGCACGAAGAAGGCATTGTTCGGTGTGATCGCCTTGCGAAGGTAGGCGACCGGGGTCTCGTAGTTCGGCGGCCGGTAGCTCTTCTTGATCAGCGGCACCTTGCCCGGCAGTGCATGCAGCAGCTGCTCGGCGAGCGCGCCGTCGGGAATTTCGCTGAAGCCAAGCTCGGCCATGCTGCCGACCACGGCGAGCGCCGGCCGCGTGCTCAACACGGCGAGCGTGCCGGCGCCCGCTTTTAGTATGCTGCGGCGGTCCATGGGGTTCCTCCTCCGGCGCGTATTCTACGGCTGGGTCATCGTTGCGGTGGCGTTCGTCACCATGGCGATCGGCGTGAACGCGCGCACCGCCTTCTCGCTCCTCCTGCCGCCGATCGTCGACGAATTCGGCTGGGAACGCGGCGCCACCGCGGCCGCGTTCTCTTTCGGCTTCATCCTCGCCGCCGTTCTGAGCCCGCTGCTTGGGCGCTGGATGGACCGCTTCGGGCCGCGCGTGGTGATCGAAGCGGGCATCGCCTGCGTGGCGCTCGGGCTCTACGCCGCGCGCTACATCGCGGCGCCGTGGCAGCTCTACGCGACGCTCGGCGTGCTGGTCGGCGCGGGCTCCGTGTGCCTCTCCTACACCGGGCAGGCGTGCTACCTGCCGAACTGGTTCGTGCGCCGGCGCGGCCTTGCCATGAGCATTGCGTTTTCCGGCGTCGGCGCGGGTTCGATCGTGCTCTTCCCCGCGCTGCAGGGACTGATCGATGCGTTTGGCTGGCGCAGCGCCTGTAGCGCGCTCGCGATCGTGGTGCTCGTCGTCCTCGTGCCGCTCAATCTGCTGCTCCGCCGCCGGCCGCAGGAACTCGGGCTCCATCCCGATGGCGACGCCGCGGCGCCGCCACGTCCGGCCGCGCAAACCGCGCCGAGCGGCGATGACTGGACGCTCGCCACGGCGATCCGCACGCCGATCTTCTGGTGGATGTCGCTCGCGTATGCGAGCGGCCTCTATGCCTGGTACGCGGTGCAGGTGCACCAGACTCGTTACCTCGTCGAGATCGGCTTCAGCGGCCAGTACGCGGCCTGGGCGCTCGGCTTCGTCAGCCTCGCCGGCGTGCCGGGACAGATCGCGCTCGGGCATCTTTCCGACCGCGTTGGCCGCGAATGGGTCTGGATCATCGGCCAGGCGGGTTTCATCATCTGCTACGCATCGCTGCTCGCGCTCCAGCGCTCGCCGCTGCCGGCGCTGCTCTGGCTCATGGTGCTGGCGCAGGGCTTCATTGGCTATGGCCTCACTTCGGTGGTCGGCGCCATTCCGGCCGAGCACTTCCACGGCCGTCATTTCGGCGCGATCTTCGGCGCCATCATGGGCATCGGCATCGCCGGCGGCGCGCTCGGGCCCTGGGTCACCGGCCTCGTCTACGATTGGAGCGGCAGCTACGCGCCGGGCTTTGCCGCTGCGCTCGGCTGCTGCGTAGTCTCGGTGCTCGCCATCTGGCTGATTCGCCGCCCCGAGCAGTAAACGGGGTCAGATCAACATTTCGCGGGCGGTGGGCCTTTTATCGGGCTGTCCCGAAAAGTTGATCTGACCCCGATTTCCGCCAGGGCAGAGCACATGCGGGCGTAATGCGAGCCGGGCCAATAGATGCGCTCGCAGCCTGAGCAGCAGGTAAACCGCTGGTGCAACTCGGCCACCTTCGGCGGCAGGCGGGGCGCGATGACCGCCTTGTCGACCGCGGCGAGCGGCAGATTGCAATGCAGGCAGCGCGTGAAGGGCCGCGCTGCGGGCGCAAGGCCGTACCTCGCGACGACCTCGCGCAGCTGTGCTTCGGGCTTGAGCGCGCGCACGTAGCAGCCGCGCGCAATGTCGCGGCACTTGAGGAGATCGCGGTCGCGCGTAAGCACGATGCGCGCTTCGGCGAGCGCGAGTGCGCGGATCTCGGCATCGGCGAGGCGGGGC
>DASREB010000194.1:0-10662 GCA_035652275.1 Burkholderiales bacterium
TCTGGAAGCGCACGCCGAAAAAAA
Organism: Burkholderiales bacterium; assembly: GCA_035652275.1. Taxonomy (GTDB): domain Bacteria; phylum Pseudomonadota; class Gammaproteobacteria; order Burkholderiales; family SG8-39; genus SCGC-AG-212-J23. Next base: position 25 of record DASREB010000194.1, read on the forward strand.
GCACCGCCACCAGACAGAGGTGCACCACCGCGGAGAGCACGGCGGCGCGGCGCATCGCGGGCCGCGGCCGGCTGCCGTACCGGTCGTACTGCAGCGCCGCCGCGGCGCTCACTGCGCGAGCTTCACCTGCAGGCCGACGCGGGAGACGCCCTGCTTGCGCAGCTCGTCCATCACCTGCAGCACGGCCTCGTAGCGCGCGTCCTTGTCGCCGCCGACCAGCACCGAGAGCTCGGCGTTCTTGCCGCGCACTTCCTTGATCGCGGCTGCGAGCTCGGCGCGCGACACCGTGCGCTCCGAGACGATCACGCCCGCCCGGTCGCGGGCGCGCACCACCAGCCCGCGATCGGATTTGACATAGACCTCCAGCGGCACGACGCGCGGCTGCCCGGCCTTCTCCACGGTCGGCAGGTCGATCACCGCCGGCGTGATGAGCGGGGCGGTGACCATGAAAATCACCAGCAGCACGAGCATCACATCGACATACGGCACGATGTTGATCTCGTGCATGGGGCCGCGGTGGCGCAGCGCCGGCACGCTTACCTCACCGCCTGGCGATGCAGGATGTTCGAGAACTCCTCCATGAAGCTCTCGAAGCGGTTGCCGAGGCGCTCGACGTCGTGCGAGTAGCGGTTATAAGCGACCACCGCCGGGATCGCGGCAAAGAGGCCGATGGCGGTGGCGACCAGCGCCTCGGCGATGCCGGGCGCCACCTGCGCGAGCGTCGCCTGCTGCACGTTCGCGAGGTTGCGGAAGGCATGCATGATGCCCCACACCGTGCCGAACAGGCCGACGTAGGGGCTGACCGAGCCGGTGGACGCGAGGAACGCGAGATGGCGCTCGAGGAAGTCCATCTCGCGCTGGAAGGTGGCGCGCATCGCCCGGCGCGCGCCGTCCACCATATCGGTCGCATGCGTGCCCGCCTGCTGGCGCAGCTTGGCGAACTCGCGGTAGCCCGATTCGAACACGCGCTCGAGCGAGCCGATGGTGTGGCGGTGGTTGACCGCGCCCTGATAGAGCGCGTTCAGATCCTGCCCGCCCCAGAACTCGCGCTCGAACTTGAGCGTCTGCGACACCGCGCGGCGCAGCACGAACCACTTCTGGAAGATGAACATCCACGACATGAAAGACACCGCGAGCAGCACCACCATCACCACCTTCACGACGAAGCTCGCGTGGAGGATCAGCGCCCAGATGTCGAGGTCCTGCGTGACGGTCGGCATTAGTTCAGTGCCTGTTCGAGTTCCGGTGGCATGCGGGCCGGCTTCATGCGGCCTCTGTCCACCACGGCGAGGGTGACTTGCGCTTCGACCAGCAACTCGTGCTGTCGTTCCACGAGCTGGCGAAACACGACGCTCGCGCGGCCGATTTTAACCACTTCCGCGCTCGCCGAAATAAGCTCGTTAAGCCGGGCGGCGCGGTGATACTTGACTTCGAGGCTCGCCACCATGAATTGCACGCCGCGCTTGTCGGCCACTTCGGCAAGGTCGACACCGGCGCGGTTCAGGAGCTCGGTACGAGCGCGCTCCATGAACGAGAGGTATTGCGCGTGATACACCACTCCGCCGGCGTCGGTGTCCTGGTAGTAGACGCGCAGCGGCAGCTTCAGCTGTCGGATAGCAGATCCCGCGCACCGTACGAAGATGCGGACGGCGCCACGATGCCGAAATGCCGATACGCGGTGAGCGTCGCCATGCGGCCGCGCGGCGTGCGCTGCAGATAGCCCTGCTGGATCAGGTATGGCTCCAGTACGTCCTCAATGGTCTCGGCGTCCTCGCCGATGGCGTGCGCGAGATTTTCGAGACCGACCGGGCCCCCGCCGAACTTCTCGATCACCGCCAGCAGGAGCTTGCGGTCCATGATGTCGAGGCCGAGCGAATCGACGTCGAGCATCTTGAGCGCCGCTTCCGCAATGGCCTTGGTGATCCGGCCATCGGCCTTCACCTGGGCATAATCGCGCACCCGGCGCAGCAGCCGATTCGCCACGCGCGGCGTGCCGCGCGAGCGGCAGGCGATCTCGCGCGCGCCCTCGTCTTCCAGCACGACCTTCAGCAGGCTGGCCGAGCGGCGCACGATGGTGGTCAACTCCGGCACGCTGTAGAACTCAAGGCGCGCCACGATGCCGAAGCGCTCGCGCAGCGGATTCGTCAGCATGCCCGCGCGCGTGGTCGCGCCCACCAAGGTGAACGGCGGCAGATCGAGCTTGATCGAGCGCGCCGCCGGCCCCTCGCCGATCATGATGTCGAGCTGAAAGTCTTCGAGCGCGGGATAGAGGATCTCCTCCACTACCGGCGAGAGGCGATGGATCTCATCGATGAAAAGCACATCGCGCGGCTCCAGGTTTGTCAGCAAGGCCGCAAGATCGCCCGGGCGCTCCAGCACCGGACCCGAGGTTTGCCGCAGGTTCACGCCGAGCTCGCGCGCGATGATGTGCGCGAGCGTGGTTTTTCCGAGTCCCGGCGGGCCGAAGAGCAACACATGATCGAGCGCTTCGGCGCGCGCCCGTGCGGCCGCGATGAAGATCTCGAGCTGGCCGCGCGCCTTCTCCTGCCCGACGTACTCGGCGAGCGTCGCCGGCCTGAGCGAGCGCTCGAACTGCTGCTCGTCGCTCGTCGCCGGCCGCGCCGAAATCAGCCGATCGGTCTCGATTGCCATCCCGCGCGCATTATGCCGCCGGGAATTTGCGCGCGCTTCAGCGGAAGCGCCAGAGCGCGCCGATGGTCATGGCGGTGATGCCGCTACTCTGCGGAACGGTGTTGCCGTCGACGATGCTCCAGTAGTGCTGCAGTTCGCCGCGCAAGTCGAGGTTGCGCATGAGCTCGATCTGCAGGCCGCCGGCGGCCGTCGGGCCGTTGCTGGTCTCGTGCGTGGCGGCGAGCGCGCCGCTGCCTTCGACCTTGCCATAGAACCAGCCGAGCTTGCCGTAGAAGGACAGCTTGGCGTTCGCCGGCCAGCTGGCGACGCCGACCGCTTCCCAGGCGTGCGCCTTCAGCCGCGAGGTGCTGTTCTCGATGATGCCGAGATTGGCGAAAGCTACCTCGGCGGCGAACATGGCGTTCATCTGGTAGCCGCCAAAGACGCGCAGCACGTTGCCGCGGTTGTCGCAGTTGCCCGAATCGGCGCAGCCGGGAGACCAGTGCGAGCGACCGGCGGTCGCACCCGCATAGACGTGGCTTGGCGCTTCCTGCGCGCGGAGCGGCGTCGCGAGGGCGACCATGGCGAATGCTGCCGCGCGCAGCAGATCCGGTGTGTTCATCTCCCCTCCCTGCGATCAGCTTACTCCCCGTACAAATGAAAAAGGCGGCCGAAGCCGCCCTTTCCATTTGCTTGCTGCGTACGCCTTACTTGAATCTCCAGAGCACGCCCAGGCTCAGATTGTCGATGTCGGCCGTGTCGCCGCCGCCAGCATCGGCCCTGAAGCGCTGGAACTCGACGCGAAGGCCAAGATTGCGGTTGAAATCGTATTGTCCGCCCAGGCCCCACGTCAGACCAGTCTTGGTTTCGCTGTCGCCGACGAAGATGCCACCCGGCTTCGCTTCAACGCGCGCCACACCGAGACGACCGAACACGCCGAACTGCCCGATTGGCCACGAGAACACCCCCGACAGATCCCACGCCGTGGCCGAGATGTCGCCACTACCGAACGGCGGGAAATCCGCCTTCAGTTTGCCGAGGTCGGTATAGCCGAGCTCAGCCGCGATGTTCGGCGTGAACTGGTAGCCACCGAAGATGCGGAACGACGTGTCCTTTTTGTCGCAATTCAGGCCACTGCAATCCGCCTTGAAGTTGGACTGTCCGAGCGCGCCGCCGACATACGCGGCGCTCATGTTCATCTGCGCGGCGGCCGGCAGCGCCAACGTGGCGGCGGCAAGACCGAGAACTGCGACTACTGCTTTGCTCTTCATTGAAGCGTCCTTTCCTGTTGTTGAAAACGTCCGCCCCCTCCTAGTACACGCGACACTAACAAAAGGGCCTTTGGGGGAACCGTCCCCGGCCGAAACGCGGCCTGCCGGGCGAGCGGCATGTTGCGGAATTGCAACGAAAAGCGTTACCGGCGAACCAGGCTCTTGAGCGCCGCGCGGATCGCCTCGGCGAGCGGCGTATCGGCTGGGACATTTGTCACAGCAGAAAGCGCCTCTTTCTCGTTGTAGCCGAGCGCGACCAGCGCCTGCACGACTTCGGAGGCGCCGCGCTGTGCCGGCGCGGTGACTTCGCTGATGCGACCCTTGAGCTCGAGCAGCAGGCGCTCGGCGGTTTTTTTGCCGATGCCCGGGATCTTGGTGAGCCGCACGGCGTCCTGCAGCGCCACGCATTGCGCGAGCTCGTCGACCGACATGCCGGAGAGCACCGCGAGCGCGGTACGCGCACCGATGCCCGAGATGCGAATCAATTGGCGAAAAGCGCTGCGCTCCTCGCCGGTGGCGAAGCCATAGAGGTTGTGCGCGTCCTCGCGCACCACGAGGTGCGTGAACAGGCTGACGGTCTCGCCATTTGCCGGCAGCGCGTAGAAGGTGCTCATCGGCACGTCGATTTCGTAGGCGACGCCGCCGACATCGACCAGCACCTGCGGCGGGTTCTTCGCCGCGAGCCGCCCGGTGAGGCGGCCGATCAGACGAGCCTGCCCTTGCGCATGCGAAGCCCGCGCATGGCGAGACGCCCGAGTTGCGCGCCGTGCGCGTGGCAGATGGCGCAGGCGAGCGCATCGGCGGCGTCCGGCGTCGGCTCGCCCGGCAGCGCGAGCAGGCGCCGCACCATGTGCTGCACCTGCTCCTTCGCCGCGTGGCCATTGCCCACCACCGACTGCTTCACCTGCAGCGCGGTGTATTCGGCGACCGGCAGGCCGGCGATTACCGCCGCGCAGATCGCCGTGCCGCGCGCCTGGCCAAGCAGCAAGGTGGACTGCGGGTTCACATTGACGAAAACCTTCTCGATCGCCACCTCGACCGGCCCGTGCAGCGCGATCACTTCGCGCAGGCCTTCGAGCAGCACTTTCAGCCGCGCGGCGAGATCGCCGCTGCCGGATTTGACGCAACCACTGGTGATGTAACGCAAGCCCCGGCCGTTCTTCTCGATCACGCCGAAGCCGGTAGTTTGCAGGCCCGGGTCGATGCCGAGAATCTTCAGTCGAGCACCGCCGTCGTATAGACGTTCTGCACGTCGTCGAGATTCTCGAGCGCGTCGACCAGACCTCGCATGCGCCCCTGCTGGTCCGGCGCGAGCGTCGCTTCGCTGGTCGGCTTCCAGGTGATCTCGGCGAGCTCGGGTTTTAATTTCGCCTTATCGAGCGCCGCCTTCACCGCGGAGAAGTCGTGCGGCGCGCAGATCAGCTCGACCGAGTCGTCGTCGTTCTTCAGCACGTCCTCGGCGCCGGCGTCGAGCCCAGCTTCCATCACGCGGTCTTCGCTCGTTCCCGGCGCGAAGATGAACTGGCCGACATGCTTGAAGAGATAGGCCACCGAGCCATCGGCGCCGAGGTTGCCGCCGTTCTTGGTGAACGCATGGCGCACTTCCGCCACGGTGCGCGTGCGGTTGTCGGTCATGCAATCCACCATGATCGCCGCTCCGCCCGGGCCGTAGCCTTCGTAGCGGATTTCCTCATACGCCGCGCCTTCGAGCTCGCCCGCGCCGCGCTGCACGGCGCGCTGGATGTTGTCGTTCGGCAGGTTCTCCGCGCGCGCCTTGTCGATCGCGAGTCGCAGGCGCGGGTTGCCGCCCGGATCGCCGCCGCCGAGGCGCGCCGCGACCGTGATCTCGCGGATGAGGCGCGTGAAGATCTTGCCGCGCTTTGCATCGGCCCGCTCCTTCCGATGCTTGACGTTGGCCCAGCGGCTGTGCCCTGCCATGGTGCTTATAATTTTAGCGGCATGGCCGCGCCCCTTCTCGTCGCGAAGAACGATAAAGCGGCGCTCTCCCTCCTTCCCGCGCTGGCAAACCGTCATGGCCTGATCACCGGCGCCACCGGGACCGGCAAGAGCGTGACGCTGCAAACGTTGGCGCAGCGCTTCTCCTCGATCGGCGTGCCGGTGTTCTTGGCGGACGTCAAAGGCGATCTCACCGGACTCGCCAAAGCGGGCGGCGCCAATCCGAAGGTCGATGAGCGCCGCAAGCAGCTAAAGCTCCCGGCCGAGAGCACCGCCTGCCCGGTCGTCTTCTGGGACGTGTTCGGACGAAACGGCCACCCGGTGCGCGCGACCATCTCGGACATGGGTCCGCTCCTTCTCGGCCGCATGCTGGGGCTGAACGAGACCCAGGAAGGCGTGCTCGGCGTGGTCTTCAAGATCGCCGACGACAACGGGCTGCTGCTTCTCGACCTCAAGGACCTGCGCGCCATGCTCCAGCATGTCGGCGACAACGCCGCGCAGTTCAAGACCCAGTACGGCAACGTCGCCACCGCGACGATCGGCATCATCCAGCGCGGGCTGCTGACGCTCGAGAATCAGGGCGGCGCGCAATTCTTCGGCGAGCCGATGCTCGACATCGCGGACCTGATGCGCTTGCAGGACGGCAAGGGCGTGGTCAGCATCCTCGCCGCCGAGAAGCTGATGGGCGCACCGCAGCTCTACTCCACCTTCTTGCTGTGGCTGCTGGCCGAGCTCTTTGAGCATCTGCCCGAAGTTGGCGACCCCGAGAAGCCCAAACTGGTGTTCTTTTTCGACGAAGCCCATCTGCTCTTCAACGAAGCGCCGAAGGCGCTGCTCGAGAAGATCGAGCAGGTGGTGCGCCTCATCCGCTCCAAAGGGGTCGGGGTCTATTTCGTGACGCAGAACCCGCTCGACCTGCCCGAGAGCGTGCTCGGCCAGCTCGGCAACCGTGTGCAGCACGCGCTGCGTGCCTTCACGCCGAAGGATGCCAAGGCGGTGAAGACCGCTGCGGAGACGCTGCGCCCCAATCCCAAGATCAAGGCGGAGCGCGTCATCACCGAACTCGCGGTCGGAGAAGCGCTCGTCTCGTTTCTCGATGAGAAAGGTACGCCGGCGATGGTCGAGCGGGCCTTTATCGTGCCGCCCGCGAGCCAGCTCGGGCCGATCACCGACGGTGAGCGCACCGAGCTCGTGCGGCGCTCGCCCGTTGCCGGCAAGTACGACACGCCGATCGATCGCGAATCGGCCTACGAAAAGCTGACGCAGCGCACCGCCGCGAAGCCGGCCGAGCCGGCGCAGAGCTCGAATCCGGTCTCCGACATCCTCTTCGGCAAGACCGGCCCCCGCGGCGGCCGGCAAAGCCAGGGCATGGTCGAAGCCCTGGCGAAGAGCGCGGCGCGCTCGATCGGCTCGGAGCTGGGGCGGCAAGTCCTGCGCGGCATCCTGGGATCGGTTCTCGGCGGCAACAAGAAACGTTGAGATTCGGCCGTTGAGCGCGGCTTCGTACCGCAGGTGGGGCGTTGCGCTCGCCGTCATCGGCACGCTGGTGTTTTCTTTCAGGCCGATCCTGGTGAAGCTGGTGTATGTCACCTACCCGGTGTCGCCGGTCACGCTGCTTTTCCTGCGCATGGCCATTTCCCTGCCCTTCTTCCTGGCGGTGGCGTGGTGGCTGCGCGGCGACGAGCCGCGCCTCAGCCGGCTCGACTGGGCCAAGGTCGCGGCGCTGGGCTTCATTGGCTACTACGCGGCGAGCTTTCTCGATTTCATCGGCCTGCAATACGTCGGCGCCGGCGTCGGCCGCCTTATCCTCTACTTGTACCCGACGCTCGTGCTGCTGATCTCGTTTCTCTTTCTGCACCGGCGGCCCACCAGCCGGCAACTCGCCGCGCTGGTCATCACGTATGCCGGCGTCGCGCTGATCCTCTCCAGCCAGGCGCACGGCGGCGCCGAGGGCAAGCTCTTCATGCTGGGCGCGCTGTTCGTCTTTGCATCGTCGCTTTTCTATGCGACGTATCTCGTCGCCGGCGGCGAGCTCGTCAAGCGCATCGGCTCGATGCGCTTCACCGCGTACTCCATGGCGGTCGCCACGCTGCCGGCCGTCGTGCAGTTTTTCGTGATCGAGCCGATGTCGGCGCTCGATTTGCCCGGCAAGGTGTGGCTCTATGCCATCCTGCTCGCCACGTTCACCACCGTGCTGCCGCTTTTCATCCAGGCGGAGGCGCTGAGGCGCATCGGCGCGCCGGAGTTCGCCCTGATCGGCGCGCTCGGACCGGTGAGCGTGGCGATCACGAGCGCGCTCGGCCTCGACGAGCGCTTCACGGCAGTACAGGCCATCGGCGGCGTGCTGGTGATTCTCGGCGTGCTGCTCGTCTCGGTGAAAAGGAGCTGAACATGGATCTTGGCATTCGCGGCAAGACGGCGCTGGTCTGCGCCGCCTCCAAGGGACTCGGGCGCGGCTGCGCCATCTCGCTCGCGCGCGAAGGCGTGCGGCTCGTTATCACCGCACGCGGTCGTGAGGCGCTGGAAGCGACCGCGGCGGAGATCCACAAGCAATGCGGGGTCGAGGTCGTCACCGTGGCCGGCGATATCACGACCGATGAAGGCAAGCGCGCCGCGCTGGCCGCGTGCCCGGCGCCGGACATTCTGGTGACCAATGCCGGCGGCCCGCCGACCGGCGACTTCCGCGAATGGGATCGGGACGCCTGGATGCGGGCGCTGAACGCCAACATGCTGACGCCGATCGAGCTCATCAGGGCAACGGTCGACGGCATGATCGCGCGCAAGTTCGGCCGCGTCGTCAACATCACCTCGATGGCGGTGAAGGCGCCGATCCCGGCGCTCGGGCTCTCGAACGGTGCGCGCACCGGCCTCACCGGCTTTGTCGCCGGCCTCGCGCGCCAGACCGTCAAGCACAACGTGACGATCAATAACCTGCTGCCCGGCTCCTTTCTCACCGACCGCACAAAACAAACCATCGCGGGGTTCGCCAAAGCGGCGGGGCTAAGCGAGGAGCAGGCGGCCGCCGAGCGGCTGCGCTCGATCCCCGCCGGCCGGCTGGGCGATGCGGCCGAGTTCGGCGACGCCTGCGCGTACCTCTGCAGCGCGCAGGCGAGCTACGTCACCGGTCAGAACTTTCTCATCGACGGTGGCGCCTACCCGGGCACGTTCTAGAATCGGCGGCGAGGAGGAATGGCGATGAAAACCGTAGTTGCCCTGCTTTGCGTGCTCGCCTGCAGCGCAGCGCTGGCACAGCAGTATCCGAACCGGCCCGTGAAAGTCGTCGTGCCCTGGCCGCCGGGGCAAGCCACCGACATTTCGGCGCGCATCGTCGCGCAGAAGCTGCAGGAGTACCTGGGCCAGCCCTTCGTCATCGAGAACAAGCCCGGTGCCGGTGGCTCGATCGGTACCGATGCCGTGGTGAAGAGCGCCGGCGACGGCTATACGCTGCTCGCCGCCTCGAGCGGGCCGATCTCCATCATGCCGAATCTGCAGAAAGTGCCCTACGAACCGCTCAAGGATCTGGCGCCGGTCAGCCTGATTTGCACGAACGCGTTCGCGCTCGTCACGAATCCCAATTTTCCGGCGGCCAACGCGCAGGAGTTCGTCGCACTGCTGCGCGCCAATCCGGACAAATATGCCTTCTCGTCCTCCGGGACCGGCGCCACCGCGCATCTCATGGTCGAGCTCTTCAACTCCATGGCGCAGATCAAGGCGCGGCACGTGCCGTACAAGGGCAGTGCGCCTGCGCTGACTGACGTGATGAATGGCCAGATTGATTACACGCTCGAGACCGTTGCCTCCGTCGCGCCGCACGTCAAAAACGGCCGGCTGAAAGTCTATGGCGTGAGCTTCGCGCGCGGCAGCTCCGGCTTGCCCGGAGTGCCGTCGCTCGCCGAGGCGGCGGGCATCCCGGGTTATGACATTGGCGCGTGGATCGGCTACGCCGCGGCGCCCGGCACGCCGCGCGAGATCGTCGCGCGCCTGTCGGCCGAAATCGGCAGAGCCGTCCAGTCGCCCGACGTGCGTGAGCGCTTCATGGCGCTCGGGCTCGAGCCAACGGCGGACTCGCCGGAAGAGATGGCTGCCTTCCTGCGCAAGGAGGAGCAGCGCTACGGCGACATCATCCGCAGGGCAAATATCAAGATCGAGCAGTAAGGAGCTGCAATAGGCGAGCCCGGAAAATGGTGACTGTCACCATTTTCCGGGGAGTAAAATTTTTCTTTTGGAGGTCCGCATGAACGCTCCCGCCGAGGCTCTCGCCTCCCTCGCATTGAAAGACCGGAAGCTGCTGCGCGAGCAGTGCTACATCGACGGCAAATGGCACGACGCCGATACGCGCAGTTCCATTGCCGTGCACAACCCCGCGACGGGCGAGCAGCTCGGCACGGTGCCGCGCATGGGCGCGGCGGAGGCAAAGCGCGCGATCGAAGCCGCCGAGCGCGCGCTGCCCGCATGGCGCGCGAAGACCGCGAAAGAGCGCGCCGCGATCCTGCGCAAATGGTTCGACCTGATGATGGCGAACCAGGAGGATCTGGCGCAGATCATGACGGCCGAGCAAGGGAAGCCGCTCACCGAGTCGCGCGGCGAAATCGCCTACGGCGCCTCGTTCATCGAATGGTTCGCCGAAGAAGCGAAGCGCGCCTATGGCGACACGATTCCTTCGCCGTGGCCGGACAAGCGCATCGTGGTGATGAAGCAGCCGGTCGGCGTATGCGCGCTGATCACGCCGTGGAATTTCCCGAACGCGATGATCACGCGCAAGGCCGGACCGGCGCTCGCC
>DASREB010000195.1:0-8249 GCA_035652275.1 Burkholderiales bacterium
CGCGGTGCCTATACCGTGGTCGACGGCGAAAGAATGTCGCTCGGCGCGCGCGATTTCGTGCTTACGCCGAACGGCACGTGGCACGACCATGGCGTCGACGCGGAGGGCACGCAGTGCGTCTGGCAGGACGGTCTCGACATCCCGCTGATGAATTCGCTCGATGCCAACTTCTACGAAGTTCACCCGCAGGTGGTGCAGAAGCCTGCGCCGCTCTCGCGCGACAACTGGGCGAAGCCCTATTCGCCACAGTTCCATTACCGCTGGGACGACGCTTATCGTGCGCTGAAGGATGCCCCGCGGTGCGCCTTCGATGGTCGCGTGCACGAGTATCGCAACCCTGTGACCGGCGGCCCCGTGATGCCGACGATGGGCGCGCAGCTGCAGCTGCTCGCGAAGGGCGAGGCTACGCGCGCGCATCGCCACACCGGCAGCGTGATCTACCAGGTCGCCCAGGGCAGCGGATGGTCCGAGATCGGCGGCGAGCGCTTCGAGTGGCAGGAGAAGGACATCTTCGCGCTGCCGTCGTGGGCGCTGCATCGGCATGGCGCGCATGAGGCGGCCGTGCTCTTCTCGTTCAACGATATCCCCGCCATGAAAGCGCTTGCGCTTTACCGCGAGGCCGAGAAATGATCAGCGCCGAACAGAACGAGCTGATGACGCGCGTCGGCCGCGGCACGCCTTGCGGCAAGCTGCTGCGGCGCTACTGGCAGCCGATTGCGCTGACCGACGAGATGCAGGATCCGCGGCCGGTCAAAGCGGTGCGCATCATGGGCGAAGACCTCGTGCTCTTCCGCGAAGGCGCGCGCTACGGCTTGGTCGAGCGTCAGTGCGCGCATCGCGGCGCCGACCTCGCCTACGGGCGGCTGGAGGATGGCGGCCTGCGCTGCTCGTTCCACGGCTGGCTGTACGGGCCGGACGGGCGCTGCCTGCAGACGCCTGCCGAACCGCAAGGCAGCCGCCTGTGCGAGCACATTCGCCTGCGCGCGTACCCGGTGATCGAGAAGAGCGGCATTCTTTTCGCCTATCTCGGCGAGGGCGAGGCGCCCGCGTTCCCGCAGTTCGATTCGTTCATCGCCCCGAACGAGTACACCTTCGCGTTCAAGGGCTACTGGGATTGCAACTGGCTGCAGGCGCTCGAAGTCGGCATCGACCCCTCGCACGCTTCGTGGCTGCACAAGTTCTTCGAGGACGAGGACCCATCGGCGAGCTATGGTCGCCAGTTCCGCGGCGTGCCGTCGGATGCGGCGATTCCCATCTCCAAGGTATTGCGCGAATACGACCGGCCCGAGATCCGCGTCGAGCGCACGGACTACGGCATGCGGCTGCAGACGCTGCGCCGGATCAACGATGCGCAAACGCACATCCGCGTGACGAACGTACTTTTCCCGCAGGCGTTCGTCATTCCGATGAACGCGGAGATGACCATTTCGCAGTGGCACGTGCCGGTGGACGACACCGGCTGCTACTGGTTCTCCATCTTCACCAGCTTTGGCGCACCGGTCGACAAGGACACGATGCGCAACCAGCGCCTGAAGACCTACCCGGCGCCGGAATACAAGCCTATTTTCGGACGCAGCAACGGCTGGGGCTTCGACGCCGAGCAGCAGCGCACGCAGACCTTCACCGGCATGGGCTACGACATCAACATCCATGACCAGTGGGCGTGCGAGTCGCAGGGACCGATCGCCGATCGCACGCGTGAGAACCTCGGCACCGCCGACAAAGGCATCGTGCTCTACCGGCGATTGCTGGTCGATGCCATCCGCAAAAATGAAGCGGGCGAGCGGCCGCTGATGGTGCTCGATGCCGCAAGCGCGAACCAGCTCACCGGTCCGCCGGCGATCGACGGCATCGGTCCGACCGCGGCAATGGACGAGTACTGGCGGCGCGCCGATGACACGAGGCGCCGGCAAGCACGCTGGTCGCAGCAAGCGGCGTGAATATCCTGAAGGAGATCGAGGCGCGCGGCCTCAAGGCCGTGCGGTTCTCGTTTGCCGATCAGCACGGCGTCCTGCGCGGCAAGACGCTCGCCGCGGCCGAAGTGCGCGGCGCGCTCGAACACGGCGTGACGGTGACGAGCACGCTGCTCCTGAAGGACACGTCACACCGGACAGTGTTTCCGGCATTCACGCCGGGCGGCGGCCTCGGCATGCCGGAGCTCGAAGGCGCGGCCGACATCCTGATGATGCCGGACGCGACGACCTTCCGCGTGCTGCCCTGGGCGCCGGACACGGGCTGGGTGCTCTGCGACCTGCGGCTGCAGGATGGCCGGCCGGTGCCCTACGATTCGCGCGCCGTGCTGCGCAAAGCGCTGGAGAAGCTCGGCGAGCACGAGTTCATCGCCGGGCTGGAAGTCGAGTTCCACGTTTTTCGCATCACCAACCCGAATCTGCGCCCGGCCGACGCCGGCCAGCCCGGCGCCACCCCCGACGTCGAACTCCTCACCACCGGCTATCAATACCTGACTGAGCAGCGCTACGACCTCATTGATCCCGTGGTGCAGCTCTTGCGGGGTGGACTGGAGCAGCTTGGACTGCCGCTACGCTCGTTCGAGGTGGAGTTCGGCCCGAGTCAGTTCGAGTTCACGCTCGCCCCGCTCGCCGGACTCGCGGGTGCAGATGCGATGGTGCTCCTGCGCAGCGCGGTGAAGCAGATCGCGCGGCGCCACGGTTATCACGCGACGTTCATGTGCCGGCCGAAGCTGCCGAATGTCATGTCGAGCGGCTGGCACCTGCATCAGTCGCTTGCCAAGGGCGGGCGCAATGCCTTTAGCGCCGAGCGCGACGATCTGTCGGAGCTCGGAAAATACTACCTCGCCGGATTGCTCGCGCACGCGCGCGCGGCGTGCGCCTTCAGTACGCCGACGATCAACGGCTACAAGCGCTACCGTCCCTACTCGCTCGCGCCCGACCGCGTCATCTGGGGAAAGGAGAACCGCGGCGCACTGCTGCGCGTGATCGGCGCGCCCGGCTCGAGCGCGACACGCATCGAGAACCGCATCGGCGAACCGGCGGCGAACCCGTACCTCTACTTCGCCTCGCAGATCTACTCGGGCCTCGATGGCATGGCGACGCGCGCGACTCCCGCGGCCGCGGCTGATACGCCATACGAGGCCAAGGCCGAGTTTCTACCGCGCACGCTGACCGAAGCGTTACAAGCGCTGCGCGAGGACAAGGTACTGCGCGCCGGATATGGCGAGGCGTTCGTCGATTATTACTGCCGTTTGAAAGAGGCGGAGATCGCCCGCTACAACCTCGAGGTGAGTGACTGGGAGCATCGCGAGTACTTCGAGCTCTTTTGAAACGCCCGCGCGCGCTCGCCGCAGGCCGCGCAATAATCGAAGCCTCTTAAGGAGCAGCCATGGAAATGCGAACGCTCGGAGCGAGCGGCATCAAGGTGTCGGCGATCGGCTTGGGCCTGATGTCGATGTCCGGCATCTACGGCAACGCCAACGACGAAGAATCGGTGCGCGTCATCCATTACGCGCTCGACAAGGGCATCAACCTGCTCGATTCCGCCGACATGTACGGCTGGGGCCATAACGAGGAGCTCCTCGGCCGCGCGTTGCGCGGACGCCGCGACGGCGTGGTCGTCGCCACCAAGTTCGGGCAGGTGAAGCTGCCCGACGGCAAGCAGGGCGTGGACGGCAGCCCGGCGTACGTGATGCGCGCCTGCGATGCGAGCCTGCGACGCCTGGGCATCAACGTCATCGATCTCTACTACCAGCACCGTGTCGACCCGAACGTACCGATCGAGGAAACGGTGGGCGCGATGAAGCGGCTGGTCGAAGCAGGCAAGGTGCGCGCCATCGGTCTGTCGGAAGCGCAACCCGCCACCATCCGCCGCGCGCACAAGATCCATCCGATTGCGGCCGTGCAGAACGAGTATTCGCTCCTCTACCGCGTCGAAGGCGAGGAAACGCTCGAGACGACGCGCGAGCTCGGCATCGTGTTCGTCGCCTACGCGCCGCTCGGGCGCAGCATGCTGACCGGTTCCGTGAAGGGCAAGGCGGACCTGCCCGATGGCGACCGGCGCCTGGCGCATCCGCGCTTCCAGGGCGACTCGCTCGACAAGAACGTGAAGATCGTGAAGCGCCTGGAGGACATGGCGGCGGAAAAGAAATGCACGCCCGCGCAGCTCGTGCTGGCGTGGCTCCTTGCACAGGGCAAGGACATCGTGCCGATCCCCGGCACCAAGAGAAAGCAGCGCGTCGACGAGAACCTCGACGCGCTCGAGGTGAGGCTCTCTGCCGCCGATGTGAAGCACATTTCGGACATCGCGCCGCCCGGCGCGGGCGCCGGGCTGCGCTATCCGGCCGATGCGCTGAAACGCGTCTACCTGTAGCCGCTTGCTGTCGTCGGCGGCCGGGCGGTGGCTGCTGCTCGCGAGCCTCTGGTCGCTGCAGTTCATCTTCATGCGGGTGGCGGCGCCGGTGTTCGGCACCGCAGTCGTGGCCGAGTCGCGCGCGCTGCTCGGCGCGCTTTTCCTGCTCGCGTACACCGCGTGGATCGTGCGCCAGCCGCTCGCCCCGCGGGCGCACTGGCGCGACTATCTCGCCGTCGGCCTGACGAACAACGTGGTGCCGTTTCTCCTTTACGCCTGGGCCGCGACCGCGCTTCCCGCGGGCTACCTCTCGGTGATCAACGGCCTCGTGCCGCTATGGACGGCGATGTTCGCCGCCTGGCTGTTGCGCGAGCGGCTGCGTGCCTCGCGCGTTGCCGGCTTCGTCTGCGGCCTCGCCGGCGTCGCCCTGATCGCGCGGCTCGGCCCGCTCGAGCTCGACTCGCGTAGCACGCTCGCCACGCTCGCGGCGCTCGCGGCCGCGACGATATGGGGATGGGCGGGCGTGGTGATCAAGCAGCGCAATCGCCGCGTGCCGAGCATGGAGCTCGGCACCGGCTCGATTACGGTAGCCGCGCTTATCATGATGCCGTTGTGGTTCGCGACGCCGCCGCCGGCGTCGTGGACCCTGGAAGCGACCGCGGCGCTGCTCGCGCTCGGTGCGCTCGTGAGCGGCCTCGCTTACGTGCCGTTCTTCACCCTGATTCGCGACATCGGCCCCACGCTTACGCTCGCCGTCGGCCTTACCGTACCGGTGCTTGGCATCGCTTGGGGCTGGCTCTTGCTCGACGAGCCGGTGACGACGAGCATGCTCGCCGGCGCGGCGCTCGTCGTCATCGGCCTGCTGCTCGTGATGAAGCGCTGAGCAGCTATCGGTTTAGTGGAAGGGCTCTTGCGGAACGCCCGCCTTCGCGAAGATGAAGTCCCGTGACGCTTCGAGCTGCTGGCGCAGCCGCGGCAGATCGACGCCCAGCAGGCGTCCCTTCCATTTGCGCACTTTGCCCGCCACGATCACCGTCTCGACGTTCGTGCGCTCCATCAGCGAGACGACGGCGCCTGGCACGTTGTTGACCGGGAACACGTTGGGCGCGGTGGCGTCGAGAATGAGGATGTCGGCCTCTTTGCCGGGCGTGAGCGAGCCGGTCTTGCTGTCTAGCCTCAGGCCCTTCGCGCCGTTGATCGTCGCGAAGCGCAGCACATCGCGCACCGTCAGCAGCGGCGGCGTACCGGCGGCCGGCGTCGGCCACTGGTTCGGCGGATAGAAATTCCCTTGCTCGAGGATCATCTGGTTCACAACCATGCGTTGCATGGTCATTGCCGAACGCATCTGAGTGAAGAAATCTGCCGTCATCGTGACCTCGACGTCGGTGCTCAACGACGGTTCCATGCCCAAGCTCTGCAGTTTCAGGATCGGCGGCTGCCCATGGCGCATGTTCATCTCAATCGGAAAGGCGACCGAGACCTGGGCGCCGACCTCTCTGACTCTCTGCCACGCCGGGTCGGACATCCCGGTCATATGGATAAAGAGGTTGTCCGGTCCGATGCCGATGTGACCATTGCCGCCCGTTCCGGCCGCGAGCCGGTCGAAGATCGGCCGGATGCTGAAAGGCGAAAGGATGTGCGCGGCGATCTGCAAGCCGAGCTGACGGCCGATCGTCCAGGAGTCGTCGGTGCTCTGATCGCCGAGATACACCTCGCCGCCCATGATCATGTGAACCAGCTGATCGCTCGACGAGAACCACTGCTGCTTGATACGTGGCGCGTCAGTCGGATACTTGTTGCCCGGATTGGTGCCGAGAATGGCAGCCCCCGCGCTTTCGAAAAAGCCGAAGGCCGCGCGACGTCCCGTATCGAACAGCGCCTGGATCGCAGCATCCGAGTGCTGCGGCGAATGGTGAATCTGCGAAACGTCGTGGACGGTCGTCACGCCGTTGTCGAGCTGTGCAAGGCCGCCGAAGAGCTCGCTGATATACACGTCCTGCGGCCTGTAGACAGGCGCGAACTTAAGCAGAATGAACTCGAAGTACGTGCGATCGGAGGCGCGCGAGCCCGAGCCGTCGTTAATCAGTACGCCGTCCGCGAGAAAGCTGCGCAGCGCCGTCTCGAACTGGTGATGGTGGGTATCGACGAAGCCCGGCATGACGATGCGCCCGCGCGCGTCGATCTCGCCGGCACCACCCGCGTGCAAGTTCGGCCCGACGGCGACGATCTTCTTGCCCTCGACCAGCACATCGGCCTGGGCAAAGTCCCCGACGTTTGGGTCCATCGACATCACCGCACCGCCGCGGATCACGTAGCGCCGACCGCGCCGGCCGCTGTCCTCGGGCGGATCATCGCGGTCGTCGTCGGCGCGCGCCGGACGCGCCGCAAACAGGTTCAATGCCCCCGCGGTGGCCCCGGTCGCGGCCACCGTTTTCAGGAAATCGCGTCGTCCTAACTGGGAATTGCCGTGCAACTGCGGCTTGCCGCTATCACATAGCCAACACATGTTCTCCTCCCTCCTCTTGGAGAGTCGTCAAGGCCGACGACTCCGCGGCCATTCTGGACCCGCGCGCCGCAACTAGACAACACCTACCGAAGGCGTGCCCATTGCCACGCAATGGTGAGCGAGTGGGCAGCGTTCCTGTGGAGGGCCTTACGGAATACCGGAGCTACTGGGCTGTGCCCTCGCCTTTGAGGCTGGCGACCAGCTTGTCGAGGCCCCTGATAATTGTGTTTCGCACGTTGCGTTCGGTCACCCTCCCCCGAACGTGTTCCGAATGAATTACGGAGAACGGCTTCCGGTCGAGCTCGCCCTCAATCCGCACCCAAATGCTCTTTTGAATCTTGGCGCTTTCGATGCCATAAACGATCGGTGCGGCTAGCGCGGCGCCCGCGGCTCCTTGCAGTCCACTGGCGTTGGGAACAGATAACCGGGCGGTCTTGTTGGCCGCCTCAAATCGGTCGGGATCCACCGTGGCGCCAGGGTCAAAAACGCTCACCGTGAACAGCCGCAGTGTGACCCCTTTTCCAGCCAGCTCTGGGCTCATCATCTTGTACAGCCACGTCTTCATGAGCTCTGGGGCGGGCGGCGACAGGTTGTCAGGCCGTCGGCCTTCGCGAGCAGCACGAATTCCACCTCGCCGCTGGTGTCGGGCCCCGAGACTTGAATCGCACCGCTATGCGTGAGCAAGTCGGCGGCAACGCGATAGAAGATCGGGGTCGTTTTCGGCGGCTTGACGCCGAGCTTTTCGAGCTCGCGGATGTGCTTGCGCAGCGCCGCCTCGTCGCGGCCGGTCCAGCCGGCGATGATCAGCTGCTCGACGCCGGTCATTTGGCGAGCGCCGCTGCCACCGCGGATGGTTGCTCGCGCGGCGCCGGGATGTCGTAGCTCGCCATGAGATCGTCGACCACGCGGTGGAAGTCCGCCCAGGGTGCTTCGCGAAAGCTGTGATTGCGTACGATGAACGAAGCGCCGGCGTAGAACTTCTCGTACTGCAGGTGCCGGCCGGCGAACTCCGAGCCGATGAGATCCCAGGCGAGCTTGTAGAGCTTCATGCGATCGAGCGCCGCGAGCTGCGGCGTCTGCCAGTAGGTCTCGAACATGGCGCGCAGCTTCGGCTCGTGCATCACCGTGACATCCGCCGGCATCTGGAAGATGCCGCCGCCGCAGAGCTCGCGCAGCGCGTCGATGATCGACGAGTGGCTCTCGGTGCACCAGTTGAGCGCCGCGTACATGTAGCGGCGGTTGAAGGTCTTCCAGCCCTGCTGGTCACCCGCGGGCCAGTCTTCCGCGTCCTGGATCTGACCCGCGATCATGCCGCCGAGCGCGGCTTCGAGCGCGGCGAAGCGCCCGAGCACTTCGCGCACCGCCGGCACCTCGTTGGCACCGGAGGCGTGCGCGATCTTGCTGGCGAGCCCCACGATCA
>DASREB010000196.1:0-15635 GCA_035652275.1 Burkholderiales bacterium
GATCACCTCGGCCGAGATCCGCAGCTCGCAGTGGCGCATCGCCCCGTTCCGCGCCGGCCATCCGCTGCCGCCGCGCATCGGCGATGTCGAGACGAAGACCCTGCGCTCGAGCGCCACGGTCGAGTTCAGCGGCGAAGAGGATACGGTGCGCGTCAAGCTCAGCGGCCGCCGGGTATCGGTCCTCACGTACCTCTGCCTCGCCGACTAAGCAACGCCGTGGTCCCCGAACCCCGCTTCGCGGCGGCGACCGTCATCTCCTAGACTAGCGGGGTGCCGCCCGGCATCCCGGTCACGCCGCTCGCTATCGCCGCGCTCGTCTTCGCGGCGCTCGGCGCGCTTTTCCTGCTCGGCGCGCTGATTGCGCTGTTTCGCGCCCGGCCGCTGCGCTTCGCCGTCCGGCTGCTCGCCGCGATCGCGCTCCTCGCGCTGGGGAGCCTGTTCGGCGCGATCGCGGTCGGCACGCAGGGCTACCGCGCGCTCGCCCGCGAGGACCTGGCTGCGCACATCGTCGTGCAGCCGACCGGCGCGCAGCGTTTCTCGGCGACCGTGCGGCTTGCCGACGGCCGCGAGGCAAGCTACGACGTCGCGGGCGACGAGATCTACGTGGACGCGCATATTCTCAAGTGGCGGCCGCTCGCCAACTTGTTCGGTTTGCACACCGAGTACGAGCTCGCGCGCCTGGCGGGCCGCTACCGCGATATCGAAGCCGAGCGCCGCGCGCCGCGCACCGTCTACCTGCTCGGTGCTGAGCGGCCCCTCGACCTTTTCAGCCTGCGCCAGCAGCACACCTTTCTCGCTCCACTGGTCGATGCCCAGTACGGCTCGGCCACCTTCGTGCCGGTGACCGAGCGCGCGGAGCTCGAGCTGCGCGTCTCGACCACCGGTCTCCTCATGCGCGACGTCGGCGCGGCAAAATAGCGTCATGGAACCGATGAAGAACGCGAGTCATTTGTACGAGGTCGAGCGCCGCGCCGAGCATGCCGCGCGCCCGGGATTCCGCATCACCGAGCTGCAGCTCTCGCCGTCGCAGAAGGTGCCCTGGCACTACCACAACAACGTCGCCGACACCTTCTACGTGCTCGGCGGCAATCTGCGCATCTTCCTGCGCGAGCCGAAGGAAGAAGTGCGCCTTTCCCCCGGTGAGAGCTACCGGGTGCCTGCGCGCCGGCCGCATCTCGTCACCAACGGCGGCAGCAGCTCGGCGACGTTTCTCGTGCTGCAGGGCATCGGCGAGTACGATTTCGTGCCGCTCGTCTAAGGACGTGAGCCGCCTGCCGCAAGCGCTGATCGTCTTCTGGCCCTACATGCTGGCGGCCGTCGCGGTGGCGCTGTGGCTCGCAGTTCTCTGGCGGCGCATCGACCACAAGCTCGAGTTCGTGATCGTCGCCTTCGTCGCCTGCACCGTGGCCAACATGGCGATCGAATTCGTCTGCGCCTACCTCGTGCCGCTCGACGTCGCCGGCACGCCGCCGCCTGACATCCGCAACGTGCGGCTGCGCCTGCTGATCACCGCCGCGGTGCAGGCGCCGGTGGCACTGGGGCTCGCCTATTACGTCGCCGCGTGCACACGCGTCGACCGCTGGCGACAACCCTAGTCGGCTTTCGCTCCCGACAGCGCCACCGAGCGCCGCCATTTGGCCGACTCCTGGGCGACGAAGCGCGCCGCCTCGCCGAGGGTCATCGGCGCGGGCTCGAACCCCATCTTCTCGATCGCCTCGCCGACCGCCGGCTCCTTGAGCGCGCGGTTGAATTCAGCGTTAAGCCGCGCGAGGAGCTCCTTCGGCGTCGCGCCGGGCGCAAGAATGACGTACCAGCCGCCGACGTCGAAGCCCGGCAAGCCGGTTTCGCCGAGCGTCGGTATATCGGGGTATTTCCGCAGGCGCTGCGGCGACGAAAAGCCGAGAAGCTTGAGCTTCCCCGCCTGCACCATCGGCGCAAGCGGCGAATACGCGTTGAACACGAACTGCACGTCGCCCGAGACGAGGTCCGGCACTGCGAGCTGGATGCTGCGGTAAGGCACATGCGTGAGTTCGATGCCCGCCGCCGCACCGAAGAGCACGGCGGCGAGGTGTCCGGCGGTGCCGGGACCCACCGATGCGTAGTTCATCTTGCGGGTCCGGCCGAGCGCCACGAGACCGCCGACGTTATTGACGGGCAGCGTGGCGCTCGCGAAGAGCGCGAACGGCGCGATGGCGAGCGTCGCCACGGGCGCGAGGTCCTTCTGCGGATCGAAGGAGAGCGATGAATAGAGCGCCGGATTGATGACGAGCGCCGGCCCGGTGAGGACGAGCAGATAGCCGTCCGGCGCTGCCTTCGCCACGGCGTCCATGGCGATGTTGCCGCCCGCGCCCGGCCGGTTCTCGAGCACGAACGGCTGCCCGAGCGACGGCGTGATGCGGTCGGTGAGCGTGCGCGCCATCGCGTCGGACGCGCCGCCGGCGCCGAACGCAATGAGGATTCGGATCGGCTTGCGCGGATACTCCTCGGCCGTCGCTACCGCCGCCAAGCACGCGAGCGCGAGCGCAAGCCACTTCATCGCGCCAGCCCGAAGAGGCGCGCTGCATTGCCGCCGAGGATCTTCGCCTTGTCCTCCGTCGGCAGCGGCAAGCCGTCGATCACGCTCGTGTCATCGCCGATCAGCGGGTCGTCGGAACCAAACAGCAGCCGCTCGGCGCCGACGATGCTGTGCGCCATCATGAGGGCCGGCGCATAGAACGAGGCGGTGTCGTAGTACAGGCGCTTGGCGTACTCGCTCGGCGGCTTGTTGATGTGCTTGCGACAGTCCGGGAACAGGCGATAGCCGTTGTCGAGCCGTTGCAGCAGCATGAGGAGCGCGCCGCCGGTGTGCGCCATGATGTACGGGAAATTCGAGTAGCGCTCGAACACGCCTGAATAGATGAGGCGCGCCGCGGCCATCGTCGTGTCGAAGATGAAACCGACGCGCAATGGCAGCTCGAACTCCTCCTTCTGCAGGTTCGGCGGGAACATCGGGTGCTCGAACACCGGCAGCCTGAGCTGATCGAGCTTCGCCCACACCGGTTCGAAACGCGGGTCGTTCACCGGCACGCCAGCGACGTTCGAGCCGATCATCACGCCGTGCAGCCCGAGCTCGCCGACGATGCGCTCGATCTCGGCGAGCGACGCCTCGACGTCGGCGAGCGGCAGGCTTCCCACGCCGGCGAAGCGATCCGGATGCGCGCGCACGATCGTCGCCGTGGCATCGTTCATCAGGCGCGCAATCTCCACCTGCCGCGCGCCTTGCCAGTCGTAGACGTTCGGCGATGAGAGCGACAGCACGCGCATGTCGATGCCCTGCTTGTCCATCACGCGCAGCCGATGCTCGACGTCGAAGAAATTGTCGCGGTACCACATGTAGGTGTAGCCGCTCTTGCGCATCAGCGTCTGGCCCTGCGGCGTGGTGCTGCACTCCAGCCGGAAATCGCGCCACATGGCGTCGAAGTAGCGCTGATCGAAGATGTGCGAGTGGACGTCGATCTTCATGCGATGACGAAGTCGAACGCGCCTTGTTGCCGGTCAGCCATCCGCATCAGCAGGTCGGCACGGAAAAGCCCATCGCGCTGGTTCTCCTCCTCGCCGGGGAAATAGAGCTGCGTCGTCAATATCCGGCCACCGGCGGGCTGCACTTTCACATGGATGTGCCGGGTCCGGCCGGGATAGACGGCCGGCAGGATCGTCTCCAGGCGATAGCCGCCCTCGGCATCGGTGAACTGGTGCCCTCGGTAGCGGAAGCCACGGTTGTCGTAGTCACCGGTCTCGTCCGCATGCCAGAAATCGAGCAGCGCGTTCGCGGCCGGCTTGCAATCGGCCGTCAGCACGCGACCGCTCACCATCAGGCGCGGCGCCTTGCTGCCGGGCTCGATCAGCATGATGCGCTGCGGGCTCGCCGGCTTGAAGAACGGCCCTTCCGTTTCACGCGGCGTAGGCCTCGCGCAGAGCTGCGCCCATGCGCCGTGCGTGAGCGGCAGGAGAAAAGCCGCGCCCACCAGGCGGCGGCGAGAAATGGAAGTCATGCGGTGCTCCTTGGCTGGCGAACGAGCAAAGCGTACGCCAGGAAGGCGGTCGCCGCGCACGCGAACATGACGGTCGCCATCGGCACCGGGCCGCGGTTGCCGATCCAGCCAACCGCGGCGCTTGCCGCGACGCCGAAAGCCGACTGCGTGGCGCCGAGGAGCGACGACGCGGCGCCCGCGCGCTCGCCGAACGGCGCCATTGCCACCGACGTTGCATTCGAGGCGATGAAGCCGATGCTGCCGACCATGACGAAGATCGGGATGAAGACACCGGCGAAGCCGAAGAGCCCGCTCGCCGCGCACGCGAGGAGCGCGCTGGCGCCGGCGCCAAGACCATAGACGCCCCAGCCGAGCACGCGCCGCACGCCGTGGCGCGCCACCATGCGGCGGTTCACCTGCGACACCGTGATGAAGCTCGCCGCCCCGGCGCCGAAATACCAGCCGAAGTTTTCCGCCGCGACGCCGAAATACTCGATATAGACGAAGGGCGCCGCCGCCAGGTACGCGAAGAACGCGCCGAAGGGCGCGATGAACACGATCACCGGCCCGAAGAAGCGCCGATCGCCGAAAAGCGGCAGCGCCGCCGAGAGCGCGCGCACCAGCGTCGCGCTGCGGCGATGCACCGGATGCGTCTCCTCGAGGAAGGTCGCGACGAGAACAATGCACAGCACCGTGTAGGCGCCCAGAAAGCCGAAGATCCAGTGCCACGAGCCGTTCACCAGCAGCCAGCCGCCCGCGAGCGGTGCCAGGATCGGCGCCGCGCCCATCACCAGCATCATGAGCGAGAGCACGCGCGCCGACTGAATCTCGTCGAACTTGTCGCGGATCACCGCGCGGATCACCACCATGCCGGAGGCGCCGCCGAGCGCCTGCGCGAAGCGCAGCGCCACGAAGTACTCCATGGTGCCGGCGAGCAGGCAGCCGATCGAGGCGAGCGTAAATACCACGAGCCCGCCGAGGAGCGGCGGCTTGCGGCCATAGCGATCGGCGATCGGCCCGAAGGCGAGCTGCCCGACGGCGAGGCCGAGGAGATACGCCGAGAGCGTGTGCTGGACGCGCGAGGGCTCGACGTTGAACTCGCTCGCGAGCGTCGGCAGCGCCGGCAGATACATGTCGATGGCGAGCGGCCCGATCGCCATCACCAGGCCGAGCACCAGCGTCAGCCGCCCGACGGAACTCAGCCCTTGACGCAAAGCACCTGCTTCAGCGTGTGCACCACCTCGACGAGATCCGCCTGGTTCGCCATCACCTGGTCGATGTTCTTGTACGCGCCCGGAATCTCGTCGAGCACGCCCTTGTCCTTGCGGCAGATCACGCCCTGCGTCTGCACCTGGAGATCGGCGATGGAGAACTGCTTCTGCGCCGCGTTGCGGCTCATCCTGCGGCCCGCGCCATGCGCGCACGACTGGAAGCTCTCGGCGTTGCCAGTGCCGCGCACGATGTAGCTGCGCGCACCCATGCTCCCCGGGATGATGCCGAGCTCGCCGCGGCCGGCGCGGATCGCGCCCTTGCGCGTGACCCAGACCTCCTCGCCGTAATGGTGCTCGCGCTCGACGTAATTGTGGTGGCAGTTCACCGCCTCTTCCGCCGCCTCGAACGGCGGCAGATGCCGATGCATGGCGTCGATCACGAGCTCCATCATCTCGGCGCGGTTGGCGCGCGCGTAGTCCTGTGCCCAGCCGACCGCCTCGACATAATCGTCGAAGTGCCGCGCGCCTTCGGGGAAATAGGCGAGGTCCCGATCCGGCAGGTGCAGCTGCGCGCGCTCCGCGTCGCTACGCGCGAGGTCGATGAAGTACGAGCCGATGGCGTTGCCGATGCCGCGGCTGCCCGAATGCAGCATCACCCACACGCGCTGCGCTTCGTCCAGGCACACCTCGATGAAATGGTTGCCGCCGCCGAGCGTGCCGAGCTGGTTCACCCAGCTCGCCTTCTTGCCGACGCGTTTCTGTACGCCGGGATGCTTCTCGATGATGCGCCGAAGGCCCTTGTCGAAGCGCTTCGCCGCATGGGTGCGCGCATCGCGGTCCTTGTGGCTGTCGAAGCCGACCGGCACGTCGCGCGAGATCTGGTTGAACACCTTGCGCAGCCGCTCCTCGTCGAAATCGTTCGCCGTCAGCGAGAGGCGCCGCGCGATCATGCCGCAGCCGATGTCGACGCCGACCGCCGCCGGAATGATCGCCTGCTTCGTCGGAATGACCGAGCCGACGGTCGCGCCGATGCCGAGATGCACGTCGGGCATGGCGGCGACATGGTGGTGCACGATCGGCAACTTCGAGATGTTGACGAGCTGCTGCCGGGCGGCAGCCTCGAGCTCGGTCGTATAGACCTTGACCGGCACGAGACCTTCCCGGATTTCCGTGCGCACGGGCATGCGCCAAGTATATTAAGCACCCGATGAAAATCACCGGCGTCCGTGTTCACGTCCTGCGCTCGGCACTGGAACAGCCGTTCGCGTTCTCGCAGGGCTGGGTGAGTAGCCGCGGCGCGACACTCGTCGAAGTGGCCACGGACGAAGGCCTCACCGGCTGGGGCGAGGCGCTCTGCCAGGGGCTGCAGCCGCCGGAAATCGCCGCCGCCGCCATCCAGCACGCGCTCGCGCCTCTCGCCGTCGGCGCGGATCCGCTGGAGCCCGAAGTGCTGTGGCATCGCATGTATCACCACACGCGCGACTACGGGCAGAAAGGCGCCGTGATCGGCGCGATCAGCGCCATCGACATCGCCTGCTGGGACATCGCCGGCAAAGCGCGCGGCGAGCCGGTGGCGCGGCTGCTCGGCGGGAGGTTCCGGCAGCGGGTGCGGGCATACGCGACCGGCTTCTATCGCATCCGCGGCCAGGGCGAGGCGGCGCGCCTGGCGCAGGAAGCTGAGCGCCATATCGGGCAGGGATTCACGGCATACAAGGTCAAGCTCGGTTTCGGTATCGACGACGACCTGGCGGTGATGCGCGCGGTGAAGGAAGCGGCGGGCAAGCATGAAGCGATGATCGACACCAACCATGCGTACGGCGTTGCCGACGCCATCCGGCTGGGGCGCGGCCTCGAGGACATGGGTTGGCGCTTGCGCTGGTACGAGGAGCCGGTGGTGCAGGAAGATCTCGCGGGCTATGTCGAAGTGCGCCGCGCGCTCGCCACGCCGATCGCGGGCGGCGAGAACGAGTACACCGCGTTCGGCTTCCGCAACCTCTTCGCCGCCCGCGCGATCGACATCGCGCAGCCCGACCTCTGCACTGCCGGCGGTTTCACCGCCTGCCGGCATATCGTGGCGCTGGCGCATGCGCACGGCGTGCAGGTGAACCCGCACGTCTGGGCTTCGGCGGTAGGCCAGGCGGCATCGCTGCAGTTCATCGCTTCAATCCCGGTGGCCAACCACTCGCTCTACCCGAGCGACCTCCTGCTTGAGTTCGATACCTCGTCGCACCCGTTCCGCGAGCACCTGACGAACATGCCGCTACGCCAGCGCAGCGGCTGGGTGGAGATTCCGGCGAAGCCGGGCCTCGGCATCGAGGTCGATCGCAA
Organism: Burkholderiales bacterium; assembly: GCA_035652275.1. Taxonomy (GTDB): domain Bacteria; phylum Pseudomonadota; class Gammaproteobacteria; order Burkholderiales; family SG8-39; genus SCGC-AG-212-J23. The sequence continues at coordinate 7,550 of DASREB010000196.1, forward strand.
GGTGCTGGAGAAGTATTCGGTCTAAAGCGAACGAACCGGCCGCATCTGCAGCGTGCGGATCTGCACGTCCTGCAGGCGTGAAAACGCGGCCAGGCCGACGATCGAGCCGATGAGCGCGCTGAACATGTCGCCCTGCGTGTCCCAGGGATCACCCTGCGTGCCGAGAAACGCATCAGCGCCCTGCCCGAGCGCGAGCGCCGCCCACCACTCGATCAGCTCGTAGCATGCGCTCACCGTCATCGCCACGCAGACGCAGAGGAACGCGGTCATGCGCCGCCCGGCGACGTAGCCGCCGCGCAGGAAGATCTCGCGCGCGAGGAGCGCCGGGGTGAGCCCCTGCATGAAATGGCCGATGCGGTCATACGGATTGCGGTCAAGCGCAAGCAAACGCTCGAGCCAATCGCCGAGCGGCACGCGAGCATAGGTATAAGCGCCACCGAAGATCAGCACCAGCGCATGCACGGCGATGATCATGTAGAGCATGTCGGTGAGCGGGAAGCGCCGATAGGTCGCGATCATGATGGGGGCGGCGATGAAGATCGGCGCCACCTCCATGAACCAGGTCGCGCGATCGTAAGGATGCACGCTCGACACGACGAGCGCGATGAGCGCCAGAGCGAGTAGCGCCGCGGCTGCGCGGCTCATATCGGCGCGGCGAGCGCCTTCATCGACGCCTGGATGAGCGCCGTGGCGTCGGCGCCGGGCGCGTCCGGCGTCTTCTCCCATTCGCCGAGCTGCCAGGAGTTCTCGACCACGATCCGGCAGCGCTCGTAGCGACGCGCCATGAAGCGCGCCAGCGCCTCGTCGACCGGCATGGCGGCGAGCAGCTCGGCGAGCACGATGGCGTCTTCGATGGCGATGGTGGCGCCGCTCGCGAGCTGCGGCGGCGCGGTGTGTGCGGCGTCGCCGATCAGCACCACGCGTCCCTGGTACCAGGGCGGCGGCAGCAGCAGCGAGCCCACCGGCCGATAGACGATGCGCTCGGGATCGATGATGCGCTCTCGCACGGCGCCGATGTGCCCGCCGAAATCGGCGAGCAGTTCGCGCATCAGCGCCGGCCAGCGCGCCGGCTCGAGGCGCGGATTGCCCTGCACGTTCTGCACGAGATAGATGTACATCTCGGTCTGCGACACCGGATTGAAGCCGGCCTTGTGGCGCGGCCCGTAATAGGCGTGCCGCGCCTTGACTTCGGGCGGACGCGGCACCATCGCGCGCCAGACGGCCTGGCCGGTGTACAGCGGCTTGGCTTGAGGGCCGCGCAGCAGCTCGCGGATGCGCGAGTTGGCCCCATCCGCGCCGACAACCAGGTCATAGCTCGCGCGCACGCCGTCGCTGAACTCGACGTCTCCTGTCGCGCTCAGCGCGCGCACCGTGGTGCCGAAACGCACGGCGACGCCGGCGTCGCGTATGGCGCCGGCGACAACGTCGTGCAGCGCCGGGCGCATCATGCCGACGCATGCCGGATACTGCGCGCCGTTGAGGCGCGGCAGCTCCACCACGCCCTGCACCTTGCCGTTCTGATCGCAATTGACCACCTGCGAATAGCCGAAGCCCGCGGCGATGCAGGCTTCGAGCAGCCCGATCGCTTTCAGCGCGCGCAAGGCCGGCCCCTGCACCGAGATGCCGACGCCGAGCACTTGCCAGGCGGGATGAAGCTCGATCAATTCGACCGCGCTGCCCGTTCGCTTGAGCGCGGTCGCGAGCACCATGCCGGAGAGCCCGGCACCGACGACGAGGACCTTCATGAGCCGGCCACAAGATACGCGATGCCGCCGACGATAAGCAACGCGCCGGCGACCGAGCGCACGCTCAATACCTCCTCGCGCAGCACCGCGGCGCCGAGCAGTACCGTGACGAGCGGATAGCCGGCGACGACCGGTGCGACGAGCGACACCGGCGCTGCGCTCAGCGCCGCGTACATCAGCAGCACCGCGAGGCCATTGAGCAGTCCGGTCGCCATGAACCATAGCAGCGCGCGGCGCTCTCGCCAACGATGGCGTCCGCGCGCCGCGAGCGACACGGTCAGCGTGGAAACGCTGTAGCCGATCAGGCTCGCGGCGAATGGGCTCGGCCACAGCGCGAGCCCCGCTTTCGCCGCGACTTGCACGATGCCGCGCAGCGCCGCGCCCGCGAGCGGCAGCCACAGCGCGCGGCGCATGAGGACCCCGCCGCGCCAGGAAAGCAGCGCGACGCCGGCCACCACCCCAGCGGTGGCAACGAAGGCGCGCGCCGGAATGCGCTCTCCAAGCAGGAGCACGGCGGCAAGCAGCGCGAAGAGCGGGGCGGTGCTCGAGACCGTGCCGGTCACCGACGGGCCGAGGCGATCATTCGCGGCGAAGGTGAGGAGCGTCACGACCGCCGGGAAGAACACGCCGATGGCGGCAAAGATGAACGCCGCGGCGAGCGTAAAGCCGGACGCATCGAGCGCGAACGGCGCAGCGATTATCAGGAGCGCGGTGGCCGTCGGAATGCTGATCGCTGCGCCCGAGCGCGCGTCGATGCTGCGCAGCCCGAGCTTGGCAGTGACCAGTGCGCTGCCGAAGCAGATGGCGCTGACGCCGGCCAGCATCAGCGCGTGGTGTTCATTCAGCGCAATTTGAGCAGGCGCGCCGCGTTCTCCTTGAGGATGAGCGGTCGCACTTCCGGCTTGATTGGGAGCTTCTCGAACTCTTCCATCCAGCGCTCGGGCGTGAGCGGCGGATAGTCGGAGCCGAAAAGGATCTTTTCCTTGAGCAAGGTATTCGCGTACTGCACGAGGATGGGCGGAAAGTATTTCGGCGACCAGCCCGAGAGATCGATGTACACCTGCGGCTTGTGGGTCGCAACCGAGAGCGCTTCTTCCTGCCAGGGAAAAGACGGGTGCGCGAGGATGATCGGCATGTCCGGGAAATCGGCGGCCACGTCGTCGAGCAGCATCGGGTTCGAGTATTTCAGTCGGATGCCGCCACCGCCGCGCGTGCCGGCGCCGACGCCAGTCTGGCCGGTGTGAAAGAGCGCCGGCAGCTTCGCCTCGGCGATCACCTCGTAGAGGGGATAGGCCAATCGATCGTTGGGGTAGAAATCCTGCACCGAAGGGTGGAACTTGAAGCCGCGCACGCCATGCTCTTTGATGAGGCGCCGCGCCATGGCCACGCCGTCGGCACCGCGATGCGGATTGATGCTCGCGAACGCAATCGCGACGTCGCTATGCTCGTGCGCGAGCTTTGCGACTTCCTCGTTCGTGATCTTGCGGCTCTCGCGCGGGCTATCGACCGCGAAGACGACGAACGCCATCTTGAGCTTGCGGTAGTACGCGGCCATCTCGGGCACCGTGGCGTGCTGCGGCTGGTAGCGGAAATAGCGCCCCATCGCCTGCTGCTGCTCGGTCGGCGCGTCATCCACTGCGAGCGCCGATTTCCAGGCGTGTGTGTGCACGTCGATGGCAACGAGTGGCTCAATGTTCACGGGTCAGCACCTCGGCAAAGAGCGGCCGGTCAATATTGCCCCCGGACAGCACCGCCGCGACTTTCCGCCCGGAGACGCGCTGGCGCTCCTTTTGCATTGCTGCAAGGCCGGCGGCACCAGCGCCTTCCGCGACGTTGTGGGTTGCCTGGAAGATGAGAGCGATGGCTTGCGCCACCTCCTCGTCGCTCACCTCGACGATACGATCGACATAACGCCAGATCACCTCGAGTGCCGCGCCATCGGGCTTACGCACCGCCATGCCATCGGCAAGGCGCGTCGTGACCGGCAATTCGATCGGGCGGCGCTCGGCGAAGGAAGCGGCATAAGCGCGCGCATGAGCCGAGACGACGCCGACGATCTCGGTGCGAAGGCCAAGCGCGTTGCGAGCGGCAATGGCGGCGCAGATGCCGGAGCCAAGGCCGATGGGCACGTACAGCGCATGAGCATCGGGTACTGCGCGCAGGAGCTCGAGGGTCGCGGTGCCGACGCCCGCGACCAGCCGGCGGTCGAACGACGGCACCAGGTGCAGGCGCTCGCGCTCGGCCAGTGACTGCGCGTGCTCGAAAGCAGCCTGGAAGTCGTGACCGTGCTCGATAAGCCGCGCGCCGAGCGCGCGCATGGCCGCGTTTTTCTCGACGCTGTTGCCGTGCGGCACGACGATGGTCGCCGGCACGCCGTATTCGCGCGCGCCATAAGCAACCGATTGGCCGTGATTGCCGCGGGTCGCAGCGATGACGCCGGACACCTTCGCCAGCTGGTCGAAATAGACCAGGCCGCCGCGCAGCTTGAAGGCGCCGACCGGCGTGTGGTTCTCGTGCTTGAGCCAGACATCCGCACCGAGGCGCTCGCAGAGCACCGGCCAGCGATACTGGGGCGTCGGCGGCATGTGCCGATAGACGATTTGCGCGGCGGCCTCGAGCTCGGCGAGCGACGGCAGCTCCATCATGCCGCGAGCACCCGCGGCGAGCCGGCGTAGAGCTCGTCGACCAGCGCCGCACGACGCGCCAGCACGGCGCGCTGGTTGATCGTGCCCTTGTCGGTCATCTCGCCGGCGTCGAGCGACGGCGGCTCCTCCAGCACCAGCAGCCGCGCGATGCGGTTGGAGCTGCCGGTCGCCTGCGCCGCGAACGAGCGCAGCCGGCGCAGCAGTTCCTCTCGCGGCGCGGGTGCCGCGAGAAAGACGAGCGCCGCGGGCTCATTGCGCCGGTCGCCGGCGATCACGACGTCGCGGAGGAGCGGCGCGAAGTGCATGACGAACGCCGTGCGCAGCGCGCCAACGTGCACCCACGTGCCGGTCGCAAGCTTGAAGTCTTCCGAGATGCGTCCGTGGAAGATGAGGCCCTCCGCCGGATCATCGCCCGCGAAGGTGAAGGCGTCGCCCAGGCGGTAATAGCCTTCCTCGTCGAACGCGCGGCGCGTGAGCTCGGGCTCCCGCCAGTAACCCGGCGTGATATGCGGGCCTTTGAGCCGCGCCTCGTACTTGCCCTCGAGCGGCACGAGCTTGAGATCGACGCCCGGCGCCGGCAGACCGACATTCGCGGCATCGGCGGTCGGCCACGTGCGGCTCATGGTAAACGGCGCGGTTTCGGTCGAGCCGAGGCCGGTGCCGAAGAGCACTTCCTCGCCGCAGGTCTGAAAGGCGAGCTCGCGATACTCGTCGAATACGTGCTGCGCAATGCCGGCGCCGGCGAACCAGAGCATCTTCAGCCGGCTGAAAAAATTGCGGCGCAGCGGCTCGTCGGCCCGCAGGTAAGGCAGAAGCGCTTCGTATCCCTTCGGCACGGTGAAATAGAAGGTCGGCGCGATCTCGCGCAGGTTGCGCACGGTCTCTTCGATGGCGCCCGCGAGCGGCTTGCCTTCGTCGATATAGAGCGTGCCGCCGTTGAAGATGACGAGCCCGAGGTCCTTGTTGCCGCCGGCGGTGTGGTGCCACGGCGCCCACTCCACCATGAGCGGCGGCTCGTCCTGCACAAAGGCGAGCGTGGCGCGGGCCATCACCTGGTTCGCGCACCACATGCGCTGCGTATTGACGACCGCTTTCGGGGTGCCCGCGGTGCCGGAGGTGAAGAGGAACTTGGCGATCGTGTCGGGCCCGACGCGCGCATGCGCCGCTTCGAGCGCGCGCGTCGGCTCGCGGCTGGGCAGGCGATCGATGACTTCGATGCCGCGGGGCGCCACCACCGCATCGAGGGCTCGCCCGTAGGCGCTACGGTCGCAGACGAAAACCAGGCCGGGCGTCAGCAAATCGAACACCGCGCGCAGCTTGCCTAAGTCGGCCGACAGTAATGAGTACGCGGGCGAGATCGGCGCGTAAGGAATGCCGGCATACATGGCACCCAGATGCAGCAGCGCGTGCTCGATATCATTGCCTGAAAGGACGACCAGCGGCCGCTCGGCCGACAGCCCCTTCTCCATCAGGAATTGCCCGACACGCCGCGCTTTACCCAAGGCATCGCGGTAGCTGAGAGTGCGCCAGCCGCCCGACTTATCGCGCTGCGCAAAGAGCGTTCGCTCGGGCGCGCGCTCGGCCCAATAGGCGAGCGGTTCAATGAGATGCGCGGGATAGGACCCGAGCGGCTGCGGCGAGCGCAAATGAATCACGCCGCCGGCAGCGCGCTCGAGGCGTACCTCGCGCGGGCCCAGGCGCACCGCTCGTATGCGTCGGTCCATAACCACCGAGTGTAAGGCTTCGGCGACAGCGGCACCGCCGTTGCACGGCGTCAGTCGCCACTACAAGTCAGCGACATGACTTCAGCCGATAGCATTCGCCATGATCTCGGCTGCGAGATCGACCAGGACGATCACTGTCTGCGCGCCACCGTCGGCCCGGGGCTCGCGGAGGAAGTCCAGGAGTGCTACCGCATGCTCGCCAACGAGTGCCTGGTGCGCCAGTGCAAGCGCATCCTCGTCATCGGCATGGCCACGATCGATCCGTTCTATCACCTCGCCGGGCGCGACGCGCTGCGCTCGATCGCGCTCGCCGGCGTGCCGGCGGATTTTCGGCTGGCGCTGGTGGCGAAAAGCCCGATGCTGATCGCGGTCTACGACGCCGCGGTGGTCGAAGCGGGCCGCCTCGGACTCGACGCGCGGCGCTTCATCACCGAGGAAGAAGCCGAGCGCTGGCTGAAGAGCTGAATTTCCATCCAGAGCGCAATTCCGGCCACCAGAGAGCGTCGCTTAGAATACCGGCGCCAAAGGAGGGGCCGATGAACCGCCGCCAGTTCAATAAGGCGCTCGCTGCCGCGGGCGCGCTCGCCGCCGTCAATCCGTTCTCGCTCACGCGCGCGCAGGCGCAAAAGCTCAAGGTCGGCGTGATCCTGCCGCGCTCGGGCTATCTCGGCTTCATCGGGCAGTCGTGCCAGAAAGGCGCCGATCTCGCCCCGGGCGTGATCAAGGAGCTGCTCGGCGTGGACATCGAGCTGATGAACGCCGACTTCGAATCGAACGTCGATACGGCGCGTACGCGCGCCGAGCGCCTGATCCAGGAAGGCGCGAACGTGCTGGTCGGCGCCTTCGATTCAGGCGCGAGCGCCGCGATCGCGCAGGTGGCCGAGCAGCGTGCGGTGCCGTTCATCATCAATATCGCCGCCGCGCCGCAGATCACCGAGCAGGGCTACAAGTTCGTGTTCCGCAATTTCCAGACGGCGGGCGACATCGTCAGGAACGGCCTGGATCTGATCGGCGAGCTCTTCCAGGCGACCAACACCGTGCCGCGCACCGCGGTGTACATGCACGTCAACGACACCTTCGGCCAGGCGATGACCAAGGGCATCAACGCCATGCTGCCGAGCCGCACGCAGCTGCCGTTCAAGATCGTCGACACCATCTCCTACGACCCGGCGGCCAAGGACCTGACGGTCGAGGTGTCGAAGGCGAAGGCGGCGAACGCGGACTTCCTGCTGCTCGTCTGCCGCCTGAACGACGCCATCATCCTGCGGCGCGAGATGGTCAAGCAGCGCTGGCAGCCGATGGGCATCATCAGCCCGGGCTCCCCCGGCATGTACGAGGAGCAGTACTTCAAGACCCTCGGCAAGCTCTCGGAGTACTCGATCTCCAACGTGCCCTGGTACAACCCGAAGGCGAAGCTCACCCAGGTCGTCGAGAAAGCGTTCAAGAAGCACAACCCGAAGGACAATCTGGTGTTCCACGGCCTGAACGCCGGCTTCACCTTCGAGGCGATCCTGATCGCCGCCGACGCCTTCAAGCGCGCGAAGAGCACCGATCCGAAGACGCTCGCCGATGCCATCCGCCAGACCAACATCACCGAGAAGATGACGCTCGGCGGCCCGATCAAGTTCAACGCCAAGGGCCAGGTCGAAGGCATCGGCTCGGCGTGCGTGCAGAACCTGAACCTGCTGCCGACCGTGGTCCTGCCAAAGGATGCGGCGACGGCGAAGCCGGTCTTCCCGGTTCCCGGCTACAAGAAGGCCTGAACCCAATTCGAGGCCAGGACCGGATCTGATTCGGGTCCTGGCCCCGAATTCCGGCTGATGCCGGCCCTCGATCTCGTCGCCAACGTCGTCGTCTCCGGGATACTGACCGGCCTGGTCTACGGGCTGATGGCGCTCGGGCTGTCGGTGATCTTCGGGGTCGTGCGCGTGGTCAACTTCGCGCACGGCGAGATGATGACCATTGCCATGTA